>CANDGE010000032.1 GCA_947384195.1 uncultured Clostridia bacterium
GATATATCGGTTGCGACGGCGACGGCGCGGTCAACGTAGTGCGTTCGAGCGACCGCGCGGCGACGGAAACGGACGGCGCGGGATTCTTGCTTGCGCTCGACCGCAATTTCATTAACTGGCGAACTGACGTTGAAGCGGCGCTCGTGCTCGGTGCGGGCGGTGCGGCGCGCTCGGTGGCAAAGGCGCTTATCGATCGCGGAAAGCGCGTGTACGTGCTTGACCGCACTGCGGTACGCGCCGCCAAGCTGTGTTCGGCGTTCGGCGCGGAGCTTTATGCGAATCAGTCGGCGCAATTGATAGTCAATTGCACGAGCGCGGGTTGGAACGGCGAGGACGTATTGCAAGCGTTATGCGTTTTGCCCGAGTTCGAGTATGCGTACGATCTTGTGTACGCGCAAGGCGGAACGCCGTTCGTCAGGCGTTGCGCGCAAAGCGGCGGACGCGCGGCGGACGGTACGGATATGCTTATTTATCAGGCGATCGAAGGCGAAAAATTTATTTACGGACGCGATATCGACACGCACGCGGTGTTCGATAACGTAAAGACGATACTCGAACAAACGGAGCGTAAATCATGAAAATTTTGATACTCAACGGCGTGAACGTCAACATGACGGGAAAGCGCGAAAGCATTTACGGCGACAAAACTCTCGACGAGATAAACTCCGAGCTTGCCGAGTTTGCCGCGCGCAAGGGCGCGGAGATAGAATTCTTTCAGTCTAATTGGGAAGGCGAAATAGTCGACAGATTGCAACGCGGCGGGTTTGACGGGTTGGTGATAAACGCGGGCGCGTACACTCATTATTCGCACGCGATAGCCGACGCGCTCGCTTGCGTGCGCGTTAAAAAGGTGGAAGCGCACATGACGAACATTCTCGCGCGCGAGCCGTTTCGGCAGGTGAGCGTGCTTGCGCCCAATTGCGACGGGTGCGTTGCGGGCATGGGCGCGGACTCGTATTTTATAGCGACGGAATATTTGATATGGCAGTTGACGGGAAAAAGAAGTTAGCGTTCATAGGACCGATGGGCAGCGGTAAAAGCACGCTGGCAAGCGCGTACGCGGCAAAGCGCGGCTTGACCGTGTTCGATACCGATAAAGAGTTTACACGGCGCTACGGCGAAATAAGCGCGTATTTTGCGGCGTTCGGCGAGAGCGCGTTCCGAGATAAGGAGTATCTGCTCGTTGCGGAAGCCGTAAATTCCGACGCGCATATCATAGCCTGCGGCGGCGGTGCGGTAACGTGCCCCAAAAGCATGGCGGAGCTTAGACGCGCTTGCGATATAGTGCGATTGCACGCTCCCGTCGACGTGTTGCGTGAGCGCATAGCGGGGAGCGGCAGACCGCTTGCGGCGCGGCTCGACGAGCTGGTCGCGGAGCGAGATAAGGCATACCGCCGCTACGCCGATCGTACCGTTAATACTGACGGCGATTTAAATGCCGCACTGCGCGCATTGGAACGCGCGCTCGAAACTCCGCGCGGCAACCGTTACGATGCGGTGTTGTGCGACGCCGACGATACGTTGCTCGATTTTCAGGCGGCGATGAGATATGCGATAGCGGCGACGGCGCGTGCCGTCGGAGCAAAAAGACCTTCTGCCGAGATCGTCGCCGAATACGAAAAAATATTGCCCGACGTGTGGGGGCGGCTCGAACGCGGCGAACTTTCGCGCGCCGAGCTTCCGCGCGAGCGGTTTGAAATGCTCGCCGCGCGCACGGGAGAAAAGTTCGATTGGCGGGAGTTCGACGCGACGTATATGCGCGAGATAAAAAGGACGAGATTCGTGATAGACGGCGCGCTCGCGTTTGTCGACGGGTTGCGTTCGCGCGGGATAAAGGTGTATATAGTGACCAACAGCTACAAGGCTGTCGCGTCCGAGCGACTGAAAGCGCTCGACGGGCATACGGACGGGTATTTTATTTCGGAGGACGTCGGCGTCGATAAGCCCGACGTCAAGTTTTTCGAGTATGTGCACGCCGCGATAGGCGCGCCCGATAAGGATAGGACGATAATATTCGGCGACGGCGTATATCCCGATATCCACGGCGGTAAGGCATTCGGCATAGACGCTTGCTTGTTCGATCCGAGCGGTGCGAAGCGTTCGGAAGCCGACTACACGGTAAAAAGCTACGCCGAGTTTTGCGCGTTAGTGTAAAGTCGACAAAAAAATATGCAATTCGTCGCGCAAATTGTCGAAAAAGCGCGAAAAGCATTTGTCAAATAGTTTAAAAAGCTGTATAATACAAATAGATCGGCTTGCGTTTTATACGGGCGATCGGGAGCATAAATGAACGATTACGGTGTTTTAAAAAGCGGAACCGACATCCGCGGCGTGGCGATCGCGTCGGAAGGTAAGCCCGCCACTCTTACCGAGCAAGCCGTCGCCGATCTGGCTGGGGCGTTTGCTCTGTGGCTTGTCGAAAGAACGGGCAAGGCGCGTTGCAAAATATCCGTCGGGCGCGACAGCAGACTTACGGGCGAGCTTTTTGAAAAAACGATTGTGAGCGCGCTCGGCGATTGCGCTTTGGAGATATACGATTGCGGGTTGTTTTCCACGCCCGCATCGTTTATGACGACAAAACTCCCGTCCATGTCCGCCGACGGCGCGATAATGATCACGGCGAGCCATCACCCCAAGGACATAAACGGGCTTAAATTCTTTACTGCCGACGGCGGGGTGAGCGGCGACGAGCTCAAAGAAATAATCGCGCTCGCAAACGAGCGAAAGCGCATCAAACCGTCGTCCAAGTCGATGGTGATCAAGCGCGACTATATGCGGCTTTATTGCGATACTCTTTCCGAGACCATACGCAAGGGCACGGGCTTGTTCATGCCGCTCAAAGGCATGAAGATCGTCGTTGACGCAGGACACGGCGCAGGCGGTTTTTTTGCGGACCGAGTGCTCGCATCGCTCGGTGCGGACGTTTCCGCATCGCAGTTTTTGGAGCCCGACGGAACATTCCCCGCACACCCGCCCAATCCCGAAAACGCGCAGGCGATGGAAAGCCTTAAAACGCGCGTCACGGAGTCGGGCGCCGATCTCGGCATAATTTTCGATGCGGACGTCGATAGGTGCGCCGTCGTTACAAAGGACGGGACGGAGGTCAACAGGTGCAGGCTGATAGCGCTTGCCGCGGCTATGGTCTTGCCCGAACATCCCGGTGCGACTATCGTCACGGACTCTGTCACTACGGAAGGCTTGCGCAAGTTTATAGAAAGCATCGGCGGCGTGCAAAAACGGTTCAAGCGCGGTTACCGCAATGTGATCGACGAAGCCAAGCGCTTATGCGATAGCGGAACGGACGCGCCGCTCGCCATAGAAAGCAGCGGGCACGCGGCGTTTGCCGAACATTACTTTTTGGACGACGGCGCATATTTCATAGCCAAGATACTGATAGCGTTCGCGCATTTATACAGGCACGGCGGCGATTTGACAGATCTTATTGCGGGGTTGGAAACGCCGCTCGAGGAAGCCGACTTACGCCTTGCTTTTACGGGCAACGATTGGCGCGCCGCGGCGGAAAAGATAATCACGCGGTTAAACGGCATATCCGAACGCATGTTAAAGCTTTCGCAGGATAATTACGAGGGTGTGCGCGCATATGTTTCTCATGCGGACGGGTATTTTATCGTGCGCACGAGCGTGCACGATCCCGTTTTGCCCATATACATAGAATCGAACAAGCCGAGCGGCGTTTTATCGATAGCGCGGTTTTTGTATTCGTTCCTCAACGGTTTCGCATGTTTGGACTGCGCGCCGCTCGCCGAATATATACAAAACTACGTTCCGCCGCAAGCGGACGGCGCCGCCGATTACGTCGATACCGACGAGTTTCGCGATTATGCGTCCGTCGACAAAGGCAACGATAACGGCAACGCCGATTTTTGATTAAGCATTTTTCTTAAAGGAGAACAAGATGACTAACGAAGAACTTACCGTATCGACCCTGCGTATGCTGTCGGTCGAAGCTATCGAAAAGGCTAAAAGCGGACACCCCGGTATTTGCTTGGGCGCCGCGCCGATAGGCTATACGCTGTTTGCCAAGCATTTGAAGCACAATCCGAAGAACCCCAATTTTTTCGATAGAGATAGGTTCGTTCTTTCGGCGGGACACGGCTCGGCGTTGCTGTATTCGCTGTTTCATATATTCGGCTACGGCTTGACTAAGGAAGATCTCATGCGTTTCCGTCAACACTCGTCCAAAACGCCGGGGCATCCCGAATACGGCGTTACGACGGGGGTAGAGGTGTCGACGGGTCCTTTGGGACAGGGCGTTGCCAATGCCGTAGGGTTTGCGCTCGCCGAGCGCATATTGGCGGAAAAGTTCAATCGACCCGATTGCAAGCTTATAGATCATTATACATACGCGCTTTGCGGCGACGGCTGTATGATGGAAGGCATAGAGAACGAAGCCGCATCGTTTGCGGGCACGCAAAAGCTCGGCAAGTTGATCGTTCTTTACGATAGCAACGGGATCACCATCGAGGGCAGCACCGATCTTGCGTTCACCGAGGACGTGGGCAAGCGTCACGAGGCGCTCGGCTGGCACGTCGTGCACGTAAACAACGGCGAGGATATAGACGAGATATCTGCGGCGATAACGCTCGCAAAAGCCGAAAAGACCAAGCCGTCGCTCGTCATCATCGATACTACTATCGGCTACGGTTCGCCGCTTGCGGGAACGAGCGCATGTCACGGCGCGCCGCTCGGCTCGGATAATATCAAGGCTTTGCGCAAGGCGCTCGGATATAAGACCGCCGCTTTCGACGTGGCGCCCGCAGTCACCGAGTTTGTTTCGTCTTTATCTCCGACGTTTGCCAAGTACGAGTCGGAATGGAACAAGACGGTCAAAGCGTACAAAACGAAGTATCCCGAACTGTACGAAGAATTTCAAGCGTGGCGCAAGGGCAGTATCGATTTTGAAGAGCTTGACAGCATTTACGAAAAACCGCAAAAGGACGAGGCTACGCGCGCGTCGTCGCAACGCATACTCAACACCATCGCGCAAAAATACCCGTTTATTGTAGGCGGGTCGGCGGATCTCGCCACATCCAATATGGTAGTCATAAAGGACGGGGGCGACGTTCTCGACGCGCAGAGCGGGCGCAATATACACTTCGGTATACGCGAGCACGCTATGGGCGCTATCTGCAACGGCATGTATCTGCACGGCGGCTTGTTGCCGTTCTGCGCGACGTTTACCGTATTCTCCGATTATATGAAAGCGGCGTTGCGCATGAGCGCGCTGATGAATATCCCCGTAATGTACATACTTTCGCACGACAGTATAGGCGTCGGCGAGGACGGACCCACGCATCAGCCGATAGAACAGCTCGAAATGTTGCGTTCCATTCCCGGGATAAAGGTTTTCCGCCCCGCGGACGCAAAAGAAACGGCGGCGGCGTACGAATCGGCGTGGACGGGCAAAAGCCCTACGGCTATCGTTACGTCGCGGCAAGCGCTCAAACAGCTCGATTGCACGGGCGTCGACGCGCTTTACGGCGGGTATATCGTCGCTAACAGCGAAAAGGAAACGCCCGACGTTATTCTTATGGCAAGCGGTTCGGAGCTCGGGCTTGCCATGGAAGCCAAAAAGAAGCTTGCAAGGGAAGATATAGATGCGCGCGTTGTCAGTATGCCGTGCATGGAGCTGTTCGATATCCAAACAGTCAAATACCGCGAGTCCGTTTTGCCGTCGGCGGTGCGTGCGCGCGTCGCTATCGAAGCGGGGCGTTCTACGGGTTGGTATAAGTACGTCGGACTGGACGGAGAGTTTTGCTGTATGGACTTGTTCGGAACATCCGCGCCCGCGAACGTCATGTTCGAGGTGTGCGGGTTCAACGTCGACAATGTGATCAAACTTGCGAAAAAGACTATACGCACTTGCTCGAAGAACGAAGCGTTGTTCGGCAACGCGACGGCGGACGAAACAGATGGTAAGTAAATTTTTCGCTTTTCTCGACAGAATGAAACTCATCGACCGATGGGCGCTCATGCGCAATACTTCGGTCGAGGACGTTGCGCAACACACTATGCAGGTCGCTATGATAGCTCATGCGCTGTGCGTTATAGAAAACACCGTGTACGGCGGCGATTACGACGCCGAAAAGGCGGCGGTGCTCGCGCTGTATCACGAATCGGCGGAGGTCGTTACGGGCGATCTTCCGACGCCCGTAAAGTATTACGACGCCGATATAAATCGCGCGTACAAAAACATCGAGCACAGAGCCGAGCAAAAGCTTGTCGACACTTTGCCCGACGAGCTTAGAGCTGCGTTCGCACCGTTCGTAAAGTCCGATAGATCCGTCAAAGAGTACGCATTGGTCAAATGCGCCGACAAAATGAGCGCGCTAATCAAATGCGTAGAGGAGCTCGCCGTCGGCAACAGCGAGTTCAAAAACGCATACGACGCGACGCTCGACAGTCTCAAAGATATGTCCGAAAGATCGGTCGGGTATTTTTTGGAAACGTTTATCCCCGCATACTCTATGAGTTTGGATAATTTGCTCGATTAGCGTCATACATACGCGACTTCGATTTTATTCATGTTGTGCCGATGGATGCCATAAAACAAAAACGATAGGGTCGTAGTTTCGATCCTATCGTTTTTGTTTTATCAATCCAACGGGTCGTACCCGCCGTTTGGATGATGGCATCGTTTAAGGCGAGCGATTATTTTGGGTACGCCGCGTATCACGCCGTATTTTTTTAATGCCGCTACGGCGTATTCCGAACATGACGGGGTATACACGCAACGAAGTCTTGTCGAGTCGGGTGCGAATCGCTGATAAACGAGTATGCACCAAATAAGAATAGATCGCAAACGCAACAGACAATATATCGCCGTTAAACCGAGCGAAACACCGAGTGCCCAGGCAAGCTTATTATCGTTCACCGTAAAAAACAATAAGCAAAAAACAGCCGCGCTCACGCAAAGCGGTATAGTAATATTCAGTATCGTCGAAACGGCGCTTATTTTCGGGCGCACCAATTTTCGGGCAAAGTGTTGCGGCGAAACGGTATCCGTAAGACGGGTAACGGCTTGTCGCCGCCGTTCGGGATCCGAAAAATCTTGTTCGTCGATCTCTATCGATACATATTCGTCGGTCGATTCGGACTCGTCGTTACGTATGATCAACTATTATTCCTTAACGAAAACGAGCATGTAAAACGTAGAACTGACGGGCGTTTTGGAGAACAGGCAACCCTCCATGTGTGTCGTCGTGATAGGTTCCATGGAATGATATTCCCAGCCTTGTTGAGCTTGTTGGGCGATGATGTTCTCGAATGCTTGTATCGCGTCGGAATCCTTCGAGCCTTTGTCGAGCATCTGTTTTGTCGTAGGACCTGCTATGAGTTTGTATTGCTTCATCTTTTTCTCCTTTTTAGCAATAATTGTGTAAATTATAACACATTCCTACATGTTTGTCAATATATTTTCAAAAATATTTTAAATTCGTAAAAAATCCATTATGATCCGAAAATAAAAAATACCCGCTGTTTATTCAAACAAGCGGGCATACGAAACTATTTTTCGGTGCGGCTGTCGCCGGTAAAGAATAGGGCGACCGTACCGGGTCCGGAGTGACTGCCTATCACGTAGCTCAACGGGATTATTTTAACGGGCATGCCGAACTTTGCCGTAACTTCGTCGGCGACGTACTTTGCGTCGTCGTAGCAATCTCCGTGAGTGATATATACCACGTCGCTCTCTTTGTTGTAGCGTTCTTCCATTTTGTCGACGAGCGCTTTGAGCGATTTTTTTCTGCCGATCACTTTCTTGATGGGCACGAGCCGTCCGATCTCGTCCACATGCAGTACCGGCTTTATGTTGAGCATGTTTCCGAAGAACGCCGAGCCCTTGCTTAGCCTGCCGCCGCGCGCCAAATATTTGAGATCGTCGACCACGAAATAGTGGATGACTCTGTCGCGTATTTCTTCCGCATAGGCGCATGTTTGCTCGAACGTTGCGCCCGAATCGCGTTTTTGCGCGACGAGCGTAACGAACAATCCTTCGCCGCCGGACGCGCATTTGGAATCGACTACGAATACCTTGCGATCGCTCGTTTGATCGAGTTTTCGGGCGACGCGCTTAAAGTTCTCGTAAGTGCCCGACAGTGCGCCCGCAAACGATAGGTACAATACGTCGTTGCCTTGCGCGGTGAGCTCGGTCAAGAAGCTTTCCGCCGTTTCTTCGTTGATCATTGACGTGCTTGTGCGCGCGCCGTTTCGCATGGCGTCGTAAAACTCGTGAAATTCGATCGCGTTTGCGTCGTCTTTGCCGTAGCCGACGTCGTTGACAAAGTACATCATGTCGAGAGAGAGCACGTTCATCTCACGCAACATCTCTTTTGTGAGATCGCACGTGCTGTCTGTGGCGATAATAAAACCCATAATTACCTCGCGTTTATTGTATAGTCGTCTTTGGTAAATATTTTCGCTATTGCAAAAATGCGGGAGAAAGATCGACGCCCGATTCATCGTCGAATTCGAGAACGAACAGCGCGCGGACGTAACCGCGATCGAACGTCGTGGAGTGGACGTAAAACTGTTTGCCGTAATAGTAGCGGGCAAGACGGTAATATTTGGAATTGGTGTGGAGCGCGACGGCTTTTGCGCCGTTGTCGCGCGCGTACATGACCGCCGCATCCAGCAGGGCAGAGCCCAATCCCGTATTGTTTATATCGGGGCTGACGCCGAAACGGTATATGTACCAAAGCTCGTCGGACAGTTTTTTTATACGTATGGCTCCGACAAGCTTTCCGAATCGTTCTACCACGAATACCGCGTTTTCGCGTATGTCGCGGAGCGTGGTTTCGATCGTCTCTTTAAGCGCCTTTACCTCGTATTTGACATGCAGATCCTCTTGGTAAAGCGAAAACGATTCCTTGGTGACTTTGAGCACCGCGTCGGTATCGTCGTCGGTCGCGCGGCGTATAGCGAGATATGTAGTCATTTGCGCAGACACGATCATTTACCCATGAGCAGGCACATGACCGCTTTTTGCACGTGCAAGCGGTTTTCGGCCTCTTGAAATACGACCGAGCGCGTGGAGTCTATAACGTCCTCGGTCACCTCTTCGCCGCGGTGTGCGGGCAGGCAGTGCATAAATACCGCGTCCTTATCCGCCATTGCCATAACGTTCGCATTGACTTGATAGGGCATCAGCGCTTTTTCTTTGGCGGGATCTTTGGCTTGTCCCATGGAGAAGAACACGTCCGTATACAAAACGTCCGCGCCCGTCGCCGCTTCCTCTACGCTGTCGGTAACGGTCACGTTTCCGAATTTTTGCGCCATAGTCGTGATCTCGGGATCGGGAGCAAAGCCTTTGGGCGAGCAGATATACACATTCATCCCGGTCTTTGCGCCTGCGAGCATGAGCGAGTGCGCCATGTTATTGCCGTCGCCGAAGTAGGCGAGCTTTATGCCGTTGAGCTGACCGTATTTTTCGTATACGGTAAAGATGTCTGCGAGAGCTTGACAGGGATGAAAATCGTCTGTCAAGCCGTTGATCACCGAGAATTTCCCGTACTTGGCGAGTTCTTCGACGTCCGATTGCTTGAACGTGCGGATCATCACGCCGTCTATGCCGTAATGCGACAATACGCACGCGGTATCGTGTATGGTTTCGCCGCGACCGAGCTGAATATCGTTGCTCGAAAGAAACAGCGAGTGCCCGCCCAGTTGGTGCATGCCCATTTCAAACGAAACGCGCGTGCGCGTGGACGATTTGGAAAATATCATGGCAAGAGTTTTGCCTTTTAAGTACTCGTGCTTTTTGCCCTTGACAAACGCGTTTTTGAGCTCGCTCGATAAATGCAGTATTTCGTATATATCAGCGGCGGAATAGTCCAAAAGATTGAGCAAGTGCTTATGTTCTATTCTGCCTTTGGCTTTGTATGACGATACGTCCATGATTCTCCTTGATCCGTCGCGAAACCGCGAACGTTGAATTTTTATCAAATAGATATTTATTATATCATTAATTATCGAAATAGGCAAGCAAAACGTAAACGAAAAACGCATTTTCGGGGTTTTTGCCGAAAATGCGCCGCATGTTTTTTCGCAAGTTATCCGTTAAATGACATTTGTCGACGCCAACACGTCGTCGAGCGCCGCGATCAGTCCGTCGATCTGTTCTTTTTCGATCGTAAGCGGGGGAACGAGCCGAATGGTGTTGTTGCCTGCGACGTTGACCAAGTACCCGCGCTCGCGCAACTTGCCTTCGATAGCGGCGGCGGGCAGTTTTTCGATGAACTGTATTCCGCGCATCAGTCCTTTGCCGCGTATGTCGGCAATAAAGTTGTACTTGGAAAAATGCGCGAGCCGTTCGCCGAAGTATTCGCCGATCGGCGCGGAGCTTTCCAACAGACCGCCGTCCGTCAGTATTTCCAAAACCTTGTTTGCCGCGGCGCAGGCGAGCGGGTTGCCGCCGAACGTGGAGCCGTGATCGCCGAGCGCGAACGCTGTTCCGACGTCCTCGTTCGCAAGGCACGCGCCCATGGGTATGCCGCCCGCTATGCCTTTTGCGAGCGTAACGATGTCCGGCTTGACCCCGAAGTGCTCGACCGAAAGCAATTTGCCCGTTCTGCCCATGCCCGTTTGCACCTCGTCGACGATAAACAGCACGCCTTTCGACTTGCAAAGCGCGTAAGCGTTTACCAAAAAGTCGTTGGAAAACGGGCGGACGCCGCATTCGCCCTGTATGGTTTCGAGCATGACCGCGCCTACGTCGTCTGTCAGCTTTGCTTTAAAGTCGTCGAAATCGTTGTATTTAAAACTGGCGAAGCCCGACGGGAGCGGTGCATAGACGCTGTGCTGGTTTTCGTTGCCCGTGACGGTGAGCGTAGCGAGCGTTCTGCCGTGAAACGCGCGCTCGGCGGAAAGTATGCGCTTGGGACCGCCGTGATTTTTAAAATAACGCCGCGCGAGCTTGATGGCGCATTCGTTGGCTTCCGCGCCCGAATTGCACAAAAATACGCGTGCAAAGCCCGTCGCTTCGCACAAGCGCGTTATGTATTCCGACTGTATCGCCGTGTAATAGTGGTTGGATACGTGGATGAGCTTGTGTACCTGCTCGCATACCGTTTGAGTGTATTCGGGGTGGTCGTAGCCGAGAATATTGCTTGCAATGCCCGCAACGAAGTCGACGTATTCATTGCCGTTTATATCGTACAGGCAGTTGCCGTTTCCGTGGTCGAGCACGAGATTGTCCCGCGAAAATACGGGCATATAGTGTACGGCTTCCGCCTCTTTGATCTTGTTGAAATTCATGGTCCACCTTTGACTTGTTTTATATATGCGGTATCGCCGCGGTTTGTCAAAACGGTTTTATGCGTCGATCGTGCGTTCGGTTAGGCTTCTATCATAGTGCCTACGCCGTCGTCCGTAAACAGCTCCAACAGTATGGAGTGGGGAAGCGTGCCGTTGAGCACGAACACGCTGTTTATGCCGCGTTCGATAGCGTCGATACAGCTATTGGCTTTGGGCACCATGCCGCCCGATATCGAACCGTCCTTTATCATTTTGCGAAGCTCGGATACCGATATGCGGTCGATAAGAGTTTCGGCTTTGTCCTTGTTCGCCATTATACCGTCTATGTCGGAAAGGAACAAAAGCTTTTCGGCGTGCATTGCCGCGCCGATAGCCGCCGCCGCAACGTCCGCATTTACGTTGTAGCCGTTGCCCGCTTCGTCTGTCGCTATCGACGCAATGACGGGGATAAACTCGTCCTTGGCGAGTATCTCCAACAGCTTGGCGTTGATCTCGGTTATCTTGCCGACGTAGCCGAGCTCGGGGTCGAGCTTTTCCGCCTTGATGAGCCGCGCGTCTTTGCCGCACAGACCGATGGCTTTAACGCCCATCGAATTGAGTTCGCCGACGATGTTTTTGTTTATCTTGCCGCAGAGTATCATTTGCGCCACTTCCATGGTTTGATCGTCGGTGACGCGCATACCGTTTTTAAACTGCGGCTCGATACCCAGTCTGCCGAGCAGTCTGTTTATCTCGGGTCCGCCGCCGTGCACGAGTATGGGGTTGACCCCCACGATCTTGAGCGCGGCTATGTCTTGAAGTATGGTCGTGGTGACCGCTTCGTCGTTCATGGCGTTGCCGCCGTACTTGACGACTATTGTTTTGCCCGTGTATTTGCGTATGTAGGGGAGCGCTTCGCAAATGATGTTTGCGCGCTCGATCGTCGATTTAAAGCTGTCTTTCATACTATAACTTCCGTAAAAAATTTATACGGGCGCATACAGCGGCAGTCCCGCGGTATCGTTCAGCCCGAACATGATGTTCATATTTTGCACGGCTTGACCCGCCGCGCCCTTTAAAAGATTGTCTATCACCGAAACGACGATCCCGCGCTTTTCGGAGAACCGCGCCGAGAATAAACAGCGGTTGGTGTATGCGACCGAAGATATCTCGGGCAGTGCGTCGGTATACGATACGAACGGCTCGTTATTATATGCCGTGCGCAATACGTTTAATGCCTTATCGGCGTCGGTCACGTCGAAATAAACGGTGGACAGTATGCCGCGTTTGATCGGCAAAAGGTGCGGGGTGAAAAGTATCGGCTTGCCGAGCTTTTCGCTCATTTCCGGCGCGTGGCGGTGCGTGAACACGCCGTACGCTTTAAAGTTTTCGTCAACCGTGCAGAACGAATACGCTTCGTCGCTTTTTCGTCCCGCGCCGCTCGTCCCGCTTTTGCTGTCTGCTATTATGTCGGAAACGAGCCCCGCTTTGCACAGCGGGAGCATGGGCAAAAGCACACTCGTGACGTAACAGCCCGGATTCGCGACGAGCCGAGCGTTGTGTATTTTGTCGCGATCGGCTTCGCACAGCCCGTATACCGCGATAGATGCGAGATCGGGGCGGGGATGGGCGACGTTATACGTTTTTTCGTATAGCTCGACGTCGTCGAACCGATAGTCCGCCGAAAGGTCTATAACGCGAACGTTAGCGTCTATCAGCTCGCCGACGAGCGCCGCGCCTGCCGTTTGCGGCAACGCGACGAATACGACGTCGCACTTTTTGAGCGACGGGTCGTTCATGTCCGAAAACACGAGCGGCGACGGCAGTGCGGGAAAAACATCGCAAACGCGTTTTCCGAAGTGCGCGCGACTCGTGACGACCGAAAGTTCTGCGGAAGGGTGCGACGCTATCAGCCGCAAGACCTCCGCGCCCGCATAGCCGTTCGCTCCTACTATTCCGACTTTGATATTGGGACTTGTCATAATGCTCCCGTTAAATGTATTCGTATCGATTATAATACAATTCAAAAAAAAAGGCAACCGAATACGACCGAGGTTGCGCATCGAACATATCTATATTTATCGATTTGTGCAATTATATAAAAATGCTTGACAAAGCTCTTTAAATGATGTAAAATCATTATGCTTTGCCGGTGTGGTGGAATTGGCAGACGCGCCGGACTCAAAATCCGGTGGGCTAATAACCCGTATCGGTTCGACTCCGATCACCGGCACCATAACAACATGGGTTACAAACACCCGGATTGAGAAACCGAGTTTTCGGTTTCTTTTTCTTTTGCGCCGTAAGGGACGGCGGTTTTATGACTTACGGGAGATAAATCGTCGCCATTTACAATTTGTCAAGGCAGCGTATTCCGTCCCCGGACGGTATGCACAAGCGAATAATAAACATACTCTATTTTAACACAAATCATTTGACAAGTCTATCATTTTCATTTATACTGAACACTGTTCAAAACTATGTTCAATGGGAGTTGCAAAATGGAAATTAAAGACAAAATTATCAATGTTACTATTGATTCGATAAAAGAAGCAAACGGCAATATTGATAAAATTACAATAAGAGAAATTGCCAAAAGAGCGGGGATCGGCGTTGGGCTTATTAACTATCATTTTCAAAGCAAAAAAAATTTAGTCGATATTTGCGTACGGCAGATTATCGGTAATGTTATTGCTCAATCAAAACCGAATATGGAAGGGCTTTCGCCTATGGAAAAACTAAAATGTTCGGTTAAAATTCCTATTGATTTTTTAATGGGCAATCCCGAAATCGCTAAAATATCAATTTTGGGCGATCTAATGCAAGGGAAAGCAAACGACAATACTTTTCAAACATTAGCGCGATATTGTTTTCACGCAAATAATTTAGGGTTAAACGATAATGCGTTTTTTAGTGCCGCCCTTTTAATACACGGATTGCAAGGTATATTTTTACGTTGGGAACTTTATAAAGACAAATTTGATTTTGCGGATAAAGCGCAAAGAGATATTTTAATTGATAATTTAGTAGAAAAATTATTCGGAGCTAAAAATGAATAGAAAAATAGGTTTTATTTCTTCAATAGTAGTTTGCTGTTCGATTGCTATATTTTTGATTTGTTTGGTTGTGGCGTTGTTTGCTCAAAACACATTTACCGAAAATTTAAGTTACGGCGTTTGCACTGTGCTTTCATGGGGCTGGGTGGCTACTGCTTGCGGTTACTCTTGCTATACGCAAAAAGAACGCTATGCTGCGGCAAAAATCGGCGTTGCCATAGGCGTGATATACGCTACAATTATCAGCATCGTATATTTTACTCAGTTAACTACCGTATTACACAAATCGGTTGACGAAAAAATTTTGCAAGCCTTTTCATTTACATCTGCGGGCAGTTGGCTGTTTAATCTTGATCTATTGGGTTACGGGTTGCTTGCTATTTCCACGTTTTTTGTCGGCTTAACTATTCAAACCGAAACTAAAATTGATAAAGCGTTAAAATTGCTTTTAATGTTGCACGGTATATTTTGTGTTTGTATGTTTGTACCTATTTTGCCGTTACCCGCAACGAATCAAGGTAACGGCGGCACAATAGCGTTGATTGGCTGGTGCTTATTCTTTTTGCCGATTTGCGTATTATCAATTTTGCATTTCAAAAAATTAAATACTAATGCAATAACGGAAAGCCTATGACAAAACTGCGTTGTTTGCCCCGAATGAGGGTATAAATTATTCAAATTGGCGACGGCTCGAATGCGGAAATCTACTGCCCGAAATGTAAATTGAAATTACAAATAGAAATCAAGAACGGTTAAATCATTATTCAAAAAGCATTATCAGATAAAACCTAACAACCGAATAAAACTTTATCAAAAATAAAGAATTGAGTGTACGAAAGTAAAACAGCAAAATAACTTTCGGGAGCGGTAAATGGCGAACTCGATTCTTTATAATACAACATCTCATAGAAACGCCTAAATTTTACATTGAAATGTTGGACGGTAATCGCACGCACGTTTACGACCGGCATATGTTTTGGGTGTGATGCGGCTGTTGTCATGAAAGTTCGATCGTGTTTTTTGCGGCGATCGGCGGTCGGGTATAAGGCGCGCGTGGATACGGAAAACGACATTGTTACGTTCATAAAAAATTTAATGTGACGGTGAGTTGTCATGAATATAAATTTTATTGAATTTACGAATATCATTTGCAATAAGATCGAGAAAGACGGCGGCGAATCGCAATTGATAATGATAAACGGCGGCGTAATGAAGCTTTGGTTGTCCGAAAACGGCGACGGAGTGATGAATTCTCGCTATACCGCACTCAATTGCAAATTTAAAATATTGTTTGCTATATTAAATAAAGCGATTGCTCTCGGTGGGCAAATGGATCTCGGAGCTAACGCGGCACAAAACGGAACTCGCATTGGAAGCGGCGGATTATCGGTCGACACGATCGACGGGTATATTTCGACCGAGTTCTACGAAAAAAATATCGGGGATAAAACTTTGCGTCGTTCCACGTATTATGCGGCAATACTCGATTGGGCGGGCTTTGTCACCAACCATCGCGGCGGATATATTACCGTAAATAAAATTTTCATGAACTGATCCGTGCGGCGGAGTTTTACAACGGATCCGATGTCTTTAATAAAAAATTGACAATTACGTTATAAAGTGTTACAATCACGGTATATGACAGACATACACATACATACGCATTTTTCGTCGGACAGCGACGAGAGCATCGAGCGATATTTGCTTGCGGCGCGCGCCGACGGCGATAAGACGATAGGTTTTTCCGATCATTGCGATCTCGATCTTATGCTCGACGGGCAGGGCGGCGCGACTTTGGACGTCGACGGATTTTTTCGAGAGACAGACGATGCGTCCGAGAAGTTCGGCGACGTCAAAATACTTAAAGGCGCGGAGCTCGGTTATTCGCGTAAAGCCGAGCCGTATTACGTCGACATGCTGCGTAAATATCCGTTCGATTATGCGATAATGAGCGTGCACTCGGTATCCGGGCGCGGCGATTGTTATTACCCCGCATTCTTCGACGGACTGGATAAGCGTTCGGCGTATGAGCTGTATTTGAATGCCGTGCTCGAAAGCGTTACGTCCGCGGTCGATTTTCAAGTACTCGGACATTTGGGATACGTCGCGCGCTATGCGCCGTATGCCGATAAGCGGTTGTATTGCGGCGAGCATGCGTCGCTTATTGATAAGATACTCGAAGCGGTGATCGAGCGCGGCGCGGCGATCGAGCTTAATACTCGTACGGGCGCGGAGGATCGCGACGTTATTACGCCGTTCGATATTCTCGCGCGCTATGTCGAGCTCGGCGGGCGGAGATTCTCGTTCGGCAGCGATTCGCACAAGGTCGAGCATTATCGAACGAATGCCGACGCCGTCAAAAGCACGTTGCGACGGCTCGGTATCGGACATACCGTTCGGTTTGAAAACCGAGTTCCCGTCAATGAGTATTTGTAAATTCTTTTCACAGTTGTTTTGATTTATTTTTGCGTATGTGGTAAACTATATACGTACTTACGAGAATATGCGAACGTTCAGAAAACTATTAAAACTATTATCTCAAAAGGCGGCGATAACGGTAATATCGTTACTGTTACAGATCTCGATAATCGTGGTCGGGATACTTTATGCTGCGTCGCAGTTTTGGTGGATATGGCTCATATTCGAGTTTTTCAGTTTTTTGATATGTCTGTATATCGTATCGCGCGATATAAACCCGAGCTATAAATTGAGTTGGTGCGTGTTGATATTGCTTGCGCCTGCGTTCGGCGGGTTGGTGTATCTGTTTATCGGGCGGCAACGACTGAACAGACGGACGCGCAAGCGGTTTCGGCACGCGTCGGACATGCAACAGGTCTTGCTCAACATGACCAACGCACAGCTTTTGAATTCGCGGACGTCGCTCAATCCGACGGGCGCGACGTGCGCGGATCTTGTGCTTAATGCGGGATCGTACCCCGTGTACGGCGGAACGCAAACCGAGTACTATTCGCTCGGCGATAAATTTTTTCCCGATATGCTTAATGACGTGCGCAACGCGAAAAAATTTATTTTCATGGAGTATTTCATAATCGAGCGCGGCGAGATATGGGATGCATTCGAGACTGCGTTGATCGAGCGTGCGGCGGCGGGCGTCGACGTTAAGCTTATTTACGACGACGTCGGCAGTATGTTCACGTTGCCTAAAAAGGGGATAAAGCGGTTGCTTGCGGGCGGTGTTCAGGTCTTGCCGTTCAATAAAATAACGCTTTCGTTCGATATGCGGTTGAACAACCGTTCGCACAGAAAGATCACCGTTATCGACGGCGAGATCGCGTATACGGGCGGAAACAATATAGCCGACGAATACGCAAACAAGATAGTGCGGTTCGGGCATTGGAAGGACACGCATATGCGGTTCGAGGGTGCGGCGGTTTGGAGCTTCACCGCTATGTTTTTGTCGTTTTGGAGCATACTGAGCGAGCGCGGATTCGAGTACGAAAACTATTTGTCGACGACAGCCGTTCAGTCGGCGGTGGGATACGTTCAGCCGTTGTCGTCGGGGCCGGGGCGCGACGACCACTTGATAGAAAGCGCGTTTATCAATCTGATATCTACCGCAAAGCGTTCGGTATGTATAACTACGCCGTACCTGATACTCGATAACGAGACGCAAACGGCGCTCGTAAATGCGGCTACCGCGGGCGTGGACGTGCGCATTATAATACCGCATATACCCGATAAAAAGATCGTTTACAAAACGACCAAGTCGTTTGTGCCCGTACTTAAAAAAGCGGGGGTCAAGGTCTATACGTATACGCCCGGATTTATCCACGCGAAAATGATGATCGTGGACGACGAGCGCGCGTTTATAGGCACGTGCAACATGGATTACCGTTCGTTCTATCTGCACTTCGAGGACGGCGCTATATTGTACAACGTAGATACGATTGCCGATATGAAAGCCGATTTCGTCGCTACGTGCGAAGTCAGTCACGAAATAACCGACGAAGAGATAAACGACGTTACTCTTGTCACGCGCTTGGTGCGTAGCGTTTTGCGTTTGCTCGCACCGATGATGTGATGCAAAAAAGTTAAAGATTCGGAAAACGACCGATATCGGTTACCAATCTTCTTTTATATATCGCGACGGCTGCTTTACGTCGTCGTAAAATTCGTCGTATGCGTCTTTATCGGACTTGCGGCGGCGTTCAGGAAAATCGTCCTGTTCAAAGGCGTCCTCGTCGGTATTTTCGCAAATGCGCATTAGTTCGAGTTTTGTCATATATAAATTATACCAAAATTCGTTTGCGTGCGCAAGCAAACGGGGGAATTTTGCGACCGTAATTTTTTTCGCAAAAAAGCGACGAGCCTTGACATATCGGTCGGGCAGTGCTATAATATATCGGATATGAGCGGGCAACGCTCAAATAAAACAAGGTTGGACATCGGCGTAACGGTATGTCAGGCGAATTGGATAAGAGCATAGCGAAGGCTGCGGCGGCGCCCGTAAAAAAGCAAAAGAAACGGCGCGTCGGCATGATCGTCGGCTATTCCGTTGCGGCTTTTTTGCTCGCGGTGTTGCTCGTATTGACGATAAATTCGCTTATCGCCGTTTCGGATCCGGAATACTATTTGACGTTCGGCAATTACGGGCTGTTCCCCGTCGTGACCGACACTATGTCGCCCGAGATACCGTCGGGCAGTATGATAGCGACGGTGCGTCCGACGGGGCCGGAGACGATCGCGCCCGAATCGTCGCTGCAAGCCGACGACGGTACTGTCGTGGTTTGCCGACAGACGTCGGGCGGTAAGTTTATAGAATATACAGTTTGCCGCACCGTTGCCGTAAACGTCGACGAGAACGGCAAAAGGACTTACATATTGCGTGCCGACG
>CANDGE010000033.1 GCA_947384195.1 uncultured Clostridia bacterium
TACACTGTCGTAGACACTCTTTCCCTACACGACGCTCTTCCGATCTATATCGGAAATGATCGCGTTCGTCGAAACACTGTGCGAAAAAGGCTACGGTTACGAAACCGACGACGGCATTTACTTCGATATTTCCGCATTCGACGGCTACGGCAAGCTTTCGCGTTGCAATCTCGACGATGCGCTCGCGGGCGCGCGCGTCGCAGTCAACACGCAAAAGCGCCACCCCGCCGACTTCGCGCTTTGGAAAAAAGCGGAAAAGAACCACATCATGCAGTGGCAGTCGCCTTGGGGCATGGGTTATCCCGGGTGGCATATCGAATGCTCGACGATGAGCAAAAAGTTTTTGGGCGATCGTTTCGATATCCACACCGGCGGCGTCGATCATATTCCCATCCACCACGAAAACGAAATAGCGCAGTCGGAAGCGCTCGAAGGTCACAAAGTAGTCAACGTTTGGATGCACGGCGAATTCATGCTCGTCGACGGCGGAAAAATGAGCAAATCGCTCGGCAACGTGTACACTGTCGACGATTTGATCGCGCGCGGGTATTCGCCGCTCGCGTTCAGATATTTTTGCCTAAATACGCACTACCGCAACAAACTCAACTTTACGTTCGACGGACTGAACGGCGCGGCAACGGCATACAACAGACTGCGCGGCATTATATCCGCGTGCTCGACGGCGCCGAAAGCCGACGACGACACCCAAAGCCGCGTGGAAAAACAAAAAGCGGCGGTCGTCGACGCCGTTTACGACGATCTCAACTTTCCGCTCGCACTCGGCGAAATGTGGACCATGGCTAAGCTCCCCGCCTGCCGCGAAATATACGACGCCGCAGTCGAGCTCGACAAAATACTCGGATTGGAGCTTTATGAACCGTTGCCTGCCGACGACAACGATCGAAGCACCGTGCCCGACGACGTTAAAGCTATCGCCGAAAAACGTTTCGTCGCACGGCAAAACAAAGACTGGGCTACGTCCGACGCACTGCGCGCCGAGCTCGACGCTCTCGGGTATACGGTGCTCGACAGCAAAACGGGCTACGAGCTTAAAAAGAAATAATAGCTACGATACAAGCTATAAAACTCCCGTCGCACTCATATCAAGCACGACGGGAGTTTTGTTTTACGATATCATTCCGAACAAGCGTTGTACGCTATGCTTTTACATTGCGATAAACGCATAGCCATATGCCTATTTGAGCTTGCTCACGCCCGACCTGACAGCCGCTTCCGCCACGGCTTTCGCAACGCATTCGTGCGCGCGTTTATCGTAAGCGAGCGGCAAAATACGATCGACGGAAAGCTCGGCGTCGGGCACGCACGACGCTATGCCGTGCGCCGCAGCGGTCATCATCTCGTCGTTAACGGTACGCGCGCGCACGTCCAATGCCCCGCGGAAAAGCCCCGGGAAAACAAGCACGTTGTTTATCTGATTATTGTACTCGCTCGAACCCGTGCCGACTATATACGCGCCCGCCGCCTTCGCTTCGTCGGGCAATATCTCGGGAACGGGATTGGAGCATGTAAACAGTATGGGCTTATCGTTCATCGATCTTACCATATCCTTGGTTACGCAATTCGGTACGGACACGCCTATAAAAACGTCCGCGCCGCGCATTGCATCGGCGAGCGAGCCTTTGATCTTACTGCGGTTGGTGAGCTTGGCGATCTTGCGCTTTGCGTCGTTCAAGCCGTCGCGGCCTTCGTATATAACACCGCGCGTATCGCAAATGACGATGTCTTTAACGCCGAAACGCAACAGAAATTCAGCTATCGCTATGCCCGCCGCGCCCGCGCCGTTCATTGCTATCTTTATATCCGCTTTATCCTTGCCTACGAGCTTTAACGCATTTATGAGCGCGGCGCACATAACTATCGCCGTGCCGTGCTGATCGTCGTGGAATACGGGGATATCGAGCTCGGCTTTCAAGCGCGTTTCTATCTCGAAACAGCGCGGCGCGGAAATGTCCTCGAGATTTATACCGCCGAACGAGCCCGCGAGCAATTTCACGGTATTGATTATTTCTTCGGTATCCTTAGTGCGCAGGCACAGCGGATAAGCGTCGACGTCGCCGAACGCTTTAAACAAAGCGCACTTGCCCTCCATTACGGGCATACCCGCCTCCGGTCCGATATCGCCCAAGCCCAAGACCGCCGTTCCGTCGGTAATGACGGGTACGGTGTTCCAACGCCGCGTGAGCTCGAAGCTTTTATCGACGTCGTTATGTATAGCCATGCACGGCTCGGCAACGCCGGGTGTATACGCGAGCGAAAGATTATCCTTGCCGTCGACCGGCACGCGGCACACCGTTTCGATCTTGCCCTTCCACTCGCCGTGCTTGATAAGCGATTGCTGTCTGTAATTCATAAATACGTTCTCCCGAAAGTAAAAAGTAATTTGATGTGATAGCGGCGGATGTTTATTCGCCGTACTTTGCGTTATAATTAGCCATGCACTTGCGCACTATCTCTATCGCGTCGTACTTGTGACATATCTCTTTGACTGCGGTCTGCTTATGTTCGAGCATTTTATACACCTCGAAAAAGTGCATCATTTCGTCGAACAGATGTTGCGGCAATTCCTTGATATCGTAAAAATGCTTATACGTCGGATCGTTGACCGCGACCGCGATTATTTTTTCGTCGAGCTCGCCGTCGTCTACCATCTTGATAACGCCTATCGGCGTGCACCGAACGAGCGTCATAGGAAATATCTGCTCGTTGCACAGCACCAAAACGTCGAGCGGATCGCCGTCGTCGGCAAGCGTGCGCGGAATAAACCCGTAGTTTGCCGGATATACCGTAGACGTATATAAGATCCTATCCAACCGCAATAAGCCCGTTTCCTTATCGAGCTCGTACTTGGCTTTACTGCCCTTGGGTATCTCGATAAGCGTTTCAAACGCGTTTTCGGTTATTCGTTCCTTGCCTATGTCGTGCCAAATATTCATACAACATCCTTTCGTTCGGCGCCGTTCGATGCGCCGTCTATACTGTTTATATTATACATTACGCGCCGCTCAAAGTAAAATACATTACGCGGCTATGCGGCATTATTTTCGCTTTATCGCATCGACCAACGTTTCGCCCCGACCGACGACGATCGAATCGGGATCGACCGCAAGCTTTATCTTACTGCCTGCGCCGCCGCCCGAATAATCACTCAATACGGCTGTGATAGGCTCGTCAAAGCCCTTTACGTCCACCGACAACACCGCGCCGCCGCGGAACAGATCGACGTGCGTCACCGTTCCGCACAGCGCAGAACGCCTAGCTTTTTTGACCGCTTTATTATCCGCGACGAACCCGTTAGGCAATATATGGATGTACTTTTGCCCGCACATATCCGCCCCGCCGCCCGTTTCGCTGTCGAACGCAAGCTTGCATTTACCATTGCGCGCCGCGAACAGCTTGTAAACACGCTTCCTGCCGGAACTCGATATTACGCACTCCGTCGAATTGAGCGATATCGGCGTGTCGGAGATGATACGCACTCTGTCCGCGTCGAACAATGCAACTTCGTCGATACCGACAAACAGTTCTATATCGTCGCCCGCAGCGTACTGCGGACCGTCGGGCAAGACCGCAACGACCGAATTTTCCACGCCCGCGACAGATACGCGAACGGTCGTTTGTCCGTTGCTCTCGTTCCTGTCGCACACGCATACCTTTCCTACGATCCGAACGTCCGCTTTGTCGTCGATAGCGCGAAACGCCGTCGGGCGTATTCCGACGGTCACTTCACCGCCGACTATCGACCTGTCGGTTATCCTGCGCAACACGCTTGGAGGCAATGCGAAATCGTTGCCCGCAAAAGAAAGATACAACGCGCCGTCGCGCACTTCCGTTTTCGCAACGAAAAAATCGTATTCGGGCGTCGCCGTAAGCGACCGCTCGGTATCGACGTCGAAAAGACGCAAGTGCACCGTATCCAAATACAGCGTGACCTTTTCGCCCTGTTCAAAATGCCTTTGCGCGTCGGTGCGCGCTATCGCATAATCGTCCTTGCCGTCGACGTTGAGATACACTATATTTTCGTTGCCGAGATTTTCTATAACATCCACCGTCGCTTCGAGCGCAGACTGCTTCTTCACGCCTTTGATAGGCTCGAAACGCACGTCCTCCGGGCGTATACCGAGCAATGCGTCGCCGCCGAACGCTTTTTTATCCGCAATGCGCGCACAAAGCGAGTTGGGTATCGATATGCGCGCATCGCCGACGGTAGCGTAAGCGCCGTTCTTTTCGGCAAAAAGCCCGACCTTGAAAATATTCATTTGCGGCGAACCCAAAAAACACGCCACAAACAGATTGGCGGGGTCGTCGTACAGAGTGCTCGGCGTGTCCGCCTGCTGTAAGATCCCGTCCTTCATTACGACCACGCGCGTACCCATAGTCATGGCTTCGGTCTGATCGTGCGTAACGTATACGAACGTCGTTTTGAGCTTGTGATGTATCTTGGCGATCTCGGTACGCATTTGCACGCGCAGTTTAGCGTCGAGATTGCTCAACGGCTCGTCCAACAGGAATATCTTCGGTCGACGAACTATCGCACGACCGAGCGCGACGCGCTGACACTGTCCGCCCGACAATGTCTTGCCCTTACGGTGCAATAGCGGCGTGAGATCGAGCATTTCCGCCGCTTCTCGCACTCTTTCGTCGATCGTTTCCAACGAAGCTCTGCGCAGTCTCAGTCCGAACGCCAGATTATCGTAAACGCTCATATGCGGGAACAATGCGTAATACTGAAAAACCATCGCTATATCGCGGTCGCGCGGTTCGAGCGCGTTTGCGAGCACGCCGTCGATATACAGCTCGCCCGACGTTATTTTTTCGAGCCCCGCTATCATGCGCAACAACGTGGATTTTCCGCTGCCCGACGGCCCGACGATGACTACAAACTCGCCGTCATCGATATCGAGCTCGACGTCGTTGACTACACGATCTCCGATGTTGTATTCACTTCCGCTATGCGCACCGCCCGAATATATCTTGCTTACGCGCTTTAATGTTATGCTTGACATTTATACTCCGTAAATAAAGGAAAATACTCGGCGTCATGCCGAGTATCGTTTAGATTATGCAGTACGATAACGCACGGCGCGGCGCACGGCGGGATACAACACAGACGCGAACCCGACAAGCACGGCGTCCTTCAAGAACAATACGCCTATCGCGGGCACGCCGCCTATCGCCGCCGCCCAAGTGCTTCCTATATAGTAGTAGAGGATCAAGACCTGGTACGTTACCCCGACTATATAAACGGGAATCATACCTACCAGCGCGCACAAAAACGCCTTGCCGCGCGTAACGTCTTTTATTCTCGACCGCAACACGCCCGAAACCAACGCGCCTATCGGAAAACCTATCAAATATCCGAACGACGGCATAAACACATAACCGAGCCCGCCGCCCTTGGTAAACACAGGCAAACCCAATAGTCCCATCGCAATATAAACAAGCACCGCGAGCGCGCCGTCACGACCGCCGAGCACAAGCCCCGCCATGATGACGAATACCGTCTGGAAAGATAACTCTACCTGCGTAAACGGTATGGGAACCGAAATCAGTCCGCCCACCGTTACGAGCGCGGTGAATATCGCTATATATACAAGTCTTTTGGTGTTCATGTGCTATCCTTATTTAGCGGTCAGTTCGCCCGCTTTGTAAGCTTTCAGCGCCCTTGCGAGCTGATCCGGACAGGACGTGCCGTTCCTACACTGCACGCCGTCCAAAAGCGATATCACTTCGTCAACGTCGCGACCTTCGGCAAGCCGAGCAACGCCTTGCGTATTGCCCAAACAACCGCGGATAAATTTGACTGAACGAAGCTTTCCGCCGTCCACATCGAAAAGTATCTCCTGCGAGCACGTGCCGTTTGTCTTATAAGAATACATAAATTGCCCTCCGCATTATTCGGTAAGTTGATCGTGCAACAGCAAGTATATGCTTGCCGCACGCTTTTCCCAATTTTCGTGTATATATTTTGCCGTGCGATTGTTGGCAACGACAAACTTCATTTCTAAAAGCGTGGCGCTCGGCTCGACTATGCGCAAGTATACGGTATACGTGCCGTCCTTGTTTTTATAATACGTATGCTTGTATTCCTGCCGACGCTTATACGACATGCGATTGTCTTTTACGTAGTCGCTTATTTCCTGTCGCAACGATTCGGGTATGCGCGAATAAAAATTCGCCAAACATTCCCTGCCCTCCGGCGTCATGGTATAAAGCTTTTCTTTGCCGCGCTCGGTCTTGTGGATAAAGTTGGATTTGGTAAGCTTGTCTATCGTATCCATGCAATACAAAGGCATCATCCACCCGTTTTGCGTGTAGCAGATGTTTATTATCGAATTGTAGTCGAGCGCGATATCCATTTTATCGAACACGAACAATACGATCAGCTTATTGAGCAATTCCTCTTCGGACTGTTCCAAATCTCACTCCGTATAAACTTTCGAGCAAATCCTTGCGTCGTAACGTATATGATAACACATTACTCGGCAAAAGTAAACGGTTTTTCGGAAATATGACCGATATCAACCGAGTTTTTCGGAAATGACGCGCACGAGCTCGGTATAAGTCTTGACTTTTTCGCGCTCCGCATCGATAAGCTTTTGCGGCGCTTTTTGACAAAAGCCTTGGTTTGCGAGCTTTGACTGCGCCAATGCGAGCTCGCTTCGAGCGTGCGCAAGCTCTTTTTCCAACCGTTCGCGCTCCTTTTGCGTATCGGCGAGCGGCACATATATATTGATCCCGTCCGACGCTACGAGCGCACAGTTTTCGGCGTGTTCTCCGCGCTTGACTTCCGACGTTTTGGCAAGCGCAGGCATATAATACTCGACCGCCGCGCAAAGCTCGGCGTCGCCGTCGCAGTAAATTTCGGGCATTTTATCGACCGCCGCATTTGTCTGTTTCAGATTGCGCACGGCGCGCACGCATTCCTTTAACTTGTCCGTAAGCGCGATCGCAGACCCGAAGTCGCCGCGTCTTTTCTTGGGGAAATCGCACAGCATCAACTCACCCGTCGCATCGGGCAAATTGTCGTATATCTCGGTAGTGATAAACGGTATTATCGGGTGCACGAGCTTCAACAACGTTTCCAAAGCGTATCTCAATACGCCCGCGGTATTTTTCGCATTGCCGTTTTTGAGCTGAACTTTTGCAAACTCGATATACCAATCGCAAAACTCGTCCCAAATAAAATCGTACAAAAGCCGCGCCGCACGCCCTACGTCATACCTATTCATGGAATGATTGACTGCGGCAATAAGCTCGTTTATCCTGCCTATCACCCAGCCGTCGACCGCTGTGAGCGCTTTGGGCGTTTTCTCATAGCCGTTTTGACATGCGCCGATAACAAATTTGGCGGCATTATACAGCTTGTTCATAAAATTACGGTACGAATTGAGCGATGCGTTGGAAAAGCAAACGTCGCCGCCGCGCGCAATGCCGTTGACAAGCGCAAACCTTAGCGCGTCCGCGCCCGCGGTGTTTATCACTTCTATCGGATCGACGCCGTTACCCGACGATTTGCTCATCTTATGCCCAAAGCCGTCGCGCACGAGCCCGTGTATATACACGTCCGCAAACGGCGGTTTGCCGGTAAACTTGATGCCCGCGAATATCATGCGCGACACCCAAAACGTAATTATATCGTAACCCGTCACCAACAGATCGGTGGGATAAAACTTTTCGAGATCGGCTGTGTGTTGCGGCCAGCCGAGCGTAGAGAACGGCCACAACGCCGACGAAAACCACGTATCGAGCACGTCCTCGTCCCGACGCAGTTTTCCGCCGCAATGCGGACACGCCGTCATATCTTCACGGCTCGCGATCTCTTTTCCGCACCCGTCGCAATAATAAACGGGTATACGGTGTCCCCACCAAAGCTGACGGGAAATACACCAATCGCGGATATTGTTCATCCAATTGAAATAGTTCTTTTCAAAACGCTTGGGAATAAACTTTGTCTTGCCTGTTTTGACCGCTTCTATGGCGGGCGCGGCAAGCTCTTTCATTTTGACGAACCACTGCTTGCTGACCATCGGCTCGATGGTTTGGTGACACCTGTAACAATGCCCGACGTTATGCGCGTAGTCCTCCGTCTTTTCGAGCAAGCCCTGCGCTTTAAGATCGTCGACAATGGCTTTGCGCGCCTCGTCGCGAGTAAGCCCTACATACTTGCCGGCAAGCTCGTTCATAGTTCCGTCGTCGTTCATTACACGGATAACTTCCAGTCCGTGCCGTGCGCCGACTTCAAAATCGTTGGGGTCGTGAGCGGGCGTTATCTTGACCGCGCCCGTTCCGAAGTCCGCCTCTACGTATTCGTCGTAAACGATGGGTATTTCGCGCCCGACGAGCGGCAATATCAAAAGCTTGCCTTCCATGCCCGCATAGCGCTTATCCTTCGGACTGACTGCGACCGCAGTGTCGCCCAATAGCGTTTCGGGACGGGTCGTCGCAACCGTTATATACCCGCTGCCGTCCTTGAACGGATATTTGATATGCCAAAGATGGCTCGGCTCGCTCACGTACTCGACCTCGGCGTCCGAAATAGCCGTTTTACAACCGGGACACCAATTTATTATGCGATCGCCGCGGTATATGTATCCCTGCTCGTACAGCGACACAAAAACCTCGCGAACCGCCGCCGAACACCGCTCGTCCATAGTGAACGCCATTCTCGACCAATCGAGACTTACGCCCATGGTTTTGAGCTGTTCTACTATACGGTTGCCGTATTTTTCCTTCCATGCCCAAGCGCGCGCCAAAAAGCCGTCGCGCCCGACGTCCGCTTTGGTAAGCCCTTCGTCGCGCATGGTCTCGACTACCTTTACTTCGGTTGCTATCGACGCATGATCTATACCCGGTAACCAAAGCGTTTCGTACCCCTTCATACGCTTGTATCTGACAACCGAATCGGCGATGGTCACGTCCATAGAATGCCCGACGTGCAACTGCCCCGTTATGTTGGGCGGCGGCTGAACTATGGAAAATTTCTTTTTCGCTTTGCCTTGACGCGGCTCGAAGCATTTGCCGTCGACCCAGCGTTTATAAATGCGTTTTTCAAATTCCTGCGGATTGTACGTTTTATCCATAACGCGCTCCTTTGACTGTACGCTTAATTTTACCACATCGCAACAAAAAAAGCAATCATTATACAAACGAAAACCGTCCGTAAAAATGCCGCTATATAAAAGCGGACGCTTTACGCGCCCGCCGTTTATATCATCATTTAAATTCTAATTGAACTTTTTAAAAAGTGCCAAGCCGCCGCCGACCGCGCCGACAAGTCCGCCGATAAAGCCGAGCCAAACGCCCGCGCCCGCGGAGAACGTGTTTTGCGCAAGATCGCCGAGATCCAAGCCCAATCCGTCTTTGCATTGTCCCGCCATAACAAGACCGGCTACGAGAATAAGCACCGCTCCGACGATCGTAACGGCAACACCGATAAACCGTATTATTTTAAGATCTTTACCGAGCACGTAATGAACGATACCGTCAAGCAAAAGCACGACAAGCCCGGCAAGCGTGACGATAAACGAAATTATACCGAAAACATTGCTGACTCCGATTTTTTTGTCGCCGAGCTCGGTCACTTTCCACGTATCGCCGTCAAACAGCTTTAATATCGTGGACTCGGATTGCCCGACCAATTTGCTCGATGTCGTCATCACCACCTGTCCGACAAACATGCCGACAACTACGAGCACGAGCGCGACGAGTATTATCGTCAACAGCACGAACCCCATTACATTACCGCTTTTCTTTTTAGCCATTTTTACCTCCATGACTGTGCTGTATGTATTGTATCACACGCCGATATATTTGTCAATACACAACACTCCACATAATATACGTTTTTTGTACAAAATCTGTGCTTGCACCGCCCGACCCGGTACGGCATACACTGGAATATAATTTATCGTCACGGAGGACACCATGAAAGGAAAAATCACCGCTCTCGTAACCGCTGTGTTACTCGCACTGTCGCCCGTCGCACTCATTGCGTGCAACAACGACGGCAAAACCACGGTACGCCTTTGCGAAGTAACGCACTCCATCTTTTACGCCCCGTTGTACATCGCCATAAACAACGGCTACTTCGACGAAGAAAACATCAAGATCGAGCTCTCCAACGGCGGCGGCGCGGATAAAGTAATGACTTCCGTCATATCAGGCTCTGCCGACATCGGACTCATGGGACCCGAAGCCACTATTTACTGTCATGTGGAAGGACAGCGCAATTACCCCGTTATATTCGGATTGCTCACTCAGCGCGACGGGTCGTTCCTTGTCGGACGCGAACCCGAACCCGACTTCGACTGGGCATCGCTCGAAGGTAAGCATATACTCGCAGGACGCGCCGGCGGAGTTCCCGCAATGACGCTTCAATACGTACTCAATCAGCACGGCGTAAATACCGATACGCCGCTTTTCGACACGTCGGTTGCGTTCGACGCAATGGTCGGCACGTTCGATACCGACAAATCCATTGCATACACGACCATGTTCGAGCCCACCGCGTCCGAATATGTGGCAAGCGGCAAAGGCTACATCGTAGCATCCGTCGGCGAAGCGTCGGGCGAAGTGCCGTACACTGCGTTCTCGGCGCAAAAATCGTGGCTTACCGACAATATCGACACAGCCAAAGCGTTTTTGCGCGCCGTGCTTCGCGGATATAAATTCATGAACGAAAACACGCCCGAAAAAGTAGCCGAGTCCTTGTCCGCTTCGTTTGCGGGCATCGAGCCGACATCCATAGCCGCATCGGTAAAGAGCTATCTCGGAATCAAAGCCTGGGCGCCGTCGCCCGTGCTTGCGCGATCGACGTTCGACAGACTTCAAGACATCATGGAAAATGCGGGCACGCTAGAAACGCGCGCGGATTATAATATCGCGGTAGACAACACCATAGCGAACGAGCTTGTCAAAGAGCTCGGCTTATAAAGAAGGTACTGCGATATGGCGCTACTCGATATCGATCACGTCGATCTTATATATCAGACCGAAAAAAGCGAGACCGAAGCAGTGCGCGACCTGACATTCTCGGTCGACGAGGGCGAGTTTATCGCTCTCGTCGGTCCGTCGGGTTGCGGCAAAACGACGTTGCTTTCGATGATAGCGGGACTGTTGCCGCCGACGAGCGGATCTGTCACGATCGACGGCGAGCCCGTCGTCGCGTCGTCGGGAAGCGTCGGATACATGTTGCAACGCGATAATCTGTTTGAATGGCGCACGATAGAGTCCAACGTTTTGCTCGGGCTGAGCGTGCAAAAAAAGCTCACAGACGAAAGCAAGCAATACGCGCTCGATATGCTCGAAAAATACGGGCTCGGCGAGTTCCGAGGATCATACCCTACCGAGCTGTCGGGCGGTATGCGACAGCGCGCCGCGCTGATACGCACGCTCGCATTCAAACCGCGTATGCTGTTGTTAGACGAGCCGTTTTCCGCCGTCGATTTTCAAACGCGCATGACGGTATGCGACGATGTACATTCGATAATAAAAAACGAGCACAAAACAGCTTTGCTCGTTACTCACGATATCTCGGAAGCGGTGTCCATGGCGGACCGCATAGTCGTGCTCACCAAGCGTCCCGCGACCGTTAAAACGATATTCGATATAGACATCACCGCGTCCAGCCCGCTCAAACGCCGCGAAAGCCCGCGTTTTTCGGAATGGTTCGACCGCGTGTGGAAGGAGGTATCGCTGTGAACGACGAACAAACCGCGTGGAAAGCTACCGGCAAACGAGTCCTTACCGACGCCGTAACGCTCGCAAAGGACACGGGCACGTTTATATACGAGCTTGCAAAACACGTTGCCGCACTGATCAAGACCGCGTTAAAGACCAAAGACGACGAAAGCAAGTGCGAACCCGCAAAATAGCGCAGATACCGAACGTCGACATACAAACCTTTACTGCAAGCGCTTTTTTGTTCGTCGCACAACTTATGCGCACTTTGCGCAAAGGAGCCTAACATGAAGATAAAAAGACAGTTACCGTGTCTTATCGATGATCGAAAAAAATCGCCGCGCCGTATTTATCTCGCAAAGCGTCGCAACGACAAGATCACGACAGTACTTTTACAGATAGGACTGTTGCTCGCGCTCATAGGACTGTGGGAGCTCGCCGCATCGCTCGACTGGATAGACTCGTTTATAACGTCGTGCCCGTCGCGGATATTCAACACGTTGTCCACGATCGACGCCGCCGACCTGTTCAAGCATATAGCCTACACTTTGATCGAGTGCATAATCGGGTTCATTGCCGCAAGCACTCTCGGTATTGTAATAGCCGTATTGTTATGGCGGTTTACAAAACTGCGGCGCGTGCTGGAACCGTATATAGTCGTGCTCAACGCGCTTCCCAAGATCGCGCTCGGACCGATAATAATCATTTGGGTGGGCGCGGGTGCGCAGGCAATAATCGTGATGACGATACTTATATGTTTGATAGTTACCGTTATAAGCGTGCTCAACGGCTTTATGTCGGTCGACGAAGGCAAAATACTGCTACTGCGCTCCATGGGTGCGAGCAAGCTGCAAATACTGACCAAGCTGATTATACCCGCCAACGTGCCGGCGCTCGTCAATATGCTCAAGATCAACGTCGGGCTTGCGTGGGTAGGCACTATCATGGGCGAATATCTCGTATCGTCGGCGGGGCTCGGATATCTTATAATCTACGGTAGCCAAGTATTCAAAATGGATCTCGTAATGGCGAGCACCGTCATTTTGTGCATACTCGCCACGATAATGTACCTTGCCGTTGCGGGCGTGGAACGCATCACCAAAAAACGCTATCACTTGGAGTAAACAACTTTTAACGCTTAACGCAAAAAAGCCGAACGACGCATACGAATATTGCGCCGCTCGGCTTTGCCTTTTACATATTCAAACGGCTTTGCGTCTTTGCCGTTTGACCGCCGACTTGATCTTTTTCGCCTTGGTTTTCACCTTACGTTTTACTCGCGTACGGATAAGAAACCAACAGTTGCAGGCTATGTACAGCAATCCGACCCCGCCTATTATCGGATACAGCGTGCCTACTACATTGGAAAAACCGAACGCGCCCACCGTCAACCCGCCGACGAGCACCGCACCCGCCGCCAATATCTTGTGCTTAAAAAACCCGAGCACATAATCGTACACCGACTTGAAAGCCGAAAGCATTGTTGTAAATATCGACGCGGCTATCACCGGCAAGCATATAAAATACATCACTCGCCCGTTTTTGAGCGCGACGAGCAACATCGGCATATCCGCGTGCGCCGCAGAACACGACTGCAATGCGCCCATTATACACATCAACAACGCCGCTATGACGAGCGCGGCAACGGCGGCGGCTAAAAGTATTTCGCGCGGCGACAGTTTGTGCACTGTGGTCAAAACGCTCCCGCCCAGTATCATGTTCATAGAAACGTAAAGCACTATCGAATATGCGTCTATACTCCCGCTTTGCGGTCTGAACGGAAATTCGATCGCCGATATCGAACACACGCACAGCGTTATTATCATTATCGGCACGAGCACGGCGTTAGCCTTAATCACGCCCGACATGCCCTTTACGGCTATCACCGCGCACAAAAGTCCGAGCACTATCGAAGTGAGCGGGCGTATATCCAAAAATTCCGCGGCGAGACTGTCCGAGCCCGCCAGCATTGCTCCGAGCACGGTCATCGAATTAAACAGCATAAAAATATCCGCAAGCGGTCGGAGCTTTCCGAACACGGCTCCGTTAACTTCTCCGATATCGGTCTTTTGCACACGCCGTCCGACAAACAGAAAAAGCACCGAGCACCCGAAAACAAGCACTCCCGTTATGAGCGCGGTAAAAACATTGGGCACCGCGCCGAAAAACGTAACGACCTCTTTGCCCGACGCAAAGCCCGCGCCGATAACAGTGCCCACTATCAACATCGCGACAGACATCGCGCGCAAAAACGACTTAAACATACCGTATTATATGCCGAGTCGTCATGTTTTATTTGCAAATTACGCGCAGATAACGATTTTAAAACAATTCTTCGATCGCTACATTTAATACCTTCGCGATCGTAAAAACCTCGATATCCGTGGCAATACGAACTTGTCCTTCGAGCTTTGAGTAGCTTGTGGGATTTATATCAAGCCCGCTCACCTGCAAACGACTTATAAAATCGCGCTGCGATATGCTCCTGCTTTTACGCAACTTTTCTACGTTATTGCCTATAACGTTTTTATTCCCGTACTCTTTTCTTACGCGTATTCAACAACTTTTCTACGTTATTATTCTATATTAGCATTATATTCAATAAAACGATATAATAAAACGCACTCTGTGATCCGGATCGAGTCGACGAGTGTGTTTTATTATTTGATATTTTTTCAATCTTCCGAAACTTCCGTTTCCCCCGCTTTGGGATGAACGTTTGCCGCGGGCACTGGCTTACGGCGGTTGATGACGTTGCCGTTTATAACAAGCTCGAACCAGCAACCGAGATATGCCGCGGCTTTTTCGGACAGCACCATGCGCGAAAGATATATCTGCATGTATTCCATAGTAGCCGACGTATTGTCCATTTGTATGACAAGACGTATTATCTTTTTGGTCTTGTCTATCGCGAGATAGTTCTTTTTTATGGAAAGATTTACTCTGTCGTGTATGTCCTTGCGGTCGGCGGTCTCGCGACGCACGCGCGAACGGTGCGCATCCGACTTATCGGCAAGTATGAGCGCGGCGGAGATCGCGTTTACAGGCGTACCCGTTTCCTCCTCGTGATTGCCGATAGCCGCTATTATCTGCGTCACTTCGGCGGGATCCATACCCATGCGTATAAGGATATCGTACGCCATCAGCGAGCCCGTCAATCCGTGATCCTTGCGGTTTATGGCATTGCCTATATCGTGTATCCACCCCGCGATCGCGCCCAACTCGATAGTCCGCTCGTCGTAACCGAGCGTGCTCAAAATATTCGCCGTCGTTTTGGACACGTATCCGACGTGACGTAATCCGTGCTCGGTATAACCGAGCACCTTTAAATTCGCGTTGCTCGACTCGATGAGTTGCTTAAACTCATCGTTCTGTTTAACGTCGTTTAATGTGACAGAGATTTCCATTACTACCGATCTAATCGTCATTTAGATTATTATTACCCTTTACCGCAAGATATAACGGATCGGACGAAAAATCGCGGTAATGCTTATCCACAACTCCGCCCAATTCTTCTATGGCGTTGCGTATCTCCAAAAATTCGGCGTAATCGCACGTATCGAGCAACGGATACAGGTCGGCGCAAGCACGGTCGTCGCCGTATCTGCCCATGAGCTCGGCAACGTACGCGACATTGGGGTCTGCCGCGAGCAGTTTGCGCAACAGCGCGAGTATACCGTCGTCGCCCGCTTCGCAAAACGTAAGCGGTTCGGCATACATCTCCATACGCGCTATGTCGTCGGACGACTCGGCACGCGCCAAAAGCTCGTCCTTGACTTCGTCGGCACGATCGCAAAGCGCTTCGATACAAACTTCTTTACACGCCGCATCGATATCGCGTTCGATCATATCCATATAAAACTCGTCGTCCGCGCCGCCGAGCTCGGCAATCAGCGCGAGCGCGATCTCGAGCAGTTTGTCGTCGTCGGTCGTTTGCGCAAGCTCGACGAGCTCGTCCAAAAGTTCGGGTTCGGTAGCTATACGATCGAACAGCAACGAGCTCGGATTATGCTCGCCCACGCACGAGCCTTTGAGTATATCTATTAGCTCGTCGTTGGGTATGCGGTTAAAAAACTCCGACGGCGAAAGTCCGCCCAACACGCTTTGCGGCGACGTTGCCCACAAGTGATATATCTCGTCGAGATCCTTGGCAAAATCGTCGGGCGAATCGTATTCCGACGAGTGCTCGACGTAATACTTATCGGCGAAATTTTCAAAAAGCTTATCGAAATCGATATAATAAAGCTCGGCGTTATTGTTCATTATGCGAATATGACCTCCCGTCACATCTTTTTCTTTGCAAATGCCTTTCGGCGATTTATGATTGGCTATCCAATTCGGCTTCCACGGCTTTAAACGCCTGTGTTGCCGCCGATTTGGTGTCGTAGCCGAGCGCGTATTCCACACGCCCGTCCAGATCGAATTTGTTGCGCTTATCGCGGCGTTTTAGCTGTTTAAGAATATAATACGCCTTGTCGCGTTCGGAAAATTTCGTTCCGACAAGCTTTGGTTCGAGCTCTTCGGCAAGCGCGATAAACTGCGGATACAAATGCGATCCGAGCGTCAGCATGTACGCGTACGCCGTTTTGAACGCGCGCGAATAGCTTTCGAGCGGCGCGGGCGCAGTAGCTCGCGATATCGGGCAAAACCCTATTTCGAGCAAAAAATCGTCGTCGCGCTCCAAAAGCTCGGACAGTAACACCGCTTTTACCAACGGCTCCGCATACGGAGAAACAAGCGTATCGCGCATTTTATCTTCCATTCTCGGATCGGCTACCAGCTTTTTGAGTACGTCGAACATCTCTATAACGAGCTTGCGATCGTTGCGAAATTCAAGAGTCAAAAACAATTCGAGCGCAGTCCTGTATTCATCGCCGTTTATAAGCTCGTCGGTCGGCTTGCCCACGCGGTGTATCCACATAAATCCGTCCACGAGCCCCGCTATGGCAGACTGCGGCGCGTCCTCGTCGACGGGCATTTGTTTTACCCCCGCAGTTGCCTGAGCATAATAGTATTGCGCGCCGAAATCGTCGTAAAATATCCGCGAAAGAATATACAGCTCGCGCGTCGCATCCTTGCGCCTGCCCGCATTATACAAAAGCTGTGCGTACAGCATACGCACGTCCATGGTGTTAAACTCTTCTATATACTCTTCGGCGAGCTCGATCGCGTCCTGCACGGTGCAATAGTTTATGGCAAGCTGCATAGCCTGATATGCGTGCGAAGCGTCCGTATAATCGTGAACGTCGATATTTTTGAGCGCGGCGGGGATCTTGTCGAACTTATGCTCTATCTCGTACAGTCTGCACAACAACGTCCCCGCGAGCGCGCCGTCGGGACGCGTGTCGAGCGCGTGTTCGAGCGTTATATGCGCATTGAGCATGTCGTCGAGTTGCATAAACGTGAATGCGCGCATACATTCCGCACAGTAATAATACTGCCCGTCCGACGGCTTGATCTCGTCGAGCATTTGAAACACTTTGTCGTAATCGCCCGCATTACCGTATCTTTCCGCTTCTTTCAACGCCATTTGCGCCGCCATGCCCGTACGCTTGGAAAGCTCGTTATTGCGTATGTTCTCCATCGTTCGGATATCGAGCTCGTCGGCATCGTCGTCGTCATCGAACAGATCCGCAATGCCGTTTTCCGAACTCATACGCGCTATGTCGAACAGCTCGCTTATATCGATCTCGCTATCGTCGCCGCGATCGATCTTCAACACCTTTTTATCGGCCGCGCGCGCCGCAACGTTTTCGCCGTGCGCGTTTTCGGCGTCGCCGCCGCGAAAACGTATCACCTTGGACGGCTTATCGGCTTGCGACTGTACCGCGGCGTCATCCGCCTTAACGTCTTTAACGTCATCGGGCACTATCTCTATTTCGCCGAATTCCCCGGGCTCGAACATGCCGTCGATATCCAAACACATGTTATCGTCTGGAAACAGCTCGAATCCCGCATCGGAAAGCTCGGCAAACATCGCGTCGGGATCGAACCCGTTGGCTTTTATCCATTCGGTGCATTCAAAGGTTGCGGTAGTATCGTGGCGCAACATCAACACGCCGAGAATATCCCTGTATGCGATCTCGCGATCGGGATGCTTGCGCAAATACATCATCAGCTCGCGAAACGACATCGTCAACAACTCGTTATCGTCACTGTCCTGCGCCATCAGCAAATACAGCATTCCGCACGCCAAGTGAAAATCGCCGTAATCGCATATCTCGGCATATTTGAGCAAGTTGTCGAGCGCACGCTCATACTCGCACGCATCCAAAGCGTCGGTGAACTCGCGTCTGTACAACGCAAGCGCGCCGTTTTTATCGAATTCGGTTATCATATGCCGCTATTCGTCCCCGCCATTTTCGGTTTCCTCGGGCAGCTCACGTTCGGACGACTCGTTCGCCCGACGACGCTCGGCTTCGAGCCGTTTCAAATCATCCCTGTCGAACGTAGTCGAAAGCGGAGCGACCGTGTCTACGTCGGAAACGCGCTTGCCCTTTTTGGGATTTTTGTATTGCGGCGCTTGCGTTCTCTTTTTAACGGGCGCGTCGCGATGCTCGTCGGAGCTTTCGTCGCGTTTGACGTACTGCACCGACTTGTCCGTCATTTTTCCGTATAAATAATACTTATAGCAATTTTGGCAATACAGCGTGCAAACAAGCGAAACATAAGATATTATAAGCAATGCGAACAGCATGACGTACAGCATGGTCATACCGGGTATAAACATCAAAAACACGGGCGCGACGGCAATCGCTATGAATACCACCGCTTGTATATGATTGCCGAAAACGAACAGCGCCGAATTGCGCAGAAGCTTGGAAAACCGCATTTTGAACGCCGCACTCTGCGTCATGAAGAACGCCGCAAATATCGTAAAAAATACCAAGACAAGTATCGATATCGTGA
>CANDGE010000034.1 GCA_947384195.1 uncultured Clostridia bacterium
AGCCTATTTTGGATGCTATGTACGTTTGGGGAACAAATTATAAAACAAGTGAGTAGAAACGGCTACCTATTGTGTTTATGTATCGCTATCATTTATATACCGCATACTATGGCGGTTTTCGTCTTTCCGTCTTAAAGACGGTTATCTCTGTACGATAGCAACCGAATACGGAGATATAAGCTTTCTCGATGACAATTACCAGACTATGAAGAAGTTTGTTTCCGCTCGCGAAAAGGTGATGAAAGACGGGCTTGCTTGCGGCGGTCGCGAGTTTGGCGATCGGCTTGCGCTCGATCAAGAAAAAACGAGCTGTGAAACGCTTATCGGCAGAACGGATATTTAATATTGCCAACGTGTATCTGTGCGCGCATTGAAACGCTTTGTAAAACGGCAAAGCTTTCGGGAAAGATCGCCGACGAAAAGGTATATATCGTCAAGCATAAAAACAGCTCGCGAGAAGCGCACTTCCCATAGGGAATTAAAAAACTAAATTATTAAGAGTTATACTTTCAAGCAAGGACAAAAGCTCTCGAACGATATGTTCGAGAGCTTTTTACTACAAACCTTTTAGAAAGATAAATTGAAATTTATACTACATACTTCATAGGCGTAAATTGAATACCGTCTATTTCCTGTTCTTCCGATAAAGGCACAAAACCCAAGTGTAAATAAAAGCTCTTTCCATAAGGGGAAGAATTAAGCGTAATTTCTTTAATCTGCGGACTATTCTTTTTTATTCCTGCCAACAAATACTTAAAGATAGAAGTAGCAATGCCCTTGCGATGATACTGGCTACTCGTAGCCTAGTGAGATATAGATATGTTTTATATTGGATATTCGCAAGCGGATGGCAAACTAATGTACTTTATGATTTAAAAAAAGGGGGGGGGATTTATTTTTTTGAATTTTTTTCGACTTTTTTCTTGAAAACAGTTGACAAACCGTTCAAATGAGAATATACTGTTATTGAACATTTGAATAATTGTTCAAATATATAAGGACGGTGACGTGCCGTGAAAGAAATGGATAATAGCGTAGACGTGCTTGACGAAAGCGAAATGCACGCGCATTCCGCGACGGTACATAAAGTCAAAGCGGCGATGCCCGACGAGGATACGCTGGCGGATATGGCGGAGCTTTTTAAGGTGTTCGGCGATTCGACGCGAATAAAGATACTTGCGGCGCTTTCGGCGTCGGAGTGTTGTGTGGCGTGCATATCCGATATACTCAATATGAGCGTATCGGCGGTGTCGCATCAACTGCGCATACTCAGGCAGAGCAAGCTCGTTAAGACGCGCAGGGAAGGCAAGGAAATATATTATGCTCTCGACGACGAGCACATCGATAAGATATTGGCGCTTGCGCTCGAACATGCGGCGGAGACGTGACGGAATTCGGGAGCTCGGAAAGTCGAGATCGTTAACTGCGTTCGGAGCTGTAATAAGTCGGACGTAAAATTTTTGAAAGGAGCAAATCATGAAAAAGGTATTTAAACTCGAAGATCTGGATTGCGCGAATTGCGCGGCTAAAATGGAATGCGCCGTCAAAAAGATAGACGGCGTGCGGGACGCGAGCATAAGCTTTATGTCGCAAAAGCTCACCATAGAAGCGGATGACGATAAATTCGACGCTGTGATGAAACAGGTGGTCAAAGCGTGCAAAAAGGTCGAACCCGATTGTCGGATAGTCATGTAGGCGGCACGCTATGGGCAAGACTGCTATGACAAGACGCGAAAAGCGCGATCTTATACGGATACTTATTGCGCTCGGTATGTTTGCCGTGATATTTGCGGTAGATAAGGCGATAGGGCTCGACGGCGTTACGGGCGGAGAATTCGGTTGGCTTTTGCCGTTCGGGCTGTATCTTGCCGTGTACATAGTCATAGGTTACGACGTTTTATGGAAAGCCGTTCGCAACATAGCGCACGGTCAGGTGTTCGACGAGAACTTTTTGATGTGCGTAGCAACGCTCGGCGCGTTCGCTTTGGCGATATACCGCGGTGCGACGGGGCTCGAGATCGAAGGGTTTGACGAGGCGTGCGCCGTGCTGTTGTTTTATCAGGTTGGCGAGTGGTTTCAACGTTACGCTACGGGCAAATCGCGTAAGTCGATAACCGCGCTTATGGATATTCGCCCCGACGGTGCGAACGTCCTGCGCGGCGGCGATATAGTTCGAGTCGATCCCGACGATGTCGAGATGGGCGAAACGATAGTCGTGAACCCCGGCGAACGCGTCGCGCTCGACGGCATAGTCACGCTCGGCGCGTCCGATCTCGATACCAAGGCATTGACGGGCGAATCGTTGCCGCGTTCCGTGTCGGCGGGCGACGAAATAGTGAGCGGCAGCGTGAACATGACGTCGAGAATAGAAGTGCGCGTTACGCAGAAATTCCATGATTCGACGGTGTCGAAAATTCTCGAGCTTGTGGAAAACGCATCGTCGCAAAAATCCAAAGCGGAAAACTTTATCACTAAGTTTGCCAAGTTCTATACGCCTATCGTGGTCGGTGTGGCGCTGTTGCTTGCGATAGTGCCCGGCGCGATCACCGGCGAGTGGTCTACATGGATCTACCGCGCGCTTAGCTTTTTGGTCGTGTCGTGTCCGTGCGCGCTCGTCATTTCCATTCCGCTTTCGTTTTTTGCGGGGTTGGGCGGCGCGAGCAAGTGCGGCATACTCATAAAAGGCTCGAACTATCTCGAAAAGTTCAACCGCGTCGATACGTTCGTGTTCGATAAAACGGGCACGCTTACAAAAGGCAATTTCGCGGTCGTCGAAGTTTCGCCCGAGGCCGCGCGCGAGCGCATTCTCGAGCTTGCGGCGATAGCCGAAAACGGGTCGAGCCATCCGATAGCGGCTTCGATTTTATCGACGTACGGCAAAGCTCCCGACGGCGGCTATGCGCTGACCAACGTCGCAGGCGAAGGCGTTGCGGCGACGCGCGGCGACGACGTTATTCTGTGCGGCAATGCCGCACTGATGGCGCGGTACGGCGTAGAGTTCGACAAAGCCGACGCCGTCGGTACGGTCGTGTACGTCGCGCACAACGGCGTGTATGCGGGTTCGCTCGTCATAGCCGACGAGATCAAGGACGAATCTCGCGACGTGGTCGGCGCGCTCAATGCGATAGGCTGTAAGACCGTGATGCTGACAGGCGATAACGACGGGATAGCAAAGCGCGTCGCGGGCGATATAGGCTTGACGAGTTATCGCGCGTCGCTCCTTCCGCAAGACAAGGTGAGCGAGGTCGAACGGCTTTTGAGCGAAGAATGCGGCGGCAAAGCGTTGTGCTTTGTGGGCGACGGCATAAACGACGCGCCTGTGCTGATGCGCTCCGACATAGGCATAGCAATGGGCGGCGCGGGCAGCGACGCGGCGATCGAAGCGTCCGATATAGTGTTGATGAAAGACGATCTGCGCGGCATACCGCTCGCCAAACGCATAGCCGAAAAGACCATGCGCATAGTGTTTGAAAATATCGCGTTCTCGCTTGCGGTAAAGCTCGCGGTGCTTGTTCTCGCCGCATTCGGCATAGCTAATATGTGGCTTGCGGTGTTTGCGGACGTGGGTGTCGCAGTGCTCGCCATACTTAACGCAATGCGCGCGCTGAGAGTGCGGAACGATAGAAATATATCGTTGCGACACGCCGTACAGTAGCCGAAATTCCATATAATATTGTACATTGTTGACGTTAAACCGTCGAAACGCTTGATTTCGGCGGTTTTGTGTTGTATACTTTTCGTATAAAGCAAAGCGAGGAAATCATGAACGCAAAACAGATAAAGCATTATGAGATAATGAGCGAGTTTTTCGCGGGCGATACGTTCGATAAGGCGAACGTCGATAAGCGGTTCGGCGCGCTGTTAAAACTCGATTATACGTTTGCCGAGGATCTTTGGGAGTTCTTGCTCGTGCACTATGAGTCCGAGCTGTCGGACAAAAACTCGGCGGCGTTGCTTATCGACCGTATATTCGAGTTGTTTTTGAAAGCGTCCGAATCCCGCGCGCTTAAAACGGTCAACGATCGCGTCGCGATCCAACACGCGGTTTTTACGTATTCGCCGTCCGCGCACGAAGGCGATCTGTTCGATCTGCCCGTGAGTTTGTTGCTGACAAACAAGGTGGACGCGGTCGATGCGATATTTAAAAACCTGTTTAAAAACGACGCGATGGGCATATCGTTCGGCGAGTATATGGTCAAGTTCCTCGACAAGTACTTTATCGAGATGATGAAAAAAAGCTCGCAGCACCGCGTCGAGCTTAACCGTAAGCAGTCAACGCTTTTGATGTCGTACGCTCAACGCGTTAAAGGCGACGAAAAGGCTATGCTGGTGCAAAGAATAAAGGAAGTGCTGTAAAGCTTCGTTCTCGGCTTTATGCCGATCGGGCGGGGACGGGTAAACACGAAATAACGTTTGCCGACGGCAAGCGTACCGTAGCCGTCGCATGCGAATGGCGAAATATATCTTGCGCGCCGACGGCGCGTGTATAACGCGGCAAAGCCGCATATCGAGTTTGCGTAGCAAACAACAACGAGGTAATTATGCGTAAAACAAAGATCGTTTGCACACTGGGTCCTGCGACCGACGACTATGCGGTGCTTAAAAACATGATCCGTGCGGGCATGAACGTCGCGCGGCTCAATTTTTCGCACAGCACGTACGACGAGCATAAGCGGCGCATGGATATGGTCAAGCGCGCGCGCAAGGAGCTTTGTATGCCCGTCGCCATACTGCTCGACACCAAAGGCCCCGAGATACGTATCAAGACGTTTAAAAACGGCAGGGTCGAGCTGAAAAAGGGCGGGAAGTTCACGCTGACGACGCGCGATACGGTAGGCGACGAGAACGGTGTTTCGGTCACTTACGGCGAACTGCCCAAATACGTTGCCAAGGGCGCGCGCATACTTATCAACGACGGGCTTATCGAGCTTAAAGTCGAGAGCAAAAACGCGACGGATATCGTTACGACCGTGGTCAACGACGGGTATTTGTCCGACCGCAAAAGCATAAACATGCCCGACACCTTTATAGACATGCCTTATCTTTCGGACGTCGATCGCGCCGATATAGAATTCGGCATACAAAACGAAGTCGACTATATAGCGATGTCGTTTGTTCGGTCTGTCGAGGACGTGCGTATAGTTAAGCGTTTGCTCAACGAGCACGACGCCAACGATATACAATTGATAGCCAAGATAGAAAACCGTTCCGGCGTGGACAATATGAAGTCCATACTCGCCGAGTGCGACGGCGTCATGGTTGCGCGCGGCGATATGGGCGTGGAGATCCCGTTCGAGGAGTTGCCCGGCATACAAAAGGACATGATATCCTATTGCTATCGCGAGGGCAAAAAGGTAATAACCGCGACGCAAATGTTGGAGTCTATGATAAATAATCCGCGCCCGACGCGCGCCGAGATTTCGGACGTGGCAAACGCTATTTACGACGGCTCGTCGGCGATCATGCTTTCGGGCGAAACGGCGGCGGGAAACTTCCCCATAGAAGCGGTAAAAACAATGTCGACGATCGCCGAGCACGTCGAGGGCGACATAAATTTCAGAAAACGTTTCCGCGCGTACGAGCCGCAGATCAAATCGATCACGGACGCCGTGTCGCATTCCGCGTGCGCCGCCGCGTTCGATCTCGACGCTAAGGCGATAATCACCGTTTCCATAACGGGCACTACGGCGCGAAAGATATCGCGTTTCCGTCCGTCTGCGCCGATAATAGCGTCGACTACGTCGGAAAAAGCGTATAATCAGCTTGCGATGAACTGGGGCGTTGCGCCTACGCTCGGAAAAATGCAGGAGTCGTCCGACGACCTGTTTAAACACGCGATCAATTGCGCGCTCAATACGGGGCTTGTATCCGAGGGCGATCTCGTAGTCGTCGCGGCGGGCGTGCCTGTCGGCGTGTCCGCTACGACCAACACCATGCGCATAGAGTACGTTAAAAAGTATTGATACGACGATCTGGAATTCCGAAAGCCGAAGCTCGCGACCGAACGGCTTTCGAGAATTCGACGTTATCTATCGGGAATTTGACATGAACAACGAAAAGAAGCATATTCTCATAGTCGAGGACGAAGCGCAGATCGCGCGGTTTTTACAGCTCGAGCTCGAGCACGAAAGCTATTCGTGTACGACCTGCGGCGACGGACGCGACGCGTTGGAGCTTGCGCTCGAACGCGATTTCGATCTTATAATATTGGACGTGATGCTGCCGTCGCTCAACGGGATAGAGGTGCTCAGGCGGTTGCGGCAGACCAAGCAAACGCCCGTTATAATCCTTACCGCGCGAGATCAGGTGGTAGACAAGGTGACGGGGTTGGATATAGGCGCTAACGATTACATGACAAAGCCGTTTGCCATAGAAGAGCTTTTGGCGCGTATACGCTTGCATATAAAGCTGGCGGCGACGCAGGCGTCGTCGAGCATCACGCGCGGAAAGCTGACCGTCAATCCCGACGCGCGTATAGCTACGTACGACGGGCACGCGATAGACCTTACCAAAAAAGAGTTCGATCTTTTGGAATTCCTTATGCAAAACCGCAACGTCGTAGTCAGTCGCGAAAAATTGCTCGATGCGGTGTGGGGATTCGATTTTTACGGCAGTACCAATGTGGTAGACGTTTACGTCAGATATTTGCGGTCCAAAATAGACGACGTGTATAACGACGTTATTATCGAAACCGTGCGCGGCGCGGGGTATGTCATAAGATGACGGACGGAGTCAACAAGGACGGCAAAGCGGCGAGCGACGGGCGCGAGCAGTCCGCCGCGGAATTTAACGTCGTAGGAGCTTTGCCTAAAATAGAAAACAACGGCGAGGATGCGCGCGAAACTTTAAAGCGGTTGAAGAGCGAGAACGCGCCGCCGCCGAAAAAAAAGTTGTCCGCGCGCGACGTTGCGTTGTACGTCGTCGCGGTTTTGTTTTTTCCGATAACGCTCGCGGTGATCGGCATACGCAAGCTGTTTAAGAGATTTCGCGTAGGCATCACGGCAAAGACGACTATCGTTTTTACCGTCGTGTTCGGACTGATGCTCATAGGCTACGCCGCGTTTGTGCTTATAAGCATATCCAAGCTGTCGGGCGAGTCCGTCACGCCCGATTACATGCGTAGGCTCGTAGTCACGTCCGCCGTGCTCGTTGCCGTGTTTATCGTGCTCGGCGCGGTGCTCGGCGGGTTTTCCAGTCAGTATATGATAGGTCCCGTGCGTAAGATAACGCGGCGCGTCAACGAGATATCGGACGAGAATATGTCTGCGCGGCTCGATCCCGTCGACACGCAGGACGAACTCATGGAGCTCACCGATCAGATAAACGCCATGCTCGAAAAACTGCAACAGGCGTTCGAGCGTCAGGAGAACTTTGTGTCCGACGCATCGCACGAGCTTAAAACGCCGCTGTCCGTCATTGCCGGATACGCCAATCTTTTGCGGCGTTGGGGCAAGGACGATCCCAAGATCTTGGACGAGTCCGTCGAGGCTATTTCGCGCGAAAGCGAAAACATGAAGCGCATAGTCGATCAGCTTTTATGGCTTGCCAAACTCGGCAATTTTACGCTCAATTATTCGGTGTTCAATCTTTACGAAGCGGTGTCCGACGTTGTGGACGGCTATAAGATGGTAAACGCCAAGCACGATATTTCGTTGTCGGGCGATGCGACGGTCACGCTCAATGCCGATAAGAATTTGATCACCGAGGCGGTGCGTACGCTCGTGGACAATGCCATAAAGTACACTCCGCCGCAAGCGGGCGTTATAAAGATCGAGATAGCACGCGTCGGCGAGCATGTCGAGTTGTCCGTTGCGGATAACGGCATAGGCATTGCGCCCGACGATCAAACGCATATTTTCGAGCGGTTCTACCGTTGCGATAAAGCGCGCGGCAGGGAGTCCGGATCGAGCGGGCTCGGGCTTACCATTTGTAAGTCGATAATCGAAATGATGGGCGGAAGTATCCATGTGGAAAGCGAGCTCGGCAAGGGCAGTAAGTTTATTATAGAGCTTGAATGATGCTTCGTGCCGTCGCGGCTTGTCGTGCGTTCGCAGTCGAAGCGCGGACGTGCGACGTTATCGAATATGCGACAAAACACGGTAAATTTCGCGCGGCGGTCGAGCATACATTACGAGTATGAAGCTGACTTGGGAAACCGTATTGCTGTTTGTTGCGGGCGGCGCGCTCGTCGCGACGCTCGTTTGGGTGACAAGACTGAAAACGCGCGGCGTATTGCGCGCGGTCATCAACACGCTTGCGGGCGGCGCGCTTATCGCGGGTTTGTCGGCGTTGAATATAATCGTATTGCCGTTTAATGCGTTTAACGCGCTCATAGTCGGGTTGTTGGGCTTGCCCGGCGCGGGGGTCGTAATCGCCGCGGCGTTGTTGCTATGACCGAAAGTCGGACAATGCGGAATGAGTGTCGATTTATTGTGGTGCGTGGATATCGGGCTGCGGCGCAACGATAATTAACGTAACGGCGCGACTATCGCTTGACGCGGCGGGGCGTAATGTGATAAACTTTGCTTAGGTCGATCGGGGAATAGCGGTCGTTATTCGGTCGTTTGCCCGTCGAACAATTTTAAGCGGAGCATATCATGGCAGGCAATAACGACAGGTTTGTAAATCAAATAGCGGATATAAACGCCGACTATACCAAGTGGTACACCGATGTGTGCTTGAAGTCGGAGCTTTGCGACTACGGTCCCGTTAAGGGAACTATGGTCTTTCGCCCGTACGGCTATGCGATATGGGAACGTATCCAAGCGGAAGCCGATAAGCGGTTTAAAGCGCACGGCGTGCAAAACGCGTATTTTCCCATGCTTATCCCGCAATCGTTTTTGATGCGCGAAGCGGAGCACGTTGAGGGCTTTGCGCCCGAAGTAGCTACCGTTACGCATGTAGGCAATACCGAGCTCGGCGAAAAGCTCGTTCTTCGCCCGACGTCCGAAACGATAATAGGCAATATGTATAGCAAGTGGATCGATTCGTACCGCGATCTGCCGTTAAAGCTCAATCAGTGGGCGAACGTCGTGCGTTGGGAAAAGACCACGCGCCCGTTTTTGCGCACGAGCGAATTTTTGTGGCAGGAGGGACATACCGTGTTTGCCACGCCCGAAGCCGCAGACGCCGACGCGCTCGAAATGCTCGAAGTATATAAGGATATAGCCAACAACGTTTTGGCGTTGCCCGTGCTGACGGGGCGTAAGTCCGAAAAGGAAAAGTTTGCGGGCGCTGTCGCTACATACGGCATGGAAGCGATGATGAAGGACGGAAAAAGCTTGCAGTCCGGCACGACGCATTATCTCGGCGATAATTTTGCCAAGGCGTTCGACATCAAGTTTTTGGATAAGGACGGTACGCATAAATACGTTTATCAGGCGAGCTGGGGAATTTCCACTCGTCTTATCGGCGCGATAATCATGGCGCACGGCGATGAGCGCGGATTGTGCTTGCCGCCGCCCGTCGCACCTATTCAGGCAGTGATAATACCTATCGGCGCGGCGAAGAATCCCGAAGTAGACGCTAAGTCGAAGGAACTGTTTGCGGCGCTCGAAAAAGCGGGCGTCCGCGTCAAGCTCGACGAGCGCGATCAGTCGCCCGGGTTTAAATTCAATCATTGGGAGCTTCGCGGCGTGCCTGTGCGTATAGAGTTGGGCGGACGCGATCTTGCGGGCGGAGTGGTTACCGCTTGCCGCAGGGATACCGCCGAAAAATTCACTATGCCTATCGACGGATCGACCGAAAGCGTATTAAAACTGCTCGACGAGATAAACTCGAATATGTTTAAAAAAGCCGAGGCGCACACTTTGTCGCATATCGTTCGCGTCGATAAGCTCGATGAAATGGGCGCGGCGCTCGACGGCGGAAACTTCTGCGACGCATACTGGTGCGGCGACCGCGAATGCGAGGATAAGATCAAGGACAAGTTTGCGGCGACGTCGCGTGTCATGCACGCCGATCAATCGGATGCGGAAAAGCACAAGTGCGTGTGTTGCGGCAAAAAAGCAAAGCACCGTATTTACTTTGCTCGGGCGTATTGATTTTTTAAGGTCGAGATCGTTTACCGTATTCGGAATTATAACAGAAAGATAATATAGGCGTTATTTGAAATAAGGCTGCGCTTGCTTTGTAAGACAAAAAACCGATATCACGTATGTACGTGATATCGGTTTTCTATGTTTTGTCGGGAGCGGTTTACAGCTTTTGGAATTTGCCGTCTTTTTTGTGGACTATGAGTTGCGCGTGCAGACGTTTTGCAAGGTCTTTGGCTACTACCAGCGCTTCCTGTTTGGTGCCTATGCGGCGGTACGCGCGCGTGGTGTCCGAACGGTAAATGACCCAGCTCGATTTGGCGCGGTCGAATTTGAGCGTGACCTTGACCGCGGAATCGGTATCGCCGTAGTCGTTGTAGATCTCGTCGTCATCGTCGTCGAGTTCGACCGTTTTCGACGCTTTTGCGGGCGATACGGTTTTGGGTATGGGCGAGCCCGTGCGCGGCGCGGTCGTTTTGCCCGCCGCGGTCTTGCCCGTTTGCGCGGTCGGCTTTGCTTTAAGCCGTGCGTTCTCGTCGCGCAACGCGTTTATCTCTTTTTGCATGTCGCCGTTTTCGCGGCTGAGCGAATTGAGCTGTTTGTAAAGCTCGCTGTTGTCTGTGGTGCGATCGGAATTGGATTGCATCAACAGCGTGCCGAGTTCGTCTATGCGCGCGTTCTTTTCGTCTATCGCGGCGTTGAGCTCGTCTATCTTGTTTTGCAGTTCGACCGTGTCGCCGTCGGCTTGGCTTCGCATTTCGTCGGCGTATTGCGCTTCGATTTGACTGCGTATTTCGCTTTCCGTCTCGGCGCGCAATTCGGCTTTGATTTGCTCGCGGTCGACATAGCCCTGCGGATCGCGATCGGCGTATTGCTGTTCGAGTTCGCCGCGGACTTGTTGTTCGATCTCCGCGCGGAGCGCCGCTTCGTCGGCCGCGGGCGCGGCGGAGCTTTGCGCGCTGTCTATCTGCGCTTGCATTTTTTTGAATTTCTTTTTGTTTTTGGCATGTCGCGCCGCCACCGCTATTATCATTATGATAATGATCAAAGCGAGCAATGCGGCGACTATCGCGATAAGCGTGCAGTAATCGATCAGCCACGTCCAACCGAGCTTTACGAGAAAAAGCTCGTCGAGCGCATTGATTATTTTTTCCATGTTTTCCTCCGAAGTCGAAATTTGGATATTTGTATTCTATATCATTATATCACTCAAAATCGACATTGTCAACAGTAAAGGAATTATTTTATCCGCTAAATGTCGCGGTCGCGGCGGTAATGCCGCATTATCGCTATTTGCTATTCGGGCTTTTTAACGCGCGATCGCACGCACGGGCAAGTATGTTGCGCGTGCGCTTGACAAATGAGCGCAAAGCGTTTATCATATTGACATAAACATTTTCCGTCGACTTTTGCGTCGGCGGTAAGCGAGGATAAAACATGAACAGGATAATTTCGTCCGAAAGCGTTACCGAAGGGCATCCCGATAAAGTTTGCGACTATATAGCGGACGCCATACTCGACGCGGCGCTCGAAAAAGACGAAAACAGCCGAATAGCGTGCGAGGTGTGCTGTGCGACGGGGCTTGCCGTCGTTTTGGGCGAGTTCGATACCGCGACCGATTTTATCGACGTGCAGAAGATAGCGCGTTCGACGATCGCCGAAGTCGGCTATACCGATCCCGCGCTCGGGTTCGACTCGCATACGTGCGCTGTGCTGAATTGTATAAACGGGCAGTCGCCCGATATATCGCAGGGCGTTATTTCTTCGCTCGAAAACAGGACGAGCAAGACCGTCGACAAGTTCGATCTTGTCGGCGCGGGCGATCAAGGCATGATGTTCGGCTATGCTTGTTCGGAGAGCGACGAGTTTATGCCCATGCCTATAACGCTTGCGCACGGACTCACAAAGCAGCTTGCCGCCGTCCGCAAGTCGGGCGAACTCGAATTTTTGCGTCCCGACGGCAAAGCGATGGTCGCGCTCGAATATAAAGACGGCGTGCCGATCGGCGTCAAGACGGTGGTCGTTTCCGCCCAACATGCGCCCGACGTCGCGGAAAAGAAGCTCAAAGACGGCATAACCGAATGTGTGGTAAAGCGGGTCATACCCGCAAAGCTTTTGGGCAATGCCGAAATACTTATCAACCCCACGGGGCGGTTCGTCATAGGCGGGCCTGCGGGCGATACGGGTGTTACCGGACGCAAGATAATAGTCGATACTTACGGCGGCGCGATCGCGCACGGCGGCGGCGCGTTTTCCGGCAAGGATGCGTCCAAGGTGGATCGCTCGGCGTCGTATTACGCTCGGTATGTGTGTAAAAACATCGTGGCGGCGGGACTGTGCTCGCGCGTGCAGTTGCAGGTGGGTTACGCGATAGGCAAGGCTCGACCCGTTTCGCTGTACGTCGACACGTTCGGTACGGGCGACGACGCGCGCATACTGAAAGCGGTCGAGCGCGTGTTCGATTTCCGTCCCGCGGCTATATCGGACAAGCTCGGGCTTAAAAAGCCCATCTACAAGCGCACGACCAACTACGGGCATTTCGGCAAGCCCGATCTGCCGTGGGAACGGCTCGACGCGGTCGAGGCGCTCGGATCGGAGCGTTAATGGAGCGTATTTCGGGGACTGTGGAGGACATTCGTTTTCGTAACGACGAAAACGGGTGGACGGTATTCGTTATCGACGACGACGGGTCGCCCGTCACCGTCGCGGGAACGTTGCCGCAAATAACGCCCGGGGATTTTTTGGAGCTCGAAGGCGAGTATGTCGTTCACCCCAAATTCGGTCCGCAGTTCAAGGCGGAGCGGGCTTCTGTCGCCGCGCCGCACACCGTTTACGGGATAGTAAGGTTTTTGGGTTCCGGACTTATCGAGGGCGTCGGCGAAAAGACTGCCGCGCGTATAGCGGACAGGTTCGGAACGGATACGATAAAAGTGATCTCGGACGAGCCCGAGCGGCTCGTCGCCGTCAAGGGCATAAGCCTTGCCAAAGCCAAAAGGATAGCGGCAAGCTTCGAGTCGCTGAAAGCCGAGCGCGACGCCGTCATGTTTTTGACGGGCTACGGCATTTCGGCCAATCTCGCGTTGAAGCTTTACGGCGTTTACGGCGCGGATACCGTGCAGACGGTAAAGCGCAATCCGTACGTGCTGGTGGAAGATGTGAGCGGCGTCGGGTTTTTGACAGCCGACAAGATAGCGCAATCGATCGGCATAGACAAGATGAGCGAGTTTCGTATGCGTGCGGGGCTGTTGCATACGCTTAACGCCGCTTGCGAAAAGGAAGGCAATACCTATCTCACGCGCGAGCGGTTGCTCGACGAAACGAAAAAGCTGCTGGGCGCGTACGACGACGGCGCGCTCGACAGGGCGTACGACGGGCTTTTGGTATCGCGCAAGACGGTGGAGCCGTTCGACGGCGCGGTGATGAGCGAAACGTATTACCGCACGGAAAAAGCCGTCGCGGTAAAAATGGTCAAGCGCGTGGACGACGCGGGCTTGGTCGGCGGGGATATTTCCGAGATAGTAGACAGGTTTGAAAAACAGAACGGGATCGAGCTTCACGACGCTCAGCGCGAAGCCGTCGTAAAAGCGGTGTCGAGCGGAGCGTCCGTCATTACGGGCGGTCCCGGCACGGGCAAGACGACCATTATAAACTGCATAATGTACGTGCTCGACGCATTGGGCATGAAAGCGGCGTTGCTCGCGCCGACGGGGCGTGCGGCTAAACGTATAACCGAGGGCTGCGGGCGCGAAGCGTCCACTATACACCGCGCGATATTGGGCATGGACGACGGCGACAAGTTCACCGACAACGCTATCATCGTCGACGAGTTTTCCATGGTGGATATTTTTCTGTTCCGTATGCTGCTCGACAAAATGAGCGACGCGACGCAACTTATAATAGTAGGCGACGCCGATCAATTACCGTCGGTGGGCGCGGGCAACGTGTTGCGCGATCTTATATCGAGCGGGCTCGTGCCCGTCACGCGACTGTCGTTTGTTTACCGTCAGGCGGAAACGAGCCGTATCGCGGTGAGCGCGCATGACATAAACGCGGGGCGGATGCCCGAGCTCGGCGCGAAGGACGGGGATTTTTTCTTTTTCCGCAGGCGCACGCCGCAGGAGACCGCCGACATGACGGTCGAGCTTGCAACGTCGCGCATAACGTCGTTTTGCGGCATAGAGCCGTCGCGAATACAGGTGATAGCCGCATTGAAAAACGGTCCGTGCGGCGTCAACGCGCTCAACACGCGGTTGCAGGCGGCGCTCAACGGCTCGGCGAAAAAGAAAACGACGGTGGGCGAGCTCGTTTTCGCAGAAGGCGACCGCGTCATGCACACGGTCAATAATTACGATCTGGAATGGATGCGCGGCGGCGCGTCGGGTTCGGGCGTGTTCAACGGCGACATCGGCACGGTCGCGTTTATCCATCAAACGGGCGAGATAGAAGTCGAGTTCGAGGACGGGCGGCGCGCGACGTACGTCGGCGAGAACAGGCGACAGCTCATACTGTCGTACGCCGTGACGGTGCACAAGAGCCAGGGCTGTGAGTTCGACGCGATAGTGATGCCCGTCGTAGGCGGCGCGCCCGTCATAATGACGCGCAATCTTTTATATACGGCTATAACCCGTGCGAAAAAAATGGCGGTGCTCGTCGGCGACGAGCACAACATCAAGCGCATGATAGACAACAATTATGTGGCGGAACGGTTTTCGGCGCTCAACGTGTTCATAGACGAAGCGCGTTCGGGAATGAGACGGCTGTTCGGCGATAGCGTCGGCGGTAATTGATCGGAACATGTTTCGACGAAAACGGCGTAATGCGGATCGCGATCGTCGACATTAACGGATGGTGGATATGACTGAGAAACATCAGTATGACAAAAAGAAGCTTATAATCTTGCGCGCGGCGCTTATTGCGATAGGCGCGGGCGTCGGAGCGGCGGCGGTGTGGCAGTATTTCGTATACTTCCCCGACGTCGTGCGCGACGAATTCGAGCCCGTGATAATAGTGGTATCGGGCGCTATGCTCGCCGTTATATTGGCGTTGTCCGCGAAACCGTTCTACCGCTTGGGCGCGGGGATAGCGCAGAGCGTGATCGGAGTAGTTTCGCGGTTGGGAATAAAGGGCGTTATCGCGGTAGTGCTCGGTCTTGTCGCGGCGGGGATGTTCGTATTTATCGTCGACGTGATAGTCGGCACTTATCAGGATATTTGGGCGGTGCGGTTGCTTGTCGACGTTTTGGCGTATGTGGTGTTTGCCGCAGTGTGCTGTTACGGGTTTACCAAGTGGTTGACAGCCGAGCCCGACGACGTAGAACCGCAAACGGTCAAGCGCGGTTATTTGCTTGCCGCAGGCTGTTTCGCCGACGAGCGCGCGGTGTCCGCGGCATATGCGTTGAGCGGCGTGAAAGTCTGCGACGGCGCGTATAGGGCGTTGTGCTTGTTCGACGGCGACGCGACGGCGGTCAAGCGATTGGACGCGCTTATCGAAAGCGGCGCGGCCGAGCCTATCGCGTGTAAAACGCCGTTCGGCGCGCGCGACGAATACGAGAAGCTCGAGATCGAGCTTGCGGATAAAAAACGGCTGCGGTATATTGCGCCGTCGGGAGCGGAAGCGCCGTCCGACGGGCTGTCGCTCGACTTGTTTGCGCCGCCGTCCGCGGAACTGATGCGCAGGTTCGAGATAAAAACTGCCGCCGAGTCGGAAAATATATCGGACTCGACAGTTGCCGACGATATCAGCGGACGAATTATAATTGACAAATAGTAGAGTTTGATATATAATCTTTGGGTGGAGCCGTGTCGGGCTCTCACCTGAAATTTCGCGGAGCGACGAATTGGGTATTACGGGTAAAAACGAAGGTAGACTGCAAAAAACTGTTCTGTCGTGCGATACGTTCACGACGGGCTGTTTTGCGATGTGTTTGTTGTTTATCGCGCCGTATGCCGTGAGCTTCGGCAACACGCTCGTTTTGTGGTTCATACCTATCGCGTGCCTGTTGCCGTTTGTTATATTGCCGTTGTTTTATACGCTCGTACACCGTGTCGATACCACGCTGTTCGGGAGATATCATTTGGTCATGCCGCTTGCGGGGTTTATAGCCGCGCTTTTTTTCGTTAATGCGTTTGCCGCCACCGACGGAGGCGCGGCGAGCGCGTGCTCGATATTTTTCGGTTTGGCGGTGTTTATTTCGTCGGTCATGATATACAGATATTGCGCGTTTTCTGTGCGCGCACGACTGTTGGACGAGGATATAACCGCCGCATCGCCGTACAATATCGCTTTTACTATCGTCGGCGGGATCGCCGCCATAGCGACGTTTATCGGCTTTTTATACTACGACGGCGCCACGGCGTACGTCAATACCGCATATGTGCTCGCGAGCGCGTGCACGGTGCTTGTCATAGTTCAATATTTATCGACGTTTTACAGCATACCGCGGTTGGGCGGAAAGCGCGTGCAGTCGGTCAAGAATGTTTTTCGCAGCTTTTTTTCGGGGCTCGATCTGCGCATGTATTTTTCGGCGTTGTTGTTCAATTCGGCGTTTGCGGCGCTTGCGGCGTCCGTCGTGTTCTTTGCGTATCTTCTCGGCTTTGACGCGGTGCGCGTCGCGGGCATCGGGGGCGCGCTCGTCGGGTGCTATGCCGTTGCCGAGTGTGCGTGCGTGTTTTTGGTCAAACACAGGAGCAAGGGGCTGTCTGTCGCGGCGCTCGGGGTGTTTTGCATAGCGGCGGCGCTGATGATAGTCGCGGCAAGCGTCGAGCTCATGGGCGGCGGGCGCGAAGCGTGCGTGGTCGGTGCGGCGGGGCTGGTCGGCGTCGGCGGCGCGATAGTCGTGCGGCAGACCAAGCTCAGATTTTTGACGATCAAACCGCGCATAACCGGCGGCGCGGTGTTTATTTTGTTGGAGCTTACCGCGTGCGCGGCGGCGGCTGTTTCGAGCTTGGGCGTTGCGGCGACCGTAGCTGTTTACGGTGCGACGGACTCGCTGTTGTCGGTCGTTTGCGGATGCGGAACGGCGATCTTGTTCGCGGTCGCGGCGTTTGCGTGCGCGGGGAAAAAACGTGCCAAGCCGACCGACTCGCTCGGTCTTTCGTACGAGCCCAAGACGGGCGACATAGATATGTCGATATCGACGGACGGCGGCGATGCCGACGGCGAAAACGACGATAACGATCTGTAACTACGCGTTTACGCGCAAGATAAGGAGTTTTTATGAAGACAGACATCGAAATCGCTTACGAAGCAAAACCGCAGCCTATCGAAAAGATAGCGGCGTCGCTCGGGATACACGACGTTTACCGTTACGGCGACTATGTGGCAAAGGTCGCGCCCAAGTTTGCGCCCAAAGCCAAGGTCGTTCTCGTTACGGCGATAAACCCCACGCCCGCGGGCGAGGGCAAGTCCACCGTGTCGATAGGGCTTGCCGACGGGCTTAAAAAGATAGGTAAAAAGGTCGCGCTCGCTCTGCGCGAACCGTCGCTCGGTCCCGTGTTCGGAATGAAAGGCGGCGCGACGGGCGGCGGCATGGCGCAGATACTGCCCATGGACGACATCAACCTGCATTTTACGGGCGATCTTCACGCTATCACCGCGGCGAACAATCTTTTGTGCGCGATGATAGACAACAGTCTGTACTTCGGCAATCCGCTTAAAATAACAAAGGTCACGTTCAACCGTTGCATGGACTGCAACGACCGTGCGTTGCGTTCGATAGTCGTCGGGCTCGGCGGCAACGGCAGAGAGGACTGCTTTAACATCACAGCCGCGAGCGAGGTCATGGCGACGCTGTGCTTGGCGAGCGATTTCGACGATCTCAAAGTGCGGCTCGGTCGCATTATAATAGGCTATAACGGCGACGGCGCGCCCGTCACGGCGAGCGATCTCGGCGCGAGCGAGGCTATGGCGGTGCTGTTGAAAGATGCTGCAAAGCCAAATCTCGTGCAAACGCTCGAAGGCACGCCCGCTTTCGTGCACGGCGGTCCGTTCGCCAACATCGCGCACGGCTGTAATTCGGTCATCGCCACAAAGACCGCGGCGAGCTATGCCGATTACGTCGTTACCGAAGCGGGCTTCGGCGCAGATCTCGGCGCGGAAAAATTCTTCGATATAAAGTGCCGCATGTCCGGCATAGTGCCGTCGGCGACGGTCATAGTCGCGACTATACGCGCGCTCAAATACGGCGGCAACGGCAAGCTCGAGGACGGCATGGGCAATCTGTTGAAGCATATCGAGAACATAAGCGGCGTGTTCGGTCAAAACGTCGTGGTCGCGATCAACCGCTTTACCGACGACAAGATCGGAAGAGCACACGTCTGAACTCCAGTCACTAAGGTCAATCTC
>CANDGE010000035.1 GCA_947384195.1 uncultured Clostridia bacterium
ACTCTTTCCCTACACGACGCTCTTCCGATCTATAAGAAAACAGCAATGCCGTCTTTAAGCTCTGCGCAGTGACGTGCGGCGCCATGAACAAGCCTTGATAAAACGGTCGATAATCGCCCGCATACGATCCGACTTCACGCCCTATCGACGGCGACGTCAACCGCCCTTCGACAGCGGATATTGCCTGTTTAGTGCCGCAAATATATCCGCCGGTAGGCGCGATCCCGCCGCCCGGATTTTTTATGAGCGAGCCTACAAACACATCCGCGACCGACGGCTCGCGAGTTTCCACAAACTCGCCGTAACAATTATCGACCAATATCCTGCAAGATTTTCTGTCGACGAGCTCGGAGAGTTTCTCTATATCGTCCACACAAAGCGCGGGACGCATATCGTAGCCGCGCGAGCGTTGGATCATGACTACATTCGGTTTGAACCGATCCATCTCGGCTTTTATAGCCGCGATATCGGGCTTGCCGTCTTTTTTAAGCGGAACTGTGCCGAACTCGATCCCGTAATCTTTCAACGACCCGATCCCGTCGCCCGAAATCACGTCGTTTAGCGTGTCGTACGGCTTGCCCGTTATGCTCAAAAGCCTATCACCGGGGCGCAACAGACCGAACAACGCAATAGTAAGCGCGTGCGTGCCCGACGCGATAAGCGGCGAAACGACGGCGTCCTGCGTGCCGAAAACGTCGGCAAACAGCCGGCAAAGCGTATCGCGCCCGACATCGTCGTAACCGTAACCCGTAGTCGGCGCAAAATGCCTTAACGCTATTCTGTTTTTTATAAAAGCGTCAAGCACCTTTCGTTGATTGTTAAGCGCTACGTCGTCTATCTCGGCGAACCGAGCGCCGAGCGCATCATACGCCTTTTTTACTATCGTATCCATTTTACCGTCCGATAAACTCTCCGACGCATTTAACGACGGATCCCAGATCTCGCGCGTCGATAAACACCTTGTTGAGTTTCATGTTATTAAAGTACGTCATTTGACGTTTTGCATAATTACGCGTTTTTTGCGCCACTATCGCCTCGAGCTCGGCACGCGAGCCGTCGGGCGAAGCGGCGATCTGCTTATAGCCGAGCGCCTGCATAGACCCGCAATTTTTATACCGCATGAGCGACCGCGCTTCGTCTATCAATCCGTCGTCGAACATTTGACGGACACGCGCGTTAATTCTTTGATACAACAGCTCGCGCGGCAAAGTAAGCACTATCGTAAGATCGTCGAACGGTCTTTCCTGCGTGACTATTTCCGATTTGGGCGCGCCGCGCAGTGCGAATATTTCCAAGGCGCGTATAACGCGTTTTACGTCGTTTCGAGCAATGCGATCTGCGGATACTCCGTCGACGGCGCGCAACAGCGCGTGCATGACGCTTCCGCCGAAGAAATGCGACGCAAGCTTGAGCGACGTGCGCAAGCCAACGTCCTTGGGTGCATCCGCGAAATTCCGCCCGCAAAACAGCGAATGCACATACATGCCCGTTCCGCCCACAACTATCGGCAGCTTTCCGTTTGCCGCGACCCGCGCAATATCCGCAGTCGCGCGTTGCACATACTCCCCGACCGAAAAGTCGGCGTCGCCGTCCGCAATATCGATCATCAGGTGCTCGATCCCGTCGCACTCGGCTTTGGTCAGCTTACCCGTGCCGATATCGAAACCGCGATAAATTTGCATCGAGTCCGCTCCGATGAGCACTCCGTCGAACCGCTTCGCAAGCGCAATCGCCGTCGCGGATTTTCCGACTGCCGTACAACCCGCGATCGCGATCGTTTTTATACGATGCGCTTGAACCACTTTTCGATCTCCTTTTTGGAAAAACACACGGCTATCGGTCTGCCGTGCGGGCAAAACAATGTGATATTGCGCGCGGTCATTTCGGCGAGCAATGCGTCGATCTCGGATTGACCGAGATCGTCTATCTCACCCTTTACAGCCGCTTTGCAAGCCGACTGCATGAGCCTCTCCTTTAACACCATAGGACTTTTTTCGCGTGAATTGACAAGCAACAACAGATCGGACACGAACGCGCGAAAATCTATCCCCGCACACTCATACGGCAAATACGATAATGTAAACGTATACTCGCCGAACGGCGAAATCCCGAACCCGCAATCGGCGAACATTTCCAAGTTTTCGTTGATCAGTTCTGCGTCGGTCGCCGAAACGTCGAATACGAACGGGATCATGAGCGGTTGCGTTTGCAAGCGCTTAGCTTCATATGCGGATAGAAGCTTGTCGTACAATATTTTTTCGTGTGCGGCGTGCTGATCTATGAAATAACAATTATCGCCGTGCTCGAGAATTATATACGTATTGAACAGCTTGCCTATATATTCGCATTGCGTCGCCGTAAACGTTTCGTCCGCCGACGGCGGGTCGGTCGGCGGCGTATGAAGATCGATATAATCGGACTTGTCGGAAAACACACGGTCGGCGGCGTCGGAAACGACAGAAGCTTTTTCGACGACTTGCTCCGTCGGACTCGCTTGTTGCGCAACATCCTGTCGAGCCTGCGGCGCGACGTCGAAAAACGGACGCAAAAGCGTATGCGATCTACCGTATTCGCTCGACCGTTCACGATCGTTCGACGATACGGCAAAAGAAAAATCTTCGTCGTTCAACGGTTTTGCCGCCGTCAGTTTGGGAGAAACGGCGTTCTTCACCGCGCGCGCTATCATCGACTTGACTTTGACCGTATCGGCAAACTTGACTTGCAGCTTGCTCGGATGCACATTGACGTCCACCATGTCGTACGGCATGGTTACGTGCAACACGAATAGCGGATACTGGCGTTTCATCAAATATGACGCATACACGGAATATACGGCGTACTGGATATCTTGGCTCTCAACATATCTGCCGTTTATTATGACGTTTTGATAGCTCTTGGACGGCTTTGTAAACGTCGGTAAACACGTAAAACCTTGTACCGACATCGGCGGATCTTGCAGATCGACCTTTACCGTATTTTTAAGCACATTATCGCCGTAAACGGCAAAAACAGCGCTTTCGAGCCCTTCCCCGGGCGACTGAAAATGCTTGACGTCGCTGTCGAACTTAAAAACTATATTGGGATTGGCAAGCACCAACCGTTCGATCAGCGTAAATATTTTTGTTTCCTCTCTTGCGGGAGTATTGAGAAACTTTTTACGCGCGGGTATGTTTTTAAACAGATTTTGCACAGTGATGACCGTGCCGAAGCCCGCACCGCATTCTTCATGCTCGATAAGTCTGCCGTTTTCATACGATATCTTGCCGCCGAACTCGCTATCGGCAACGCGCGACACCATCGTTACGTCGGCGACCGCCGCAATGCTCGGCAACGCTTCGCCGCGAAACCCGAGCGTCTTTATAGTATCGAGATCGTCGAGCGAGTTTATTTTACTGGTCGCATGCGGCAAAAACGCCGTAGGCAAGCTTTCAAAATCGATCCCGCAACCGTTATCCGTAATGCGTATATAATCGATCCCGCCGCCTTTGACTGTGACCGATATCTCGGTCGCCCCGGCATCAATCGCGTTTTCGGTGAGCTCTTTTACTATAGACGCGGGGCTTTCAACGACCTCGCCCGCCGCTATTCGGTTGAATATTTCGCTCGGTAATTTATTTATCTTCATCTGTCCGTCTTTTCCTTTAAATCAGACAAAATGTCGAGCGCGGCGCGCGGCGTAACGTCGTTTATGTCGAGCTCTTTAAGTATACGTATGACTTCGTCGTATTTGGACACGTTATCGAAAAGCGACAGCTGTCGCACGTCGTTTGCCTTATGCGCTATATCGGCATTTATAAGTTGCTCCAACAGTTGTTTGGCACGATCCAAAATCTTTTGCGGCAAGCCCGCGAGCGCAGACACCTCTATACCGAAACTTTTGTTTGCGCTTCCGCGCATGATCTTGCGAATAAACTTGATCCCGCCGTCGCTTTCCTTGGCTGTGAACTTGTAATTTTTAAGTCCCGGTATCGAGCCTTCGAGCTCGGTAAGCTCATGGAAGTGTGTGGAAAACAGCACTTTTGCGTCAAGATTTGCGGCTAAATGCTCAATTACCGCCCAAGCTATACTCAGTCCGTCATAAGTGGACGTTCCGCGTCCTATCTCGTCGAGCAATATAAGGCTCGCATCGGTCGCGCTGTCGAGTATTGCGGAAACTTCGCTCATCTCGACCATAAACGTGCTTCTGCCGGTAGAAAGATCGTCGCTTGCGCCGACGCGAGTAAACACCTTATCCATAAGCCCTATGCGCGCCGACTTTGCGGGAACGAACGAACCCATATGCGCCATTACGGCTATGAGCGCGACCTGCCGCATATATAAGCTCTTACCCGCCATATTAGGTCCCGTAATAAGCATTATCTTGGATGCACCGTCGTCCATAACGGTGTTGTTGGGAACAAACAACTCATCGGACGGCAAGCGTTCAGCAACGGGATGCCGCCCTTCCGATATCGTAATTTCGCCCGTCGTCGTTATCTCGGGCTTGCAATAACCGTATTGCTTGGCTACCGTAGCAAGCGACGTCAAACAATCGAGCATGGCTACGGTCTTTCCGACCGATGTTATAGCGTCGCACTTTTCGCGCAATTTCGCCAAAACGTCGGCGTAAAGCTCTTTTTCGCGTTTTTCGGACAGATCGGCGGCGTTAAGCACCTTGAATTCGAGCTCTTTCAATTCGTCCGTCGAATATCGTTCGGCGTTTGCCACCGTTTGTCTGCGCTGATAATAATCCGGCACTTGAGAATCGTACTGCCGCGGCACTTCGATAAAATACCCAAACAGCCTGTTATATGATATCCGAAGATTTTTTATCTTTGTCGTTTCGCGCTCGCGCGCCTCCATTTCGGCAATTATCGCACGCGAATTCTTGACAAGCGCACGGTACTCGTCGAGTTTATCGTCGTAACCACGCTTTATTATATACGGCTCGTCCTTGGACTCGATGTCATTCGGCGCGATCGCATCATCCATGAGCTCGGTCAATTGCGAAAGCGGCTCGATATCGTTTCGTATACGTTCGAGCAACGGCGCAACGCAAGCCCCGAGCGTTTCCTTGATATCAGGCAATGCGTGCAATGACGAATCGAGCGCAAGCACATCCTTTGGCTTGATCTCGCCGAGCGCGAGATTTGCGGATATCCTGACGATATCCCGCACATTGGCAAGCGATGTTCTTAACCGTTCGCGCACGATCGTATCCGTAAACAGCGCGTCCACGGCGTCGAGACGCTCGTCTATCGAAGTTTTTACGCATAACGGACGCACTATCCATTTTTGTAACAGCCTGTCGCCCATGGGCGTGCACGTTTTGTTGAGCACGTCGCGCAACGTTGTGCCGCGTTTGCGCGACTGCGATTCGACGAGCTCGAGCGTTTTCGCCGTGTTAGCGTCGATATCCATGAACACTTCGGACTCGTAGTTTTCGGACGCGCCGATGTTTACGTCTTTACGGAACTGCAAGCTTTGAACGTACGCGACGAGCGCGCCCTCGGCGCACAAGCAAGCGGGAGTTTTGCTCAACGTGCGCAACTCGCTTTCGCTCACCATGCCGGTCAACGTCTGCTTTGCCGTCGTCAAGTCGAACTTGGCGTCGTCGTACTGCGACATATTGCACACCGAACCGTACTTGACTGCGGAAAGTTCGACGCTTTCGGCGAGCATTTTGGAATTGCAAATTATCTCCGACGGCTTGATGCGCATCAACAGATCGTTGAGCTTCACTTTTACGGGACACGGTATGAAATGGTTGTACGTTTCGGACGTGGTTATATCCGTCCACACCGCGCCGACGCCGCCGTCGTCGAGATAAAGCGACATAAGATAATTGTTTTTGTCGTCGCTCAAACTGTCGGTATCGGTTATCGTACCGCCCGTTATTATGCGCGTGACGTCGCGGTCGACTATTCCTTTAACGGTAGCGGGGTCTTGCATTTGCTCGCAAATGGCTACTTTATACCCCTTTTTGAGCAGCTTGGATATGTACGTTTGAACGGCATGGTGCGGAACGCCGCACATAGGCGCGCGCTCCTTCATTCCGCAAGCCCTGCCCGTCAGCGTCAGATCGAGTTCGCGCGACGCCGTTTGCGCGTCCTCGAAAAACATCTCGTAAAAATCGCCGAGCCGAAACATAAGTATCGTATCGGGATGTTCGCTTTTTATCTTTCGGTATTGAACCATCATCGGTGAAAGACCCATTATACCGCCTCGCCTTTAAGATTGGCATTTACAGCCGATGTAATTTTTACATTCACGAAATCGCCTACCGCCGCGGTAACGCTGTCGAACGTGACCGCCGTATCGTTTTGCGCTTTACCGTAGCATTTGTCGCCTGTCTTTTCCGCGATAAGCACTTCGTACGTCTTGCCGACGCATTCGCTTGCTATGCTCTTGGATATCTCGAACTGCCGTTTTATCAGCCTGTCGATCCGACCTTGCTTGGTCTTGTAGTCGAGCTGCGGCATTTCGTCGGCGGGAGTGCCGCTCCTGCGCGAATAAATAAACATGAACAAATTATTGTATCGCACGCGATCGACCAGATCGAGCGTTTGCAAAAAATCGCTCTCGGTTTCGGTCGGAAATCCGACCATGACGTCCGAACTCAGCCCTATATCGGGTACGGCGGCGCGAAACGCATCGATCTTTTTAAAATACTCGTCACGCGTATAATGCCTGTTCATAGCCTGCAATATCCTGTCGCTTCCCGACTGTACGGGCAAGTGCAGAGTATGCGCGAGATTCTTCGAGCACGCATACAGATCGGCCAGCTCGAACGAGATGTCTTTGGGGTGCGACGTCATAAACTTCAAACGGTATTTCTTATCGCTTTCGAGCAGTTTCAACAAATCGATGAATTTTTTATCGTGCCAAGCATAAGAATTGACGTTTTGTCCCAAAAGCGTTATCTGTTTATAACCCTGCGCGAGCAAACCGTCGACGTCGGCTACGATATCGTCTATCGGTCTGCATCGCTCTCGACCGCGAACGTACGGCACTATGCAATACGTGCAAAAATTATTGCAACCGTACATTATATTGACCCAAGCGTTGATACCCGAAGTACGCGCAGGCGCGGTATCGCGCAGTTCGCCGTCTTTTTCGGACCGCCACACGTCCACCGTTTTAACGCCCGTATGGATAAACCTGTCTATGTAATCGCCGATAAGCGATTGATTGAACGTACCCAAAACTATATCGACAAACGGGCAACGCTTTGCAAGACTTTGCGCAACGTCAGGTCGTTGAGTCATGCAACCGCAGACGATCAGCACTGCGTCGCGCTTTTTCAGGCTCTTTATCCTGCCCAAGTGGCCGTACACTTTGGTTTCAGCCGTTTCGCGCACGCAACAGGTGTTGAGCACGATAATGTCGGCTCGCGCTACGTCGTCGCACTCTGTCATGCCGCGCGACTGCAAAACGCCCGCTATTTTCTCCGACTCGTGCACGTTCATCTGACAGCCGTAGGTTTGTATGCAATACTTATCCATCACAGTCAATTATACACTAATAAAACGAGTTTGTACAGTATTTTCGACATTTTATACAAACGCCGAACGAAAACAATCGAGCTTGGCGTCAAGCTTTTCGGCGTAACGCGATATATAAAGCGATATGTCGCGCATGTTTGCAAACCGCGTTATATTGCCGTTTTCGATCGCTTTGGATATAGCGCCCGCCCCGCAAGCCATAACGCCGACCGTTTCTTCCATTGTGGTAATATTGTTAACGCACTCGCGATCGGACAAAGAAAACCCTATATTTTCGAGATTGCCCGCCTGTCGCTTTTGCCTGTACAAATAATACGGACGATAGCCGTCGAGATGCGTAAGAGAATGATCGAGCATTTTGCCGACGTCCGAATTTTCGTCGGGCTCGTACCGTATTGCGCTGCCGTTCTTTTTAGACAACGAATGCACCGTTATATTTTGCGGACAAAGCGCGCGAACGCCGTCCAAACTCTTTATGAAATCGTCGACCGTTTCCCCTTCGAGCCCCGCTATAAGATCGCAATTAATATCGAAATCGCGCGCGCGAACGATATCGTATGCGCGAAAAAAATCGGCGGCACTATGACTTCTGCCTATCGCCGCGAGCGTTTTATCGTTCAACGTTTGCGGGTTGACGCATACGCGCGTTACGCCGTGCGCTTTCATTATATCCGCTTTTTGAGCTGTAACGGTATCGGGACGACCGACCTCGCATGTATACTCGCAACCGAGATCGCCTATCGCCGCAAGCAGTTCGTCGAACGACTTATCGTCAAGCGCGCTCGGCGTGCCACCGCCAATGTATACGGACAGAATCTTTTTTCCGTTTTGCGCCAAAAACTCCTTTGACCGCGCTATCTCGTCGCACAAAAGCCCGACGTATTCCTGCGATTGCGCGCGATTTTTGGCGATCGGCGCGGACACGAACGAACAATAACTGCATCGCGTAGTACAATACGGTACGTGCACATATAGGTTATAATACTCGGGCGAAAACAATACCTTGCCGTTTTGCGCGTTTATTATATCGTCGAGCACGGCGGAACGCATATCGCTTACGCGATACACTTTTCGCATCGTTTCGGCGGCGGCGGTATTGTCCATTCCAAAGCGCAAGCATTCGTAAAACAGCTTTGTAGGCCGAACGCCCGTAAGCGCGCCCCACGCCATAGCCCTACCCGTATAAGCGAACAGCGCGTCGTAAACGGCTATCTTTGACAGTCTGCCCGCTCTGTGCGCCGCGGGAATAATACCGTAAACAGCGTCTGAATAATCGAAAAAATAACGCTTGTCGCACAGTTCGACAGCGAACGTATTACCGTCATATTCGAGCGATATGCGCGGGAAATCGTCGCCGTAAAACAGCCGAGCCACGTCCGACAGCTCGGTATCGACATGTATATCGTCAACGCGCATATGGATTATTATCGCGCTCGAAAAAGAGCGTGGTAGGGCTTTCGTGACCGGGCAAAACGTCACAGTCGTACGGAAGCGCAAAAAGCTTGGCGAGCGAAGCGATCTGATCGCGCCTGTTGCCGCCTATAAAATCGGTTCTTCCTACGTGAAGCTTAAACAACGTATCGCCGGAAAACATGGTCTTTTTGTCCATTACAAAACACACACTGCCCGGCGTATGCCCCGGCGTTTGTATCACCAAAAACTCGTGTCCAATAAGCGTCAATACATCGCCGTCGCGCAATTTTACGTCGACATCGAACGGTTCGACGTAAAAGTCCTCGCCTATCGAGCATATCTCGTCGTAAATATCGCAGTCGGCTTTTGACATATACACCGTCGCGCCCGTCGCCTGTTTAAGCGCGGCGACAGCGCCGACGTGATCGAAATGCGCGTGCGTCAATAAAATGTGCCTTAATGTCGCGCCGCGACTTTTCAGCTCGTTAAGTATCTTTTCGGGCTCTGCGCCCGGATCGACCGCTACGGCATTGCCGTTTTCGACGATCGAATATGTGTTCGTTCGGTAAAGTCCCGTACGTAAAGTGAGAATATCCATTACTAAACCCATCGCATCGGATCAATGCACCGTTCGATAAACCTTATCGACGTTGCGCACCGATTTTATCCTGTTGATTATCATATCGAGCTGTTCGGGCGAAGAAATGCGCACATTGAGCGAGATCACGCCTTTATTGTCCTTTTCGCTCGTTCGCGCCGTCATAGACTCGATAGACAGTTTCATGTCCGAAACGGCTTTCGTTATGCGCGCGAGCACGCCGCCCGTGTCCTTGCACTCGATCGTAAGCGACGCCACGAACGGCGCGAAACGTTTCCCGCTCCAATGCGCTTCGATAAGCCTGAAACTTTCGGCGTGCTTTATGTTGGGACAGTTATCGCGATGTATAGTCACGCCGCGCCCGTGCGAAATGTAGCCGATTATCGCATCGCCGGGTACGGGCGAACAGCATTTTGCCATGCGCACGAGCATGTCGCTGTGACCGTTGACAATGATCCCGCGCCCGTCGTTTTGCGTCGAACCCGAACCGATTATTTGCGACGGCTCGGGCGGATGCTCGCGGCGATAAAAATCTATCAGCTTGACTATAATTTGATTGGGCGTATACGCGCCGTATCCTATCGATGCGTACATATCGTTGATCGACGAAAACGAATAACGTTGCATGAGCACGTCCAACCACTTTGGCACCATCAGATCGTTCAGCGCAAACCCGCGGTTTTTGGCTTCGCGCTCCAACAATTCCTTGCCGCGCTTGATATTTTCGTCCTTCATCGCGTGCTTGAAGAACGTGCGTATCTTGCTCTTAGCCGCCGAAGTTTTGATAAATCTCAACCAGTCGCGGCTAGGACCTTTGGAGTTGGCGGACGTTATTATGTCCACGTAATCGCCCGTTTCCAAACGCGTTTCCAGCGGCACCATTTTATTATTTACCTTTGCGCCGACGCATTTATTGCCGACCTCGGAATGAACGGTATACGCAAAGTCGACGGGCGTCGAGCCCTCGGGCAACGCTATAACGTCGCCGCGCGGCGTAAATACAAACACCTGTCCGCTATATAGATCGAGCTTTAACGAGTCGTAAAACTCCTCGGGATCGGCTGTTTGTTCTTTTTCGGTTTCCATAACACCGCGCAACCATTCGAGCTTTTCGTCGAGATCGGAATCTACCGCGCGGTTTTCTTTATACTTCCAGTGCGCCGCTATACCGTATTCGGCTATCTTGTGCATTTCTACGGTGCGTATCTGTATCTCGAACGGCGAACCGTAATTGGTCATGACCGTCGTATGCAGGGATTGATAATTATTCGGCTTGGGTACTGCGATATAGTCCTTGAATCTCCCGGGTATAGGCTTCCACATGGTATGGATCACGCCGAGCACTTCGTAACAATCGCGCACGCTCTCTACTATAACGCGAACCGCGGTAAGATCGTATATCTGCTCGAAGGTCTTGTTTTGCCCGACCATTTTTTTGTATATACTGTAAAAATGCTTGGGGCGCCCGCTTACCTGTCCGTTAATATTAAGCTCTTTCAGCGTATTGCGCAAAGTTTCGCAAATATGATTTACGAGATCCCGACGCTCGGCGCGCTTTAACGAAACGTCCTTGACGAGCTTTGCGTACGCTTCGGGATGCAATGTTTTTAAGCAAAGATCGTCGAGCTCGCATTTATAAAACGACAAACCCAATCTCGACGCGAGCGGCGCGTAGATATCGAGCGTTTCGGTAGCCATTGCGACTTGACGTTCGCGCGACAATGCGTCTATCGTTCGCATATTGTGCAGTCTGTCCGCAAGCTTTATAAGTATCACGCGAATATCTTTTGCCATGGCAAAAAACATGCGTCTGAAATTTTCGGCTTGTTCTTCTTCCTTGGACTTGAATACTATCTTTTCCAGCTTAGTGACAGAAGTGACGAGCATCGCCACCTCCGATCCGAATGCGGCGGTGATCTCTTCGGGCGTAGCGGGCGTATCCTCTATGCAGTCGTGCAACAGCGCCGCCGCGACCGTCGCGCTGTCCATGCCGATATCGAGCAAAATATTGGCAACGGCTATCGGGTGGATAATATACGGCTCGCCCGAAACGCGAAACTGCCCGTCGTGCATTTTGACGGCATAATCGAGTGCGCTGTCGAGCATTTCCACTTGCTTGTCGTTATACATCAACGCATAACGCAAACGCAAATGTTCGCATTCCCGCAATATTATGGTTTTTGCGTCATCGCTCATTGTTGCCACGCCTCGATGACTTTGTAAATATCCGAATTTTCGAGCGATGTATTTTCTCCGCCTACAACGACCCCGCTGTCGGGCTTGAACGTTACCAACCGCAATTGCGAAAATACCGACAAACACGCGATAAACTGCGGCAACTCCAATGTTCTGAATCGCTCGTGCAAAGCCTTGAAATATGAGTAAACGTTGGGCGCCTTTATCCCCGTTTGCGATTTGATCGCGTTAAAATACTCGCCGAAAATTTTTCTGTCTGCGCTCACGCACGAAAACAGCTCGCTCCGATTATCCGTATCGGGTATGTACACCGTAGCGTCCGTTCTGCTATTTATATACCCGATCGCGTTGAGCGACGGCGGATAATCGAGAAAGATCACTTTTTTGTAATTTTCGAGCATAAACGACTTATTGAGCTCGGGCGCGACGATAAGCCGCGTATACACATTGACCGCAGTCTCGGACATGATCTCGTGCAAAACGATATTATCGTTTTCAAGCGCGGCACAACGCTCGTACGCGCTTTTACTGCCCGCTATAACGAGTATACCGAATTTATCGTCGATCAATCCGTTCGTTTCGTTACGACCGTATTCGGTGTATTTAACGTCGGCACAGTTCTTATAATTAAGCATACGCAAATACCCCGCGCGCGCAAGAGTATCGTTTACGCACAATCTGTCCGCTACGCAACCGCGCAAATACAGTCGCGGGGAATATTCGCCGCCGTCGGACAGCTCGAATATGAGCTCTCTGTCCGCAACGCCGTTATAATAGGTGTTCAGCTTGTACGAGTTATACGCGAAAAACTGCAAGCCGGCGGGCGATTTCAGTATGGTATGGTTTATATTATTCTTTAACGGCGTTGCCGCGAGCGACGATGTTTTGGTCATAAACATCGGCTTGGGGTTGCCGTTATTGCCCGTAGGCTCCAACAAAGCGAGCGACGACGCAAACTCGGGCGTGATATCTCGCTCGCCGAGCTCCAAATCGTATTTGAAAGACGGTACAAACATATCTACGTTTACGTTTTTCAGTTCTTCGTAAATGCGTGTTTTAAACTGCTCGATATACTGCGGCAGGATCGTGAATCCTGCGGCTTGATTATGCCCGCCGAATTCTTTTAATATATCCGACTGCTTGCTTAACAGTTCGTAAATATTGATGCCTTCGATACTGCGGCAAGTTCCTTTATACTCGTCGTTATTTTTTACGAGCACAAACACGGGACGCTTAAAGTCGCCGACAAGCCGTGCCGCCAAGATCCCCGTAATGCCCTTTTCCCACTTGTCGCTCACGATCACGATCGCGCGGTTGTCGATTAGGTTTTCGCGCCTGAGCATTTCTATCGCTTGCGCATAAAGATCGTCGCACAACGTTTTTCTGTTGTTGTTGGCATCTATTATTTGTTTTAATCGATCGTGAACAATGCTCGGATCGCTCGAAGTAAACAACTCAAACGCACGGTACGCACTGCCCATGCGTCCCGCGGCGTTTATGCGCGGCGCGATACGAAAAGCGATATCGGTCGATGTAACGTTACCGAGTTTGAGCGAATCGACAAGCGCCGCCACGCCCAAATTATCGCTGTGGCTCATCGTCATAAGTCCGAGCTGAACGATAAGACGGTTCTCGTCGGTCATGCTCACGAGATCGGCAACGGTCGCGATAGCCGCAAGCTCGTAATACGGCACGGCGGCGTCCATTCCGCCGAGCGCTTGCACTATTTTGAGCGCAACGCCCGCCCCGCAAAGATCCTTGAACGGATACTTGCAATCGGGCTGATGCGGGTTGACTATAACGCAATCGGGGCGCGTCTCGCCCACCTCGTGATGATCCGTAACGACCACGTCGACCCCGAGCTCCTTCGCAAGCTCCACTTCATCGACAGCCGAAATGCCGCAATCGCAAGTTAATATCAGGTCGGGCATTACGTTTTCGATTATGCGCTCGACGCTGTCAACGTTAAGCCCGTAACCTTCGCCAAGCCTGTCGGGTATGTGCGTATAAATTTCGACGCCGCGCGATGCGAGATACAACGACAAAATAGACGCCGCGCATATTCCGTCGGCATCGTAATCGCCGTATACGACCACCTTTTCTTCGTTGTCTATAGCCTGCAACAGTCGTTCGCAACACTGCGACATGCCGCGCATGGAATCGGGCGGATAAAAATATTCCGCACTCGGATGCAAAAATACGTTTATCGCATCGACATTATCGTAACCGCGCAACATCAACAGCTCGACAAGCCTTTTATGCAAGCCGAGTTCGTTACTTATGCGTTCCGCCTCCCGTTGATCGGGCATTACGTTGTTGATCTGTTGCGTGCGTATTTTCATTATTACTCTTTAACGATCTTTTTTCCGATTTCCGACTGATTTATCATACGGTAAAAGCCTTCTCTACGGAAGGCTTTTATTGTACACATAAAATTGTGTTATGCGCCGATTTCGGTCGCTTTTGCGGGCTTTTCGGTCTTGTTCTTAGGCGCCAAGGCAAAATTTTCCCTATTTTTACCTACGCGTTGGAACAACGCCCATAACGACGGCGCTATACATATCGACGAGAAAGTACCCGCGAGCAAGCCGATGATTATCGGGAAAGCAAATACGCGAATATCGGTAACGCCTATAATAGCCACCATCAAGATCATTATCAAAGTGGTTATAGTCGTATTGATCGAACGCAACAAAGTATCCTTGATCGACGCATTGGCAACAGCCTCGGGCGTAAACTTTCTGGACGACGACAAGCGCATCCGTTCACGCACGCGGTCGAACAAAATGATCGAGTTGTTGATGGAATAACCGAGTATGGTGATTATAGCCGCAATAAACGTGCTGTTGATCTCGATGTGGAATATAGCCATTGCCGCAAACACGATTATGATATCGTGGAACAATGCGATTATACACGCAAGTCCGCTCGAAAGCTGGAATCGCAAGCCTATATAGCAAAGCATAAATACGAGCGCGAGCGACACCGCAAGCATAGCCTTAAACAACAATTCCGACGATACCGTCGCGCCGATAAGCTCTCCGCCCACTACCGAGCCGTAATATTCGTCGGGCAATTTCATTCCGTCTACGAGCGCGCTTTCGAGCTCGGCAGACGAAGAGATATTGCTTGCGCACGTGATAACGATCTTTTTGTTGTCCGATTGCGCATCGAGCGTGATATCGTTTTCGGTAGCGGATATGCCGCTATTGTAAGTCTCGTTGAGCGACGGGATAAGCTCGATAAACTGCGCGCGCAGTTCGTCGAACGGATTGCCCGGATTGTAATTGTTGATGACCTCGGCGTACGTCAAAGTTATCACATTTCCGTCGACCGAAACCGAAGGTATCTTGCCGAGCACACTGCTTTCAAGCGCGCTTATTATCGCGGGATTGACCAAATTGCTCATTTCGCTCTCGGAAACGCCAGCAACGGCGGAATACCGCACGTGTATCGAGCTGTCGTCCGTGCCGATGCCCTGACTCTGCATTGCGCCCGAAACGGAGATACTGTAAGTTTTGCCGTTTTCGTCCGTAATCGAGCTCAACACATTCTCGATCTGCTTGTAATAAGTTTCTCGATTGTCTTCCGTAAGCTTATTGCTGAGCTTTACGTCGACCGAATACCCGCCCGTAAAGTCGGTGCTCAAATTGAGCGGCGCACCGAGCGTGAAGTTGAAAACTATCATCAAGATAACGGCGACCACCACTATCGCGATAGGTACGGCGAATATGATCTTGCGCTTTTCGGTAATGTGAAAATCTTTTTCGAGGAGGTTCTCAAAACGTTTGGATAGCTTCATTATGCTGTTTCGCCTCCTTTGTTATTTTGCGCGCGGCGTTCCGCTTTTGCGCGCTCTTTCTCCTGCTTGCTCTCTTCCTTGGCTTGACGCTCGCGCTCCATTTCCGCCAAAATATCGGCGTCGGTGGCGTCAGCCTCGAGATTCTCGTACAACTTGCCGCGTTTGAGATTATAAAGCTTGGCATTGTACGAATTGAGATTTATAAAGTACTTTAATATCGCTCTCGACACGACAAGCGCGGTAAACAACGATATGATAACGCCGACGAGCAATGTCAACGCAAAACCGCTTACCGAGCCCGTGCCGAGCAACATGAGCAAAATACACGCTATGACAGTTGTCACGTTGCTGTCGAGAATGGCGAACAACGCCTTTTTAAAGCCGGCATGATACGCCGCCATGATGGACTTACCGCCGCGGTATTCATCTTTAATACGCTCGAATATGATTATGTTCGCGTCGACAGCCATACCGATACTCAACAGTATGCCCGCGATACCGGGGAGCGTGAGCTGTACCCACGGCAATGCCGCAAGGAAGAACAAGTATATAACTACGTAGATCAACAGCGCGAACGACGCCGCAACACCGAGCAATCTGTATACAACGCAAAGGAAGGCTATAACGAGCACAAACCCCACAAGACCGGCTATCAAGCCGTACAGCATGGCGTCCTCGCCGAGCGTAGCCGAAATGGATTTACACTCTTTAAGCTCGAGCGCAACGTCGAACGTACCGCTCAAAATTTGCCCCGCGCGCTGTTGCGCTTCCTCGTACGACGCAAAGCCCGTGATTATGGCTTCGCCGTTGGGAATGGCGGAATTGATCGTCGGCGAGCTGACGGCAGTCGTAGACGTGCCGAGATATATGTTCATTGTTTCGTTGATGTGATTCGCCGTAGCGTCCGCAAACTTCTTGCGACCTTCGGAGTCAAGGACCAGGCGTACGACATAACCGCTCGACTGGTCGACGCCCGCTTCCGCACTGACAACGTTATCGCCCGTGATGACCGTTTCGTTAGTGCTGTCGAGCACGAATTTTACGGTGGTAGGCTCGCCTATGATATCGAGTATGCTTTGCGGATCGTCTACATCGGGCACCTCGACGCGGATACGATCCGAGCCTTCGCGCACGATCGTAGCTTCGGTATAGCCTTGATCGGCAAGCATGGACGAGAGCGCGGAGCGCGTGCCTTCCATTTTGGTATCGAAGTCGTCCGTATCGGTGTTTGTCGCCTGATACACGGCGTAAACGCCGCCTTTAAGATCGAGTCCCAAACTGATCGACTCGGCCGAAAGGAACGGGTTGTAATTTTTAAGCCCGAACTGCATCGGCACGAATGCAAAAATCATGCCTATCACGAGCGCTACGCCGATAAGCACGAGCTTTACGATTGTTGATTTTTTCTTGACTGCCTTGCGAGTCGGCTGTGCCGCCGTCCGACTTTTAGCCGACGACTTGCTCTCGCCCGACTCGATCTCGGTCAAAGAATTTTTTTCGTCCATAGATTTTCTCCGCGGTATCTTCTTATCGTGGAAGTACTTTAATCCATTCTACCGATATGATACCCATATATTATATAAAATACATCGACACAAGTCAAATATTTAAACGCTTATCGCACAACATTTTTAACTTTTTTGATGCGCGATATCGATTTATTTAATCACCGCTTTCGATCGCCTTTATCGCAAGCGCGCACTCGACGCGCTTTTTCATCAGCTCGCACGCGGGGCGGTACGGTTTATTTATATCGCCGCCGCAAAACTTGAATGAATTTGCCATACAGCCGCCGGAACAATAATACTTCGCCCAACATGCCGTGCAATCGGGTTTTGTCGGCACCGAGCAACCGTAAAATCTTTTGCGGATGCTTTCGTCGAGATCCTTGTCGAACACGTTACCGAGCGCGGTTGCCGCTATCCCGTCGAACTGATGACACGGATACACCGTTCCGTCGGGCGCGACCGCCACATACTCGCCGCCCGCGCCGCAGCCTTTAAGACGCTTTACCGCGCACGGCGCATTGTCTATGTCGATCATAAAGTGGAAAAAATTGAACCACTTATCCGTTTTACGCCGCTCGATATATTCCGCCGCAAGCTTATCGTACTCGGCAAGCACCGTCGGTATATCGTCGTCGCGTATAGCCATCGGGCTCGCGGGATCGAGAACGACGGGCTCTATCGAAAGTTGGTCGAAACCCATATCGTTCAAAAACAACACGTCCGAACAAAAATCGAGATTGTACCGCGTAAACGTCCCTCGTACGTAATATTGCCCTTTTCGCTTTTGTTTAAACCGTAAAGCGTTTTTCATTACGATATCGAAGCTGTCTTTCCCGCCGACGGTTTTGCGCACGCGGTCGTGCACGTGCTTGCGCCCGTCTATGCTGATGACTACGTTGTACATTTGCTCGTTGAAAAAGTCGATATCTTCGTCGGTCAACTTGTACGCATTGGTCGTTATGGTAAATCGGAATTTCTTGTTACGGTCTTTTTCGAGCGACCGCGCATACAGCACCGTCTTTTTAACGACGTCAAAGTCGAGCATCGGCTCGCCGCCGAAAAAGTCTATCTCCAAATTTCTGCGCGAACCGCTCATTTCTACGAGCATGTCTATCGCCGCTTTCGCCGTGTCGAACGACATAGTTTGCCGCTCGCCGCAATATGTCCCGCCGTCCGCAAAACAATACTCGCAAGCGAGATTGCAGTTGTGCGAAACGTTAAGATCGGAAGAGCGTCGTGTATGGAAAGAGTGTCTACGACA
>CANDGE010000036.1 GCA_947384195.1 uncultured Clostridia bacterium
CGCGATTGACCTTAGTGACTGGAGTTCAGACGTGTGCTCTTCCGATCTACAAATCGCTCGGCGGCTCGCTTTTGGATAAGATACTCACGCCCACGCATATATACGTCAAAAACGTGCTCGAGCTTTGCGGCGAGTTCGATATTTTGGGTATAGCCAACATAACGGGCGGCGGGTTCATCGAAAATATCCCGCGCATATTCCCGAACGGCGTCGGGTGCAAGGTGGACGTCAAGTCATTCCCGCGCCCCGATATATTCGCATTGCTCGCCGAAAAGTCCAAGCTGTCGGACGCGGAGCTTTACAACACGTTCAACATGGGCATAGGCATGGTCGTATGCGTAAAGGATACCGATGCGGACGCGTTTGTCAAGCGCGCGAATGCGCTCGGCGAAAAGGCGTACGCGATAGGCGAGACCGTTGCGGGAAGCGGCGTGATATTATAAGCCAAAAATGTGCGTTCGCACGTCGCGCTCGAATGATCTTCCGCGCTTGCATGATGCGAACGACTCTCGTTCAATAACGGTTTCAGGTGATCGATTTGAAAAATATAGCGGTAATGTTTTCGGGCAACGGCACCGATTTTCAGGCGCTTATCGACGGCGAAAAAAACGGCGCGTTCGACGGAAAGATAGTCGTTGCGATATCGAGCAACAACGAAGCGTACGGCATACGTCGCGCCGAAGCGGCGGATATACCGTGCTTTGTGTGTCGCAAGACCGATTTTAGCGACACCGTTGCGCGCGACGAGGCTGTGCTCGAAATTTTCAAAAAGTACGACGTCGAGCTTATCGTGCTCGCGGGTTATCTCGGCATACTCACGTCGCCGCTTATCGATAATTACAAAAAACGCATAATCAATATACACCCCGCGCTGTTGCCCAAGTTCGGCGGCAAAGGCATGTACGGGCTCAACGTGCACAGGGCGGTCATTGCGGCGGGCGAAAAGCAAAGCGGCGCGACGGTGCATTATTCGGACGGCGGTATAGATACCGGCGATATAATTTTGCAACGCGCGCTCGACGTATTGCCCGACGACACGCCCGAAAGCTTGCAACAGCGCATCTTGAACGAGATAGAGCATCCGCTTTTGGTGGAAGCGGTGGCAATGCTTTGCAGGTCGAATTAGGATCGGGTATTCGTCGCGGCGACGTATCTTATAATTAAAATAAACTTTTGGAGATAAACAAACATGGCAGTAAAAGCAACCAAGCGCGCTTTGGTGAGCGTAAGCGACAAGACGGGAATAGTCGAGTTTTGCCAAAAACTCGAAAAGCTCGGGTACGAGATAGTGTCGACGGGCGGCACGCTCAAAACGTTGAAGGACAACGGCGTAAAAGCCATATCCATATCCGACGTTACGGGATTTAAGGAGTGTTTGGACGGGCGCGTTAAAACGTTGCATCCCGCCGTACACGCGGGGCTTTTGGCGCGGCGCGACGATAAAGAGCATATGGCGAGCCTTAAAGAAATGGGCTACCGCACGATAGACCTTGTGGCGGTCAATCTTTATCCGTTCAAGCAGACTATCGAAAAGCCCGACGTCACGCTCGAAGAAGCTATCGAAAACATCGATATAGGCGGACCGACCATGCTCCGCAGTGCTGCCAAGAACTACCGCGACGTGCTTGTAGTGTGCGAGCCCGCCGACTATGCCGAAGTGCTCGAACGCATAGAAAAAGGCACGGACGATCAAATGTTCCGCCTGAGCCTTTCGTACAAGGTATACCGTCACACTGCGGCGTACGATTCGCTCATTTCGTCGTACATGCAACGGTTGTTGGGCATAGAGTTCCCCGAGCATATAACGTTCGCTTACGACAAGGCGCAGAATCTGCGCTACGGCGAGAATCCGCAACAGACGGCGGTGTTCTACAAGGAACAGCTCGCCCGCGTCGGCGCGCTCACTTCCGCGGAGCAGCTTTGGGGCAAAGAGCTTTCGTATAACAACATCAACGACGCAAACGGCGCGCTCGAGCTTTTGAAAGAGTTTGCGGGCGTTCCCGCGGTGGTCGCGTGCAAGCACGCCAATCCGTGCGGCGTGGGTACGGGCAAAAGCGTGTACGAGGCATATATGCGCGCGTACGAATCCGATCCCGTATCGGTGTTCGGCGGCATACTCGCCATAAACGGCACGGTGGACGCGGCGACCGCGACCGAGATCAACAAGATATTTATCGAGATAGTCATGGCGTCTGATTACACCAAGGACGCGCTCGAAATACTCGAAAGCAAAAAGAATATACGGCTTTTGAAAATAGCCGACATCACTGCTAAACGCGCCGACACATCGTACGACATGAAAAAGGTTTACGGCGGGCTTTTGGTACAGCAGTACGACGAAACACTCATCGCAAACGAGGACATGAAATTATTCTCGACCAAGGCGAAGGTCGAGACCGAACAGCTCCAAAACGGCAAAACAAAAACGGTGTACGGCAACGGCGTTGTCACGTCGCGTATGCCGACCAAGGAAGAGATCGAAGCTTTAATGTTCAACTGGAAGGTCGTCAAGCATACAAAGTCCAACGCCATAGTCATAGGCAAACAGGGCAGGACGACGGGCATCGGCATGGGGCAGACCAACCGCATCTGGGCGGCGAAGCAGGCTATCGAGCACGCCGGTAAGGAAGCCAAAGGCTCGGTCATGGCAAGCGATGCGTTTTTCCCGTTCGACGACGTTGTGCACGAGGCTATAAAAGCAGGGATCACGGCTATCATTCAGCCGGGCGGATCTTTGCGCGATGCGGACTCCGTTAAAGCCGCCGACGAAGCGGGCATCGCTATGGTGTTCGTGGGCGACAGACATTTCAAGCATTAAAGAATTCGGAATGCGGGATCGCGGTCGATCGAGAATCGAGTGCGATCGAGAATTCATAACCGACAGACTATCGCTTCGCGGCGAGTCGAGAAGATCGATACGTATTGTTTTGTGCGGTTGTTGATTTGTCGTATCGAGCGAAGCGAAACATCTCAATTTTATATATGATCGGAGTATAAATGGATAAAAAAATCACGTACGGCTCGCGCTATATCGATCTGCGCGAGATAAAGTCGGACGGCGACGACGTTTTGATAGTCGGCGGCGGCGGCAGAGAACATGCCATTGTCAAAAAATTGCGCGAAAGCGCGCGCGTCGGCGATATTTACGGCGCGCCCGGGAATGCGGGCATGGACGTTATCGAAACAGGCATCGGCGCGACCGAGATCGATAAGATACTCCGATTCGTATCGACGCACGACAACATAAAGCTTACCGTCGTTGCGCCCGACGATCCGCTGTCGATGGGACTTGTGGATAAGCTCGCGGCGGCGGGACACCGCGCGTTCGGTCCGACCAAGGCGGCGGCAAAGCTCGAATGGTCCAAGGCGTACGCCAAGGCGTTCATGAAAAAGTACGGCATACCCACCGCCGATTACGGCGCGTTCACCGATATCGAGAAAGCCAAAGCTTTTGCGAAAAACGGCGCGTTGCCCGTGGTCGTAAAAGCGGACGGGCTCGCGCTCGGTAAAGGCGTTATCATTTGCAATACCCGAGAGGAAGCGCTTGCGGCGATCGACGAGATAATGCACGACAAAAAATTCGGCGCGGCGGGCAACGAAGTAGTTATCGAACAGTTTTTGACGGGCTACGAAGTGTCGCTTTTGGCGTTCGTGGACGGACAGCATTACAAGCTGATGCCGACGTCGTGCGATCACAAACGCGCGCTCGACGGCGATAAAGGTTTGAATACGGGCGGTATGGGCGCGTATGCGCCGTGTCCCGCATTCACTCGGGAACTGCTCGAAGTTACGGCAAAGACGATAGTCGAGCCGACGGTAAACGGCATGATAAGCGAAGGCGCGCCGTTTAAAGGCGTGCTGTACTTCGGGCTGATGGTGGACGGCGATACGCCGCGCGTGCTCGAATACAACGCGCGGTTCGGCGATCCCGAAACGCAAAGCGTGTTGCCGCTTTTGCGTTCCGATCTGTACGAGATATTCGATGCCGTCATCGACGGTACGCTCGACGGCATCGATATAGAGTGGTCGGATAAGAAGTCGATCAACGTCGTGCTCGCGAGCGGCGGATATCCGCTCGGCTATAAAAAGGGTTGCGAGATCTCGGGGCTGGACAAGCTCGACAACAATGTCGACGTATACTTTGCGGGTGTCTCGCGCGGCGAAAACGGGTTTAAGACCAACGGCGGTCGCGTGCTGTGCGTACAGGCAATGGCGGACACGTTTGCGCAGGCAAAAAAATACGTGTACGACAATATCGCCAAGATCGAATTCGACGACTGCTTTTATCGCAAGGATATAGGAAGCAAGTTAAATTAACAGCGCGAGCGATCGGCGTCCGACGGCGATCGAATATACAAGGATTATGTTTTAAAAGGTCTTATCATGATTAAACGAATTTATACCGAAAGACAAGCAAGCAATAACGCATTGGCGGCGGATCTGTCCGAAACGCTCGGCATCACGGCGTCCGCGCGTATGTTCATACGCTACGACGTGGAAGGGCTTACGGACGCGCAGTTTGCGGCGGCTGTGCCCGTCGTGTTTTCCACGCCCGCGACAGATACCGTGTACGATGAAAAATTACCCGAAGTAAAGGGCGAAGTTTTTGCGATAGAATACTTGCCGGGGCAGTTCGATCAGCGTGCCGATTCGGCAAGCAGTTGCGTGCAGTTGCTGTTGGGGTGCGATCGCCCGCAAGTGCGTTGCGCGTGCGTATACGCGATAGAAGCGAGCGATAAACAGCTCGACGCTATCAAGGCGTATCTCGTCAATCCCGTCGAGAGCAGGCTCGCGTCGCTCGAAAAGCCCGATACGATCGAACAAAAGATCGCGCCGCCCGAGCCCGCGCGCACCGTCGACGGGTTCACGCAAAAGAACGCTTTGACGCTGGGGCTGTTCTATAAAGAGCAGGGCTTTGCGATGAGCTTGGACGATCTCGAATTCGTCAGGCACTATTTTAAGGGCTTGCACCGCGATCCAACGTATACCGAGCTCAAAGTCATAGATACGTATTGGTCGGATCATTGCCGTCATACGACGTTTTTGACGGCGCTCAAAACGAAGATCAAGTCGGAAAACCCGCATATCGAAAAGGCGTACGCCGATTATACCGCTATGTTCGACGAGCTGTATGCGGGGCGCGACGACAAATATCATTCGCTCATGGACGTTGCGACCATAGGCGCAAAGCTCCTTAAAAAGCAGGGCTTTGCCGACGCGGTGGACGTTTCGCCCGAAATAAACGCGTGCACCGTCAAGCAGGACGTCGTTATGAACGACGGTTCGGTAGAACCGTGGTACGTGCTGTTCAAAAACGAAACTCACAACCACCCGACGGAGATCGAGCCGTTCGGCGGCGCGGCGACGTGTTTGGGCGGCGCGATACGCGATCCGCTTTCGGGCAGAGCGTATGTATATCAGGCGATGCGCATTACGGGCGCGGCGGATATCAACGCGCCGTTCGATAAGACGCTCGCGGGCAAATTGCCGCAACGCGTGATAAGCAAGCGCGCGGCAAAAGGATATTCGTCGTACGGCAATCAGATAGGCTTGGCGACGGGCGAAGTGCGCGAATACTATCATGCGGGTTATGCCGCAAAACGGTTGGAAACGGGCTTCGTCGTAGGGGCTACGCCAATGGAGAACGTAATTCGCGAAGTGCCGCAGGCGGGCGATATAGTAGTGCTTATCGGCGGCGAAACGGGCAGGGACGGTTGCGGCGGCGCGACGGGATCGAGCAAGCCGCACGACGCGCATTCCATAGAAACATGCGGTGCGGAAGTGCAAAAGGGCAACGCGCCCATCGAAAGAAAACTTCAAAGATTGATGAAAAACGGCGAGTTTACGCGGCTCATCAAGCGTTGCAACGACTTCGGCGCGGGCGGCGTTGCCGTGGCGGTCGGCGAGCTCGCCCCGGGACTCGATATCGAGCTCGACAAAGTGCCCAAAAAGTATGCGGGGCTTTCGGCTACCGAGATCGCCATTTCGGAAAGTCAGGAGCGCATGGCGGTGGTTATCGCCGCAGGCGATATAGATAGATTTACCGAGCTGTGTCACGAAGAAAACGTCGACGCGACGGTCATAGCCAAAGTGACCGATACCGACCGTATGCGCATGTATTTGGGCGGCGAGCTCATTGTCGATCTCGAACGCGGTTTTTTGGATACCAACGGCGTTAGGCAGGATGCGACTGCGCTCATCAAAGATCCAAAGCCCGAATATTTCGGCAGTCTCGGCGAAAAACGCGCGGCATTGTACGATAAGGGCGATTATACCGCGCTGATGTGCGATATACTTTCCGATTACAACGTGTGTTCGCAAAAGGGCTTGGGCGAAACGTTCGACTCGACGGTCACGGGCGGAAGCGTGTTTATGCCGTTCGGCGGAAAAAACCAGCTTACGCCTACCGAAGTGATGGCGGCAAAGCTCCCCGCAAACACCGATTTTTGCACGGTGTGCGCGCACGGGCTTTCGGCTGTATTGCCCGAATCGCCGTTTGTCGGAGGCATGTATTCGGTGATACTCGCCGTGGAAAAGCTTGCGGCGGCGGGCGTAAGGCTCGATCGGATATATCTTACCATGCAGGAATTTTTCGCGCGTTGCACCGATCCCGAAAAATGGGGCGCGCCTATGTCCGCATTGCTCGGCGCGCTCACGGCGCAGGTCAAGCTCAAACGCGCGGCGATCGGCGGAAAGGACTCCATGTCGGGCACGTTTGAAAAAATATCGGTGCCGCCCACGCTCATAGCGTTCGGGTGCGGCGTAGCCGACAGTGCGGTCGTTATCGACAACACGTTTAAAACGGGCGGGGAGCGCGTGTACAGATACAGACTGAAACGCGACGAATACGGTATGCCCGACTTCGATAATCTCGTCGGATTTTTGACGATGCTGACAGACGAGATAGGCAGGCAAAACGTTACCGCTGCGGCGGTGGTCGAACGCGGCGGCGCGGCGGCGACGGTGTTGAAATCGTGTTTCGGCAACGGGCTCGGGTTTGCATTCACGTCTACCGACCGCGACTTGTTTGAGGAAAGCGAGGGCGATATAATCTTTGCGGCGCGGACTTGCGACGACTTTTTCGGATACGATCTCGACCTATTGGGACTTACGTCCGACGACGGGAAAATACTGTTCGGCGCGAGCGTGACGCGCACCGCCGACGATACGGATATCGTGTTCGACGGCAAGGCGGCGGACGAAAACCGCTTGCTCGACAGCTTTACGGGCACGTTCGAGAGCGTGTATCCCACGACGGCGGCGGCGGACGGCGAAGCGCACGATATATGCTATACGGGCAAGGGCGCAAAGCGCACGCGCGTAAAACACTCGGGCAAGGTCAAAGTATTTATCCCCGTGTTCCCGGGAACGAACTGCGAAGTCGAAACGGCGCGCAAGTTCGAGGAGGCGGGCGCGGAACCGCAGATATTCGTCGTCAAAAACCGCACTCCGCAGGAAGTAGCCGAGTGCGTCGGCGCAATGGCAAAGGCTATAAGCGAGAGCAAGATCCTCGCTATCCCCGGCGGGTTCTCGGGCGGCGACGAGCCGGACGGCAGCGCAAAACTCATAGCGGCGTTTCTTTCCAATCCCGCGATCGCCGAAGCGGTGGAAAACATGCTGTACAAGCGCGACGGGCTTGCGATAGGTATTTGCAACGGATTTCAGGCGCTCGTCAAGCTCGGGCTTTTGCCGTACGGGCATATAGTAACTCCGTCCGAAAACGATCCCGTGCTCACGTTCAACAATATCGGTAGGCACGTGTCGACGCTTGTCGATATCCGCGTCGGCTCGAATTTCAGCCCGTGGCTGTCGCACTTGAACGTCGGCGACGTGTATCAAGTTCCCGTATCGCACGGCGAGGGTAAGTTCGTCGCGGACGACGCGGTGCTCGAAAAGCTCATTGCGGGCGGGCAGATCGCAACGCAGTACTGCGATCGAGCGGGTCATGCTACGATGCAAAGCCCGTTCAATCCCAACGGCTCGAAGCTCGCTATAGAAGGCATAGTAAGCCCCGACGGCAGAGTGTTCGGCAAAATGGGGCACAGCGAGCGCGTCGGCGAGTTTTTGTTGAAAAACACCGCAGAGTGCTACTCCAAGACCGATATGGGCTTGTTCAAAGCGGGCGTAAAGTATTTTAAATAGTCGATCAGACGATCGTGTGTGCGATCGCCCGCTTGACAAGCGGGCGATTTTGCTTTATAATGTGTGATATGGTTGGTTACTTGATAACCGTAATAATTACGGCAATAGTATCGTGCGCGGTGTCTGCCGTGCTCATCGAAAAATCGGTGAAGCTCATACTGCGCCAGATCGAACTGTACCATTCGATCGTGCTCGTCGAGCTGAAAACGCGCAAGCTGATATATTGGATATTCGCAGTGGTAGTCGGCTTTTTGATATTTTACACGGTGATGCAAATGGCGGACGCCGAGGCGCCGAGCGTGACCGAGTTCAACGAGCTTTTCGGCGTGGGGCGCGTGCATACTAATATCGCGCTCATGTTCGTGCTTATCGTCATGATATCGGCGGAAGCGTTTATGATCATGCTCGGCATAAGCCGTAATGCCGTAGTCGACAAGGGCGTATATACCAACTTCGATATGCTCGATTGGCATCACGTACGCGATTATATCATAGACGAGGAGCGCGGTATGCTCATGCTGTCGGCGGATAAAAACACCTTTTCGACTCTGCGCAATCTTACTACGCCGTTTCGCGTCGCCAAGACGGACATACAAAAGCTCAAATTCATACTCAATAAAAACAAGAACAAATTTTCCGATTTCGGATCACCGATAGACGCCGACGAAGCGTGATTTTCGCGCACGAGCGTATAATATGACGGCGATACGTATAAATAATTATTATGGCAAAAACTTTGGAACAGATCATAGACGAGTCGGTCGTGCCCGACATGGAGTGCGCGCCCAAGGGAATGGGCGGCGCAGGACGTCGCGCGTCGACGGTGACCGTCGACCAAATACCCGAGGTCGTTTTGCCTAAGACAAAAGCCGAGGTCTACCGCGAAGCAAAGGGCAGGCTGACTCAAAAGACCAAGGCGGTATCCAAGCGCGACGGCGATAAGCGTAAAACGCCCGCGCGCGGCGAAGGCAAGCGCGCCAAGGTAAAGACCGTCGAGCTCGAAATAGCGGCGGTCACCGAAACTGCGGGGCAAGCCGAAAGCGAGCAGATCAAGTATCGCAAAAACAGTCTTAAAAATCCCGACGTCGAGCCCGTGTGGGTGGGCGCGCCCGAGGAGACGGTGCCGTTTGCGTGGCGGTTTCCGCTCGTGTCGGATCTTAAACGCCCGAGCAAATTTTACCGTCAATCGGTCGTGCGCGCAGACAGGGGCTTGATGTTGCCCGTGCCGCGGGATAAAAATTAGCGTTTAAAACAAAAGAGAAAGGAAGTTCGATAAGATGGATTGGAACGCGTTTTGGAATTCGATAAAAAATTTCTTTACCGATAACGTTTGGAATATAGTACTGTTTTTCGCGGTGCTGATTCTCGGCGTCGTCGTTATCAAGATAGCGATCAACGTTATAAAGCGCATTTTCGCCAAGAGCAAGGTCGAAAAGATAGCGCAACAGTTTATAGTTACCGTATTAAAGGTCTTGCTGTATCTCGTGCTCGTGCTTGCGCTGTTGAGCATAATAGGCGTGCAGATCACCGGCATCGTGACGGCGCTCAGTGCGCTGTTGCTCGCCGTAGGTATGGCGCTCGAAAGCAATATCGCCAATTTAGCCAACGGTATAGTGATCGTCGCGACTAAAATGTTCAAAAAGGGCGATTACATCTCGGTCAACGGCGTCGAAGGCAGTATAGCGGATATTAATTTTTTGTTCACCACGCTCGACACGACGGACAACAAAAAAGTCACCATCCCCAACAGCACGATAGTCAACAGCAGCGTGCTCAATGCGGGCGCAAATCCGCGCCGCAGAGTGGAAATAACATTTTCGGTCGCTTACGAAACGGACGTGGAAACCGTTAAAAAGCTTGTGACCGACGTGATGAAAAGCAACGGCAAAGTATTGCTCGACCCCGAACCGTTTTGTCGGTTGAAAGTGCTTAACGCAAGCAGTCTCGACTTTTTCTGTCATTGCTGGTGCGATACCGAAGATTATTGGGACGTGTATTATTACGTCGTGGAAAACGTGTATAACGAGTTTAAGCGCAACGGGATATCGGTGCCTTACAGTCAGCTCGAAGTGCGCAATCGCACGGACGATGTGGTCATGCCTTATAACGTCGAGCCGTTGCCCGAGCGCGTCGAAAAGGAGCGCGTCGACGATAAAAAATTCGATCTCGAAAACGCGAGCCTGTCAGACGTTTTGCGTGTGGGAAAAAGAGATAAGCGTAAAAACGGCAAGCGCGATAAACAAGAACAAAAGCCGCAGTAGCATAATGCAGACGCCCGTACATCGGGCGTTTTGTTTTGCGCATAAATGCGCGCTTGTCGGACGTTGCGTAAAAAAGACCGTCGCAACCGATAAAATATTGTCGGTAAGTGACTGTTTTTGCGCGCGCGTATCGGCGCGCGCCGCAGTGATGTACAATACAAGCATACACACATGCGGGGTAAAAGCGGTCATGCGTTTAAGCAAAAGTCAGTTGGCGGTCATAACCGTACTCAACGTAATAATAGCGGCGCTGTTGGCGACGGTGTTTCTATTGCCCAAGTTCGGATTCGGGCTCGGCGCGAGCGGCGGCAAAGACCCCGACGACGGAACGACGGTGGATACGCCGATAACGCCCGATCACGTTAAACTGCGCGAGCCGAGCGCCGGACGCGTCGACGGGATATTGCGCGAAACACGGCTTATGGGCTCGGGCGACGAGCGCATAGTCGGCGTGTTCGACGAAAACGGTATGCTGTTCGTGTTCGGAAACGCGACCGTCGGCGATTACGACTTCGACGGTTACGGCGGGTTTCTGTGCAAGATCGACGGCGGCGGAAAAATTTGCGCGTTCGAGTATTTTTCGGGGCGCATGACGGCAGTCGGCGCGGTGGACGGCGGGTATGCCGTCGCGACGGTGACGGACGTCGGCACGGATAAGGAGCGCGGTAAGCTGTATCACGTGGGACAGGATTCGCCGCCGCGCGAGATGGCGACGCTCGGCGGAACGGCGGTCGGAATACTTTCCGTGTCGGTAGGCAAAGTTGCGGTCGTCACACGCAAGACCGAAAATTCTTTGCGGTTGACCGAGTATGCGGTCGGAGACGAGAGCTGGACGGCGGGGCGCAATACCGATATTTCGAGCGGGTATGCGTTGGAATATTTCGATTGTTACGTGCTCGGCGACGGGTACGTCATGGCGGCGCGGGCGAGCAGTCTGCCGCGGTACGACTCGGTGGTGTTTTTCACATTCGAGGCGGGCGGCGATCCGTCGGCGCATTTTTACGGCGGGAGCGGCGACAGCATGTTGCAACCGTATGCGGTCATGCCGTGCGAAATCGGATACGTGGTGCTTTGCAGGCGCAACGGCACGGCGACGATAGTGAGTCTCGATTATTCGTTTATGAGCTATCATAGGGACATTTTGGGCTTTGCGTTCGACGACGCACGGCTCGTGTATTCGGGCGAGAAGTACTATGCGTGCTTCGACTGCGCGGACGGCGCGCAAACCTATGAGTTCGACGGCAAGCTCCAAGCGCGTAAATTACTGTCCGTAACGGGCGGCGCGGTCGTCGATACGGCTGTTTTCGATGCACCGTCGCTTATCGTTTGCAAAACAAAAACCGCAACGTCCGTGATAGGCGTTGCGGGTGATAAGAAAATAACGTATGACATAAACGACGCCGAGATATGTTTTGCCAAAAAGAATACCGACGATACGGTCACGCTCGTGCTGTCCGCCGTAGGCGGCAACGCCGTGTCCGCGCCGACCGGCGGGCGGGATATATATGCGATCGGCATAGAGTTGTGATCCTTGATTCACGATCCCGCAATTTCTTTCAGTTCGCTTTCTATTATCTCGCAGATCCGCGTCGTGCCGTCGGGTTGCATGGTGGACATAGTCGCAATGTACTTGCTTTTGCCGTTATAAAGTCCGAGCGCGGCGGCGGGCAGTGTCGAGCCCGTCATGTCGCATTCGCGCATGACTTTGATAGCGCCGAGATCCTCGAAGTACCGTGCGTTTTGCACTTGATCGCCGCGTGAAGCTTTTTCGAGCGGAACGGCGAGCGTGGGTATGCGGAGCGCGACGCATTCCGCAAGCGCGTTCGCGCCCGCGCGCGTCACTATCAGGTCGCTCGTAGCGTAAAGCTTGGGCATATCGGTTTCAAACTCGACGGGGCAGTAGCCCGTTTGTTTTTGCCCGCCCGATTTGTTTTTGCCCGTGACGTGGATCACGTCGAATGTTTTGAGCAGCGTCGGCAGCGCGTCGACAGTGCACGCATTGAGCGCCGCCGCGCCGGAAGATCCGCCTATCACGGTAAGCACGGGCTTGTTTCCGTTAAGACCGTACGCCGATTTGTCGCGATGTCCGTTGTACAGCGCGGGATCGAGCGGCGCGCCGCAATGCTCGGCGCGCTTTATCGTATTTGCGCAGTCCGAAAAAGAGCAAAGTATGCGCTTGCTTTTGCGCTTGGTCAGCTTTGTGGTCAGTCCCGGGGAGAAGTCGCTTTCGTGGCTTATCACAGGCACGCGTTTTGCCGCGAGCACTACGGGCAACGCGGCAAACCCGCCTTTGCTGAAAATAAGATCGGGCTTTATCTTTTCGAGAACGCGCTTTGCCGACTTTACGCACGATATAAGTTTGAACGGCACCGCGATGTTCCCGAGCTTTTTATCGCGGCGGAGCTTTACGGTTTCGATCTCGTAAAACGGTATGCCGCGCGCATCGCACAGCGATCTTTCCATGCCGTCGCCGCCGACGTACACGCAGTTGTACTTATGTTTGAGCGCGCCTATCAGCGCAAGATTGGGAATGACGTGACCCGCCGTGCCGCCGCCCGCAAATACGATCGTTTTCATGGTTTGCTCCTTTATTTCCGAAGTTGACAAAACGTTCGGTATGATGTACAATATACGAAACGTATCGATCGTTCGGTTTTTGCGTATGCTTTCGGAAAAATCGAACGCCGTTCGTCGTTTCATATATATAATATATTCTTAAAATACGTTTTTATTATAGGAGAGATCATGACGACCGAATTTGTTACTATGCGCGACGGAAAACGCGTGTCGGTAAGCTATTGGGACAACACGGAAGCGCCGCGCGCGGCGATAGTTATGGTTCACGGCATGTGCGAGTACATCGCGCGTTACGACGATTTTTGCACGTTCTTGGGACATAACGGCTATAACGTTATCGGCATGGACAACCGCGGTTTCGGCGACACGGACGCCGCCGCGCGCGGCAAGGGCTATGCGGATATGTTTGAAAACACCGTCGACGATATCAAGCAAGAGGTCGAAATCGCCAAGACGCGCTGGAACGTAGAGCGCGTATACGTCATAGGACACAGTTACGGCAGTATACTGACGCAACGCTTTATCGAGAAATACCATGCGGACGTTGCGGGCGCGATACTTTGCGGCTCGACGTTGCAAAGCGGGATAATGCTGTCCGTCGGGCGCAGGCTCGCTGCGTCGCACTCCGAAAAATCGCCCGACGGCGAAGGGAAAATTTTCGCCAAACTTACTTTCGAGAGCTATGATAAAAAGCTCAAAGACGGCGTCAACGGTTGGATAAACCGCGATAAAGACGCAGTCGAAAAGTATAACGCCGACGAAAAGTGCGCGGGCGTGGGCATTTGCTCGAACATGTTTTACAAAGAGATGTTCGACGGCATAAAGCGTATCAACGCGCACCGCGGCGACGTGCCCGCCGACTTTAAGCTCATGATAGCGTCGGGCTCGGACGACGGAGTGGGCGGATACGGCAAGCTCGTTAAAAAATTGCGGCGCGCTTACGAAAAACACGGTCTGACGCCTGTTTTCAAGCTGTACGACGGCGGGCGGCACGAGATACTCAACGAGATAAACAAGGGCGAGGTGTACGAGGATTTCGTCGGGTTCATAGACGGGTGCGAAAGCGAGTATGCGGGCGGTGGCGACGATGTTTAATATAGTGCTCGTCGAGCCGGAGATACCGCAAAACACGGGCAATATTTCGCGCACGTGCGCTTGTACGGGCAGTGCGCTCCATATAGTAAAGCCCATGGGCTTCGAGATAACAGACGCCAAATTAAAGCGCGCGGGGCTCGACTATTGGGACAAGCTCGACCTTACTTATTACGAAGATCTCGACGATTTCTTTGAAAAAACTCGCGGCAGATATTTTTATCTGTCCAAAAAAGCAAAGGCATGTTACTCGGATATAAAGTTTGCCGACGGCGACTACTTGCTGTTCGGCAAGGAAACAAAAGGCTTGCCCGAAAAGCTCGTATTCGACAATCCCGAAAGCGCACTGCGCATACCGATGGCGCAGGGCTTGCGCTCGCTCAATCTTTCCAATACCGTCGCGCTCGTATTGTACGAAGCCTTGCGGCAAAACGGCTTCAAAGGACTTGTTTGACGGAAATTTGCCGCACATGTCGTTTGTGATAAATAAATAACTTTCAAATTAGTATTTGCAATTTAGTTGAGAATTTTCGACGATTGTGCTACAATGGAGTGTAAGCACATCACGGAGGATTACTATGTCGGATTATAATGCCGGTAATATACGCGTGCTCGAGGGATTGGATGCGGTCAGGCTTCGCCCGGGCATGTATATCGGAACGACGGGTGTAAAAGGATTGCACCACATATTATGGGAAATAGTCGATAACTCGATAGACGAGGTAGCTAACGGGTTTGCTACGAGCGTGACTGTAACCGTTCACGCCGACGGGAGCGCGTCGGTAGAGGACGACGGGCGCGGTATTCCCGTCGATATCCACCCGCAGCTCGGCGTGTCGGGCGTGGAAGTCGTTTTTACGCAATTGCATGCGGGCGGTAAGTTCGATACGAGCAACTATTCGCATTCGGGCGGACTTCACGGCGTCGGCGCGTCGGTCACGAACGCGCTTTCGGAATGGCTCAAAGTCGAAGTATTCAAAAACGGCACGACCTACCGCATGGAGTTCGAGTCAAAGGAAGTAAACGGCGAGGTTAAGGGCGGTTTACCTAAATACAGTCTTATAGATACGGGCGAAAAGACGGACAAGCACGGTTCGTTCATTCGGTTCATGCCCGACAAGCGAATATTTGAAACGGTCATATTCCAGTTCGATACGATATCGCGCCGACTCAAAGAACTCGCTTTCCTTAACCAAGGCGTCAAGATCAAGCTTATCGACGAGCGTATACGCGTCGGCGAGGGCTATCGCACGCTCGAATACTGTTATGACGGCGGTATCGTCGACTTTGTCAAATACATCAACGAGGCGCGCAACACGCTTTACAACGAGCCCGTCATGATATCGGGCGAGCGCGACGGCATATCCATGCAACTCGCGTTCCAGCATACCGACGCATATACGGAGAATCTGTTTTCGTACGTCAACAATATCCCGACGACGGAGGGCGGAACGCACGAAACGGGCTTTAAGGCGGCGTATACCAAGGTAATGAACGACTTTGCGCGGCGCGTGGGTATGCTCAAAGACAAGGACGCAAACCTTTTGGGCGACGACTACCGCGAAGGCTTGACGGCTGTTTTGTCGGTGCAAATGACAAACGTGCAGTTTGAAGGTCAGACAAAGACCAAGCTCGGCAATCCCGCGGCGCGTATCGCGCTCGAAGGCATAGTGTCGCAGGTGCTCGCGGATTACTTTGTCGATCCCGCCAACGCCGCGGTAGGCGAAGCGATACTCAAAAAGGGCATGCTCGCGGCAAAGGTGCGCGAAGCGGCGCGCAAGGAAAAGGAGATCACGCGCGCCAAAAACGCGATAGACAACTTCAATCTTGTCGGTAAGCTTACGCCGTGCACGGGCAAGAAGCCCGAAAACAACGAGCTGTTCATAGTCGAGGGCGACAGTGCGGGCGGCACTTGCAAGCAGGCGCGCGCTCGGTCGTATCAAGCGATACTCCCGCTTCGCGGCAAGCCGCTCAACGCCGAGAAAAAGCGCATAGACCAAGTGCTTGCCAACGAGGAGATCCGCACGCTCATATCCGCGCTCGGCTCGGGCATAGGCGAGGACTTCAACGTCGACAATCTCAACTATCACAAGGTGATAATATTGTCGGATGCGGACGTAGACGGTTATCATATCCGCGCGATACTGTTGACGTTCTTCTTCCGTTATATGAAAGAGCTCATAACCGAAGGTCACGTATATATCGGCTTGCCGCCGCTGTACAAAGTGGAAAAAGGCAATCAGGTCGAATACTGCTACGACGACTCCGCGCTTGCGGAAGCCAAGTCAAAGCTGGGCAAGGGCGCGCTCGTTCAGCGCTATAAAGGCTTGGGCGAAATGAGCGCCGATCAGCTCTGGGAAACGACTATGAACCCGCAACAGCGTTCGCTCATGCAGGTGTCTATCGACGACGCCGCGGAAGCCGAAAAGCTTGTATCCGTTCTTATGGGCGACGCCGCAGATCTGCGCCGCGAGTATATAATCGAGCACGCGGACTTCAATAAAGTAGACACATTCAATAAGTAAGCGTCGCTTATCGAGCGCGGCAAAAATGTTGCCGATCTCCGTGTTGCGTGCGATGTGTCGCACTCGACGTATGTTTGAATAAACTGCATCGAGCCCGCGCCGTCGTATCATGAAGATAGTCTGCGCGATATAGTTCGCGTCGCTCGATACACGCACCGTTTTATCAATTAATTCCCACTTCCGAATTCTTAAAGAGGATCCATATGGCACAGGAAAACGATAAAAATACAGAAGTAACGTCGGGCAAGCTTGTCGTATCCACAATGGAAGACGTAATGCGCGACTCTATGATCCCGTATTCCGAATCGGTCATACTCGACCGTGCGTTGCCGCGCGTCGAGGACGGCTTGAAGCCCGTTCAGCGTCGCATACTTTACACTATGCAACAGCTCGGCATCACGCCCGACAAACCGTATAAAAAGAGCGCGCGTATAGTAGGCGACTGCTTGGGTAAGCTCCACCCGCACGGCGACAGCTCGGTATATCAGGCGATGGTGCGTATGGCGCAACCGTTCAATATGGGCGCGTGCCTTGTAGACGGGCACGGCAACTTCGGCTCGGTGGACGGCGACGGCGCGGCGGCTATGC
>CANDGE010000037.1 GCA_947384195.1 uncultured Clostridia bacterium
GCGACGGCGCTTGCCGAAGCCGTGGTCAAAGCCGCGAGCGGCAAAGCCAAGCTCACGTTTACTTACGACGATAACGATACCGTTATGCAAAAGGTGGAAAAGGTCGCGACCAAGATATACGGCGCAAAGTCCGTCGTGTGGACTGCCAAGGCGAAAAAGAGCCTTGAAAAAATGCTGCCGTTCGGAGTGGATAAACTGCCCGTATGCGTCGCCAAAACGCAGTACTCGCTTTCCGACGATCCTAAAAAGCTCGGACGTCCCGAAAACTTCGTCATTACCGTGCGCGACGTTCAGTACCGCGCGGGCGCGGGGTTTGTCGTGGCGATCGCGGGCGATATGCTGTTGATGCCCGGACTGCCCAAAGTCCCCAACGCCGTCGGCATGAAAATAGAAAACGGCAAGATCAGCGGGCTGTTTTAACGGAATAGAGAATTCGGGGTTGCGGATAATTCGGAATTTAAAGAGGTTTTTATGAAACTCGATCTTGATAAAATCACGCCGTCCAATTTTATAGAGGACATAATATGGAACGACTTGAGAAGCGGAAAAGTCAAGTCGGTGACGATGCGTTTTCCGCCCGAGCCGAACGGCAGACTGCATATCGGTCACGCCAAAGCCGCGTGCTTTAATTTTTCCACGGCGGCTAAATTCGGCGGTAAATGCAATCTTCGGTTCGACGATACCAATCCCGTAAAAGAGGACGCCGATTTTTGCGAGCAGATAGAACAGGATATACGTTGGCTCGGTTTCGATCCCGCGGGGATCTATTATGCGTCCGAATACTTCGGATACATGCGCGATTGCGCGGTCAGGCTGATAAAGGCGGGGCTTGCGTACGTTGACGACAGTACGCCCGAGGAAATTCGGCAAATGCGCGGCACGCTCACTACGGCGGGCACAGTCAGTCCCGCGCGTGCGCGGTCGGTCAAGGAAAATCTCGCGCTGTTTGAAAAGATGCAGGGCGGGTCTGTGCCCGACGGCGGCATGGTGCTCCGCGCCGCGATAGATATGGCGTCGCCAAATATGAATATGCGCGATCCCGTTATTTACAGAGTACTTCACGCGCCGCATCACCGTACGGGCGACAAATGGTGCATTTATCCGATGTACGATTTTGCACACCCGTTGGAGGACGCGGTGGAAGGCATAACGCATTCCTGCTGTTCCTTGGAGTTCGAGGATCACCGCCCGCTTTACGATTGGGTGGTCGATAATTGCGTGGACGGACAGAAACCGCGACAGATAGAGTTTGCGCGGCTCAATATAACCGATACCGTAATGAGCAAGCGTTATCACAAACAGCTCGTCGATCTCGGCGTAGTGGACGGTTGGGACGATCCGCGTATGCCCACGCTTTCGGGACTTCGCCGTCGCGGCGTGCCCGCGCACGCGATAGTCGCGTTTTGCAACGAGGTCGGGCTGGCGAAAGCGGTCGGCACGGTGGACGCGGCACAGCTTTACGACTGTATCCGCGACGAGCTCAACGCGACAGCCAAGCGGTACATGGTAGTGCCCGATCCCGTCGAGCTCGATATCGTAAATCTGCCCGACGACCATTCGGAAGAAATAGAAATAACGGAGGGCGGCGAGTATACGGTGCCGCACCCCACGCCCATCGATCCCGAGAAAAAAAGCACGCCCGTCGTTACGCGCAAAGTCAAGCTTACGCCGCGACTGTATATCAACCGCGAGGACTTTATGCCCGAGCCGCCCAAAGGCTATCACAGGCTTGTGCCCGGCGGCATCGCTCGGCTTAAAAATTCGTTCATCGTGCGGTGCGTCGGGTTCGACACCGACGGGTCCGGCAAAGTCACGAAGATACGTTGCGAAAAGACCGACGAGATAAAAGCGAAAGGCGTTATACAATGGGTGGATCGCGACAGCGCGGCGGATATAAAAATACGCTGTTTCAGTCCCGTCGTGCCCGACGGCGAAGGCGACATCGAGCAACGTATCGACCGCAATTCGCTTACGGTGAGCACGGCGAAAGCCGAGGCCGGCGTTAACGATCTGCCGATAGGCGAGGGCGTGCAGTTCTTCCGCATAGGGTATTTCGCGCGCGACAGCAAAGATACGAGCGCGTTTAACAGAGTGGTCGAATTAAAAAGCAGTTATAAAGCGTAGTCGGCGCAATGCGGTCGTTGCGATCGCGGCGACAGATCCGATCGACAATTCGAGTTCGCACGGCGAACGGAAAAGGGAGTTTATCATGGAAATACTTGTTACGGGCGGCAGCGGGTTTATAGGCAAAGCGTTTATCAAGCGCTATAAAAAGACGCTCGATATAGTTGCGCCGTCGCACGAGCAAATGGATCTGATGGATGCGCGCAGTGTGGACGCATTCTTTAAAGGTCACGATTTCGGCGCGGTCGTGCATTTGGCGGGGCTTTCCGAAACAGGCAGATCGCAGGTGCTCGAGGCGGACAACGTCATCATGTTCAAGAACATTCAGTACGTTGCCATCAGGCACGGCGTTAAAAAGCTCATTACGGTCGGCGAGGGCGTGGACTTCGACAGCCGTCGACCTATAATCGATTTTACCGAAAGCATGTTCGGCGAGCACGTCCCGACCGACGGTTACGGCTTGGGCAAGTATATGATAACCAGACTTGCGAGCAAGGATAAAATTTCCACCGTGCTCCGCATGTTCAATGTGTTCGGCGCGGGCGGCGGACAGTCGCGTCCCGTCAATAAAATAGTTGCGGCGGGCAGTCGCGGCAAGGCTAAGATCGTTATCGATCGCGACCGCATTGTCAGCGGGATATCGATAGACGATGCGGTGCACGTGATAGGCGAGTTCATTTTGAAAAACTATCCGCGCGGCGATTACAACCTTGTGGCGGCGGATAAAATGAGCTATCTCGAAATAGCCAAGCTCGTGAAGCGCATGGTCAGAAAGGACGGCTACGATATAGAGATAGTCGTTAAAAACCCCGAGCCCGATAACGAATACAGCGCAAGCAACGAAAAGCTCGTGTCTACTACGGGCATCAAGATTGCGACCATGCAGAGCGGGATAAAAAAGCTGTATCAGGATTTGAAATAAAAAGGAATGGATATTCCCCGATGCTCGGAATCGCAAAAGGGATAGAGAGGCAGTGACCGTTATGTCGAAGAAAATACGGTTTACTGACAGACGGATAAAAATTTATGCGCGGCGCGTTTATGACGAACCGCGCATTTTTAATTGACTAATAGAGTGTATAGGTGATAAAATATAACGGTATCAAGTAGAAAAGATCAGGAGCTTTTATCATGAAACTTACAAGCGACGAACTGCGCAAAAAGTGGATGGACTTTTTTGTCAAACGCGGTCACACGCCCATATCATCGGCGTCGCTCATTCCCGAGAACGACCCGACGGTGTTGTTTACGACGGCGGGTATGCACCCGCTCGTGCCTTATCTTTTGGGTCAGCCGCACCCTGCGGGCAAGCGGCTTTGCGATACGCAAAAGTGCGTGCGTACCGGCGATATAGACGAAGTGGGCGATGCGTCGCACTGTACGTTTTTCGAGATGCTCGGTAATTGGAGCTTGGGCGATTATTTTAAGGACGAAATGGTGCCGTGGAGCTATGAGTTTTTGACCGAGCAGTTGAAACTCGATCCCGCGCGGCTTGCCGTTACCGTGTTCGAGGGCGATGCGGATTGTCCGCGCGACGAGCAAACGGCGAAGCTTTGGGAAAAGTGCGGTATAAAAAAGGAGAACATTTTTTATCTCGGCAAGAAACATAACTGGTGGGGACCTGCCGGTCAGACCGGTCCTTGCGGTTCGGATACCGAGATGTTTTACGATACGGGCAAGCCCAAATGCTCGCCCGAGTGCTCGCCTGCATGCGATTGCGGGAAGTACGTCGAGATATGGAACGACGTGTTTATGCAGTTCAACAAGAATGCGGACGGGAGCTTTTCGCCGTTGAAACAGAAAAACGTCGATACGGGCATGGGGCTCGAACGCGTTTTGATGAACGTGCAGGGGTTGAAGTCGGTGTACGAAACGGACGTGTTTGCGCCCATAGTTAAAAAGATCGAACAGCTTACCGGGGCGTCGATAGCCGATCCCGATAAGGTCAAGGCTATACGCGTGGTCGCCGATCATATCCGCACAGCGACGTTTATCATAGGCGACGAGCGCGGCGTTACGCCGTCCAACGTCGATCAGGGCTATATTTTGCGCCGACTGTTGCGCAGAGCCATTCGGTTCGGCGCGGGGCTCGGGCTTAAAAACGGCGATTACTCCAAGATCGCGGAAACGGTCGTCGATAAATACAAGGACGCCTATCCCGAGCTTTTGTCCGCGCGGGACAAAATCGTTCACGAGATAGACGAGGAACAGGCGCGGTTCGAGCGCACGCTCGAAAACGGGATGAAGGAGTTTGAAAAGCTGTGCAAGTTTTTGCAGAGCGACGTCATACCCGGTAAGTCGGCTTTCCGCTTATACGACACCTACGGTTTTCCGCTCGAAATGACTGTCGAGCTCGCGCGCGAGCGCGGAAAAACGGTGGACGTCGAAGGGTTTGAAGCGAAGTTTAAGGAACACCGCGAAAAGTCGCACGCGGGCGCGGAACAGCGGTTTAAGGGCGGGCTTGCCGATACGGGCGAGCTCACGGCAAGACTGCACACGGCGACGCACCTTATGCACCGAGCGTTAAAGGAAGTGCTTAACGACCCGTCGGTCAATCAGCGCGGGTCGAACATTACGCCCGAGCGGCTAAGGTTCGATTTTTCGTTCGGCAGAGCGATGACGCCCGAAGAGTTAAAGGCGGTCGAGGACAAGGTCAACGCCGCGATCGCGGCGGACGTGCCCGTCGTGTGCGAAGAAATGACGGTCGACGAAGCCAAGGCGCAGGGCGCGGTCGGATTGTTTACGGCAAAGTACGGAGAGAAGGTTAAGGTCTATACCATGGGCGAATTCAGCAAGGAAATATGCGGCGGTCCGCACGCGGCGCGCACGGGCGAGCTCGGGCATTTTAAGATAGTCAAGGAGCAGTCGAGCAGTGCGGGCGTAAGACGCATTAAAGCAGTGCTCGAATAGGATCGGGAATTCGGAATACCATTCGGTAAGAGCGAAGTGCGCGAACGGCAAAACAAACGGAACGTCAAGGATTTGCCGTGACGCTCGGGACGGCGGTTTTAAAACGCCGACGGCATTTTGTAATTACGAACGCGCGCGAAGCGCAAAGTGAGTGATATCGATCTCGATCGCTTCGCAGGACGAAATCGAGCTATTATTTTTATCGATGCAAGGAATAACTATGGATCATAATCAAATCGAAAAAAAGTGGCAGGATATTTGGAACGATACGGGCATCAACGCTTTCGACGAAAAGGCGAAAGGCGAAAAATGCTACGTATTGGAAATGTTGCCGTACCCGTCGGGCGCGAAGCTTCACATGGGACATTGGTACAACTACGGTATCGCCGATTCGTATGCGCGGTTCATGCGCATGAACGGGTATAACGTGTTTCAGCCTATGGGGTTCGACGCATTCGGTCTGCCCGCCGAAAACTATGCGATAAAGACAGGCGTGCATCCCAAGGACAGCACCGACGTCAATATCGCGACTATGGAGCGGCAACTGCGCGACATGGGCACTATGGTCGATTGGTCGCACGAATTTCGCACGTGCGCGCCCGATTATTACAAGTGGACGCAATGGTTGTTTTTGCAGTTGTATAAAAACGGGCTTGCTTACCAAAAGAAAGCGCCCGTCAATTATTGTCCGTCGTGCCAAACGGTGATAGCCAACGAGCAGGTCGTCGACGGCAAGTGCGAACGGTGCAAGACCGAAGTCGTGCGCAAGGAAATGACGCAATGGTTTTTTAAGATAACCGATTACGCCGAAAAGCTGCTTGCGGGCATAGACGCGCTCGATTGGCCCGAAAAGACCAAGGTCATGCAAAAAAACTGGATAGGAAAGTCGGTGGGCGGCGAAGTGGTGTTCGATCTCGAAAAGCCCGTCGGCGATATAAAAAGCATTACGGTGTTCACTACGCGCGCCGACACGCTGTTCGGCGTGACGTACGTCGTGCTCGCGCCTGAGCATCCGTATGTACGGGAGTTGGTGACTCCCGAGCAAAAAGCCGCGGCGGACGCGTATATCCTTGCGGCGAGCAAGCAGTCGGAGATAGAGCGCACGTCGACGAGCAAGGACAAGACGGGCGTGTTTTCGGGGCGTTACTGCATCAACCCGATCAACGGAGAAAAAGTGCCCGTATACATTGCCGATTATTGCCTTGCCACTTACGGCACGGGCGCGGTAATGGGCGTTGCGGCGCACGATACGCGCGATCATGCGTTTGCTTTGAAGAATGGTATGCCTATAAAGCGCGTGATAAACGGCGAAAACGGCGAGAGCGAATTGCCGTTTACCGAGTACGGCGTTATGATAAACAGCGGCAAGTTCGACGGCATGAAGTCTGCGGACGGCAAGCTTGCCGTGCTCGACGAACTGCAAAAGACAAATCACGGCGGGCGCAAGGTCAATTACCGTATGCGCGATTGGTCGGTTTCGCGTCAGAGATACTGGGGCGCGCCTATCCCCATGGTGTATAGCGAGCATTGCGGAACAGTGCCCGTGCCCGAAAAAGATTTGCCCGTAACGCTTCCTTACGACGTTAATTTTACGCCCGACGGCAAATCGCCGCTTGCGCGCAGTAAGGACTTTACCGAGTGCGTTTGCCCGAAGTGCGGCAAAAAAGCGCGGCGCGAATCGGACACTTTGGATACGTTCGTGTGTTCGTCGTGGTACTATCTGCGCTATCCCGACGCGCACAACGATAAGGCGGCGTTCGATAAAAAGACCGTCAATAAAATGTTGCCCGTCGATTGCTATGTCGGCGGCGCGGAGCACGCTTGCACGCATTTATTGTATTCGCGGTTCATAACAAAGGTGTTGCACGATCTCGGATATTTGGACTTTGACGAGCCGTTTAAGCGGCTTGTGCATCAAGGCGTTATTTTGGGACCCGACGGCTACCGCATGAGCAAGACGCGCGGCAACGTCATTTCCGCCGATCCGCTCATCGAAAAGTACGGCTCGGACGCTTTGCGATTGTATCTTATGTTCGGATTCGACTATACCGAGGGCGGTCCGTGGTCGGACGGCGGTATTGCGTCGTGCGCCAAGTTTATGGACAGGATAGAGCGGCTCGTAGCCGAAGTCAAGGACGAAAAGGCGGACGCGGCGGACGGCGCGCTCGATTACGAACTTAATCGCTGTATCAAGGAAGTGACCAAGGATATCCCGCAATTCGGGTTCAATACCGCGGTGGCGCGGCTCATGGAGCTTGTCAACGCGCTGTACAAATACCGTAACGACGGCGGTTATTCCGCGGCGTACATGAAGCACGTTTTGCAAACGCTCGTCAAGCTCATGGCGCCGCTCGCGCCGCATTTTTGCGAAGAGCTTCATTCGCTCATGGGCGGGAAAAAATCGGTGTTCGCCGAGAAGTATCCCGTGTGCGACGACGGTAAGCTCGTGCGCGCAACGACCGAGTATGCGGTGCAAGTCAATTCCAAGATCAAGTGCAAGATAGTTTTGCCGCAGGGCTTGTCGCGCGACGATGCGGCAAAGCTCGCGCTCGAAAATGCCGACGTCGTCATCGCGCTCGGCGGCGCGTCGCCCAAAAAGGTGATAGTCATTCCCGAAAGGCTCGTGAACATAGTGGTGTAGTCGGGAACGGAAAAGCGTCGAGGATATTTCAAGCCGATCGTCCGATCGGCTTTTTGCGTGGGCGGATCTTGTCGTTACGGTTTTGCTTGGGGTCGCATAAGTTGTAGATATCATTGCGTAAAGTGTTTGATTTGTTCGGGGAATTGCGGTATGCTGATACCGCTGGCACATACATTTTCGCTCGTTGATTTTCGGTCGATCCGCAATGAGCATGAATAAGGTTTACGGGATAGTCATTGAATAATGGTCACGGCAACGGTTGTGGAAGATGATGACGGCGCGGTCGAAAATTTAAAGGCGATGCTTTGCCGATTTTCGGACGAGTATAAAACGGAGATCGAGATCCGCAGGTTCGGTAATGCGCTTTCGTTCTTGGATCGATACGGGCGCGGCGAGCGGAGCGATCTTGTTTTGATGGACATACAATTGCCCGATATAGACGGATTGGAAGCGTGTAAGCGATTGCGTAAGCTCGATCGCGACGTCGTTATAATGTTTGTCACCAATATGGCGCAGTATGCGATAAACGGTTACGAAGTAGACGCTTTGGATTTTATTTTGAAACCGCTTTTGTACAGCGAGTTTAAAGCTAAGTGCAAAAAGGCTTTCGATTTTATAGCGAGAACTGCGAGAAAATATATTATGCTCAATACCGGCGGCGCGGTAGTGCGTGTCGACGTGAGCGGCGTTTATTATGTAGATGTTTTGTCGCACCGCGTAGTTTATCATACCGAAAACGGCGATATGGTGATTTGGTCGACGCTCAAAGCCGAGGCGCAAAAGCTGTTGCCGTTTGACTTTGTTGCGTGTAACAGCTGTTATCTCGTCAATATCAGACACGTAGTAAGGATCGACGATCACGCCCTTACGCTTACGGACGGCACGGAGCCGGCGATCAGTCGCAATAAGCGCAAGCAGTTTATGAAAGATCTTGCCGATTTTTACGGAGGCGGTAAAGCGTGAAGTTTATTTTCGACTTTTATATGTGCGGCAGATTTTTGCTCGAAATGTTTATTGCGGAGTTTGCGGCGGCGGCGCGTATGCCGCGCAGAAAAAAATTTCCGCTGCTTGTCGTGCTTGCCGTATCGGGCGCGTTGTTCGCAAATTACGGGATAGCTTTGGCGTTTATGTCGATACCGCGGTCGGGCGCGGCGGACATAGCGATCGACGCGATCCATTATATTTTGCAGTTTGCCATGACGGTCGCGGTATTGCCCGCGTATTTCAAAATGAATGCGTTGAAATGCCTGTTCGTAGGCGCCGTCGCGTGGTTCGTACAGCATTCCGCATTCGATTTTGTGAGCGCCGTGTGGGGCATGGGGCGTGGCGGAGCGTGGGCGCACGTCAGAGTGTTTTTGATACTTGCGGTATACACCGCGTTGCTGTGGGGGTTGTTTTTGCGTAAAATAACCGACGAAACGCTCGATAAAATACCGTTGATACGTATAGTGTTCACCGTCGTTATAGTCGTTGCCGTTTGCGTCGTGATAAATCTTTGCGCGGCGTATTATCGCGTGACAAACACGGTGTTTTACCTGTCGGATCTCGCATCGAACGTTATCGGGCTCATATATACGAGCTATGTTTTGTCGTTGTCGACGATGAAGAGCGAGAACGAAAAGATAGAAAGCATGTTGCGGCAAAGCGTCAGCCAATATAATTCGGCAAAGGCGAACGCCGAGTTGATAAATATCAAATGTCACGATATGTACGGCTCGCGCGGCGGGCTTGCGCCTGTGATAACGATAATCGTTATGATGACGATCGGCATAGTCGCAGGCATCGTCGGGTGCTTTTTGCCGTCGGAAGAGAAAAGAGGTGAATAATGAAAAAATCGCGCAAGATCATTACCGCTTGCGCCGTCTTTGCGGCGGCGTTGACGGCGGGCGTATGCACGGCATGTTCCACAACGGCGTTCGACAGCCTTAACAGTTACTTTACCGATCTCGGCAATATCGTCGATCCCGATTCGGGGTCGTCCGAAAACGGCTCGGTCGTCAAGACGCCGCTCGATACTCCTACCGAGTTCACGGTCGGCGCCGACGGCACGTATTCTTTTACGGGCGTGGAAAACGCCAGCTCGTATATTATTCGTATGTACGGAGAAGCGAACGGCGAGAACGGTCAAGATGTATACAGCGGCGTGGTGCCCGTCGGATCGTCAAACAAATATACGGGCAAGCTTTCCGATATCATCGATCATACGTACGGAGCGTATAGCGTCGAGCTTGTCGCCTATGCCAAGAAAGCTTCTGCGTATTCCGACTCCGCCGCGGTAAAAGCGGGAAGTTTCGTCGCAAAAGGCGATCTTTCCGCACCGCAGATCGAGTATAAATGGGACGGCAACGGGACTATGAAATTTCAGCTCCGCAACGCGACCGATTACGCTTTGCAGGTAGTGCCGAATGTGACGCTTACCGTTACGGGCAGCGACGGGAGCGTCGTTAGCGTCAAGTTCGACTCGGTCGACGTCACTACCGAGTACGTATACGCAGAGACGTCGCTTAAATCGGGCGTCGCGTACACCGTTACATCGATTGCCACGACCGACAGCGAGTATGTGAACTCCGCGAACGTTGACGGCGATCGGGTGGATATATCCGAATTGTCGAACGAGGAGATCCGATCCGACGATTATACCGAACGTCGCGGTCCGGGCGGTGCGTCGTTGTCATTAAAGGGCGTTTCCGTTACGGCGGACGGCGGAACGGTTACCGTAAGCATGATGGGACAGGATAACAAGCTCACCGCTACGGCAACGGAAACGGCGGACGGATCGACATACAGCTTTGCACTTTCGGGCAAGGGCGGCATGGGCGAAGCGATAATCGGTAATCTCGAATTGCTGTCCGACGGTACGCTCGGCGGCAAGGTCAACGGCTTCGGTCCGTTCTCGAACGTTAACTTTAAGGGCACGTGGGAGGAAACCGACGGCGTTATAACGGTATCGCTCGGTAAATAGCTTTACGGTGCGTATAGTAAACGATCGTAAAAAAGCGGCGGAGTTGTTCCGTCGCTTTTTGCGTGGGCGGATATTGTCGATGATACGAATTTCTGCGGGGCAATACGTCGGCAAAAGACGCGAATTTCTTAAAATACTTGATTATCGCGCGCGTATGTGTTATAATCTAAACGGGATATCATATCCCCGTGTTTTTGCGTTTTGTGAATTCGGGAAGCGAACGCAGAACTGTATTATTCAAGGAGTTATCGTCGATGGGTTGGGTAGTCGCTATAATCGCCATATCGATCGCGTACGTCGCGCTTGCCGCTTTTGCGTTGCCTAAGCTTTTGTTTCGCACGCGCTATGCCGTGACCGAGCCGACCGACCGCGGCGTCAAAAAGTCGGACGACGGAGATACGAGCACGCTTGTTTTCGAGCCCGCTCCGGATGCAGCCGAGTACATAGAGCGATACGCCGTCACCGAGCGCGACGGTAAGCGCGAGCTTGTTTGCAAGCTTGCGGGAACTTTCGATCTGATAGATTACGATATAGTCGTGTTCGATGCGGCGGGAAAGCCGTCGCAGGTGTTTAACGTCAAGGACGGCGTGGCGGGCGGCGAGTATACGCGCGCCGTCGAGATCCCGTGCGATACGGATTTCGTGTCCGTCATAGTCAACGGCGCGGACGATAAGGTGTTTTCGCGGCGCGTCGTCAAGAACGTTTCGGCGGGTCGGATAGCGTTGTTTCTCGCGCTTAATCTGTTGTTGACCGCGGCGGCGGTCATAGGTATAAAGGCGTGTTTGGCGTATATGGGCGCGGGTATATTTACCGAAAGCTTTCTCGTGCGGCTCGAAAGCGCCGCCGTCACGGCTGTGACCGTCGCGATAGCCGTCGCGTTCGATATAGTCGTTACCGTAGTCGCGTTTATCGCGCGGCGTTCCAAAGCGGACGAGGCGGGAAAATGAGCGACGTTAAGATACTGTTTAAAAAGTCGTGCGATCGCGCTTTGTCCGACGATATGGCTTATGTCAAGCAATTTATGATAATCGAAAAGGACGGCGAACGGAGCTTGACCGTGCGCATGTGCAACGGTCGTGCGGAGCGCGTCACGCGCGTGACGCTAGTCGTCACCGAGTTCGACGAAAACGGCGGGCGTATACGCAAAAGCAAACGCACGCTCGACGTTGACGGCGCGCCGAACGCCGTGTTCGTGCCCGAGCAAGCCATAGCGCTCGACGGACGCACGTGCGATTGCGACGTTGTTGCGGAAAGCGCGCGATACGGCGCATACGAGTACCGCGCTCAAAACGGCGGTGCGTCCGTCGCTTACGTAGGCGACGAAGCGCCCGCGCCCGTCGCGAGCGGCGGGTTTGCCGATAAGGCGGGCAAGGACGGGATAACGGTCAGACGGCGCAAGCTGAAAGCCCCGCTATCGGTAACGCTCGCGCTCGTGATAGCTATCGTCGCGTCGACGCTCGCCGTGTACGCGCACATGCTGTATTTTGTCGGCACTGAAAAAACGTTTTTGCACCACGGCGTGGAGTATGCGTTCGAGAACGGCGACAGTTCGGACGGTACGGACATATACGTCGTGGGATATTACGGCGCGCGTGCGCGCGTCGTCATTCCCGAAGCCATAGAAGGGCATACGGTCAAACGCGTGCAGAACGGCGCGTTCGCCGACAACGGAAATCTCGTGAGCGTGGCGTTCAAAAGCGCGATCCACGTCGGCGACCGTGCGTTTGAAAACTGTACTGCGCTCAAAACCGTCGAGTTCGATAATATCACCGAGCTGGGCGTCGGCGCGTTCAAGGGTTGCTCCATGCTCCAAAGCGTGAAGATCGTTTCCGATATAACGGAGATCCCGTCGGAAGCGTTTGCCGATTGCACGTCGCTTGCCGAAGTATCCGTCGAGATGAGCGGAGTGCCTATCAAGATAGGCAAACACGCTTTTGCGCGGTGCACGGGGCTTAAAAACGTCGACTTTTTGCGGCGGATAGATTTTTCGGACGATCAACGCAATTTCTTTGAAGGGGCGGCGATAGGTCGGTTACATTTGGTGGAATACGATACGGGCGCGGCGGACGGAAATAACCGCATAGCGGCGCTTTTCGGTACGCTCGACGGAGAAAACGTTTTGCTCGAAAAACTGTCGGTCGATCATATGCCGACAGTGCCCGAAAGCTTTGCCGAGGACATAGCAAGCTTGAAGAGCTTCGAGACGTTGCATACCGATACGTCGGAAATATGCGACCGCGCTTTTTCGGGTTGTTACGCGCTTAAAGATTTTTTGTATCCCGTCGCAGTCAAAAAGGTGGGCGAGCGCGCTTTTTGCGGTACGGCAATAAAGGCGTTCGACGGAGCGTCGATAGAAAGCATGGGCGATTATGCGTTTGCGGATTGCGGGAGCTTGGAGCTTATCAATCTGTCGGGCAACACCGCTTTGACCGCGCTTCCCGTCGGTGCGTTTTATAATTGCGCGTCGCTGTCGCGCGTGACCGTGCCCGTCGGCGTTACGGCGATATTGCCGTATACGTTTTATGATTGCGAGTCGCTCGCTTCGGTCAAGTATGCCGACGGCGGCACGATAGAAAAGATAGGCGATATGGCGTTTTTCGGCTGTAAAGCGTTGACGGCGTTCGACGCGCCGCGGGGCTTGCGCGAGATAGGCGAATACGCTTTTGCAGAATGCACGGGCTTTACGGAATTTACCGTACCCGACGAAACGCTTACCGTAGGCAAAGGCATGGTCAACGGCTGTATAGGACTTAAAACATTTACTACGCCGTTTGTGGGCGAGAGCGATAATTCCGTTATCGGATATCTGGGGCATATGTTCGGATCGAAAAATGCGAACGCCGTCAACTTTGTGCCCGAATCGCTCAAAAAGGTCGTAGTCACAAAGACGCGCGCTATCGGTGCCGATGCTTTCCGTTCGCTCGAATACTTGACCGAGATAGTTTTGCCGTCGTCGCTTACGACGATAGGCGCGAGCGCGTTTTACGACTGCAAGAGACTGACCGATATCGATATGCCGCTCGGCTTGCGCTCGGTCGGCGAAAAAGCGTTTTTCGGTTGCGTCGGACTTGTAGAGCTTGCCGTGCCGAGCACCGTAAACTCGATCGGAAACGGCGCATTTACGGGTTGCGATCGATTGCAAAAGCTGTCCATGCCGTATGCGAGTTCGCGATCGCTCGGCGAGCTTTTCGGCGCGGAGTCGTACGAGCTGAGCGATCTGTACGTGCCGAGCTCGCTCAAAAATGTGACGATCGAAATGTCGTCGCGGTTGCCCGACCATGCTTTTGCATATTGTCGCGAGATAGAAAATATCGATTTTGTCGACGGACTCACGAGCATCGGCAACTGCGCGTTTTCGGAATGCGCGAAGTTGAAGTCGTTGGTTATTCCGAATAATACGCTCGAAATAGGCTACGGCATATTGACCGGGTGTAGCGCGCTCGAATCGTTGACGACGCCGTTTGTCGGCGCCAAACGGTATTTCGGCGATCACGAATACGAAAAAAGCAAATTCGAGCTTGCTTATTTTTACAGTCCGATCCCTGCGAACCCGTTTAATATCATTTATCCCGAGCGCGCGCTTAAAAGAGTGACGCTGACCGACAGCGAGTTTATCGCGCCGCAGGCGTTCGGTTATTGCTATTATTTGGAGCAGATCGTTTTGGATTGCGACGTCAAAACGATCGGGAACGATGCGTTTACCGATTGCCGTATGCTTTACGAAGTGTTTAATTACGGCGAGCTCGATATTGCGGTCGGGAAAAACGATAACGGCGGTATCGCCGAGAACGCGCTCGCCGTGCATACGTCACGCGACGAGTCGGCCTTGCCTCAGGCGAAAAGCGGCGAATACCGATTTGTGAGCGGCAATGTCGGAGGCAACGGCGATTGGTATTTGATAGATTATCCGTGGTATGACGTATCCTATATCGAGTTGCCTGCCGTCGCCGTCGATAACGGCTATACTGTCGACGAATACGCGATATGGCAATATCTGTTTTATAAAAACTATAATATCGAAAGCATAAGTATTCCCGCAAGCGTGACCGCCGTCGGAGAACGCGCGTTCGGTTGTTGCTATGCGCTCAAATGCGTTGCGTTTGACGCCCGATCGTCCGTGACGCGTCTGCCCGATAGTGTGTTTTGTCTGTGTGAAGATTTGTACGACGTGCGCTTGCCCGATAGTTTGACCGAAATAGGCGAATTTGCTTTTTCGGGGTGCAACAGACTTAAACGTTTTACGGTGTCTGCGGCTATGCGCAGTATCGGCGATCATGCGTTTGATGGGTGTTCGCGGCTTTTCGAGATATATAACATGAGCGGGCTCGATATCGTAGCGGGATATGCGGGACACGGCGGCATATCGTTGAATGCGCGCAGGGTGTATTCCCGCGCAGATACGGAGCGCGATCCCGATATCGCATTGCCTAACGTGACCGTGGGCGGCGTGCAGTATATCAAGCTGGGCGACGGCGGTATGGATTGGTGGGCGGTGGACTTTTACGGTTCGTCCGACGGCGTATTGGAGTTGAAGCCGTTCGATCATGTGCAAGACGGCGTGCGCGAGTATGTTACGCGAATAGCGATATTCGACGGCGCGTTTTCGGCGGCGCGCGACGTAAATAAGCTTGTCATAGGCAACGTGATAGACCGTATAGACGGCGATTTTTCTTCGTGTTATTCTTTATCGCAAATAGAATTGGCGAATAACGGCGGAGCGTACGACGAGATCGAAATTTGCGACAATGCTTTTACTCAAACGTTTTGGTCACCGCTGTATTTCGAGTCGAAGATAGACGTTTCGTCGATAGGCGAGCGCGCGTTCGGCAATTGTGCCGCCGCCGTCACCGTGCGGTTCGACGGGCGTGTGGGCGTTATAAAAACAGATGCGTTTGCTTCCGCATCCGTCGGCGGACAACTGACGGCGAGATTTGCCGATATCGGCGAAATTCGGTCGCGGGCTTTCGGCGCGACGTCGTGCACGGAGATAAAAGCGGGCAACGTCGACAGTATAGACGTTTCGGCGTTTGCAAACGGAGATAAGTTGACTTCCGTCGAATTCGGAAACGTCGGCAGTATAGGTGACGGCGCGTTCGAGAACTGCGCGGCGCTCGTCCGAGCGAAGTTCGGCGAAACGGGTGCGATAGGCAAAAACGCGTTTCGCGCGTGCTCGTCGTTGTCGAGCGTTACGCTGAGCGCGAAGGATGGACTTTCCGTCGGGGCGTATGCGTTTTCCGACTGCGGTTCGCTCGGCAAATTCGAGTATGCGGGATACATCACTGAAATAGGCGAATATGCATTCCGCAACGCGGCGGCGCTCACTCGCGTGTCGGTCGGGAGCGTCGACGGTATAGGCGAGCGCGCGTTCGGCGGGTGCTACGCACTCGATCGGATCGTGTTTACGGGCAACGTCGGAGTCGTCGGAACGGGCGCGTTCAATAATTCGGGCGTCTCCGAGCTGAGATTCGGCGGCAACGTCGGTACGATCGAGAGCTCGGCATTCGGTAATTGCTACAATCTCAGATCGGTCGATTTCGGCGGCAGTCTTGCGTCGCTCGGCAGCGGCGCGTTTGCGGAGTGCGGAATGCTTAACAAGATCGCTTTGCCGAGTTCGCTCGCCGCGATACCCGATCGTGCGTTTTTCGGCTGTGCGTCGTTGCGAGAAGTCGCTTTGCCGCGAGAATTGCGCTCGCTCGCCCGCACCGCGTTTTCGGGGTGCAACGGCGTGCTCGTCGTTTACGATCCGAGCACGTTAGGCGCATCGGTCGGCGCGTGCTTCGACGAGCCGATAGCGATAGTGCGCAACGCCGCCGATGCGGTCGTCGAATACCGTACGCAAAACGGTTTGGAGTTTGCCGAGATACTCGGCAAGTGGTATCATATATCCGGCTGGACGGCGCGCAACGGATACATTGTGCTGCCTGCTTCGCTCAACGTCGGCGGCGGTACGGTGAACGAAATGCGCATTGCCAAGTACATAACGGACGCGGGGCGCAACGTCGTGGTAGGCAAAGGAATAACGGAGATTTCGCCCAAGGCGTTCGGCGCGAATACCGTCGTGTACTTCGACGGAACGCCCGCCGAGTGGCGCGAGATATACAAGGGCACGTCGGTGATCAAGGTCTATTATCGTAAGGATTGTTTGCACGGCGACGGCGAAGATCATTGGCGAACGGGCGACGACGGTTTGCCGACGCGGTTCGACACGGTGTTGCCCGAGACTTTGTGGCAAACGACCGTCGCGCCGACGTGCGTTAAAGAAGGCGAGCAAAAGGCAACTTGTCCGCATTGCAAAAAAGAGTTTTTGCGTGTTGCCGCAAAGCTCGCGCACGACGTAAAAGACGGCGTATGCACGGTATGCAAAAATTCGGCGACCGTCCTGACCGCGAACAATATCGGTTCTATCGTCGGCGCGACGG
>CANDGE010000038.1 GCA_947384195.1 uncultured Clostridia bacterium
ATAATATATATACCGCGATCGCGCCCGCTTTTTTCGACTTTTTCCCGAATTTCTTCGTTTTTTATTATTTTTTTGCGAAATTCGGGCAAAACGATAGGTTAGTGCGGCATATTTATGGTCAAAATCGGAAATATAAAAATTTTCGTCGTTTGGAATTGGTAAAATATGCTTGACAAAAAAACGCAAGCATGATAAAATAATATTCCATTGTGGCCCCATGGTCAAGCGGTTAAGACATCACCCTTTCACGGTGAAATCATGGGTTCGAGTCCCGTTGGGGTCACCAAGAGCGACCCAGTCGAACTATAAAAATATAGTTTGATTGGGTTTTTTCGTGTCACAATTTCATTGTAACAATAATAACTGCCGTATTTACGCGCATCGTGTATTTTTCTTGCAAAATAAAATCCCGACTTTCGGTGTCGGGATCGTCGGGATTGTTTTTGTTTGAGTAGTTAAACCAAACTATTATTTCGTCGTCAAACAGTTCTATTCGGTTTACCATTAAGTCTATCAGCAGTTGCGGAGATAGGTCTCGTACTCCGCTTGTTAAGTATTCCATAGCTTCTTCGCGCGTTATGCCGTTTTCTTGCTTGTACTGTTCGACCAATATCTTCGCGGATAGATCGTCAAGCTGTTCCTGCAATTCTTTGACTCTGTTTTTCGTTACGTCATAGATAATACCTTCTTCTATCGCTTTCATTACGTTAGCCATACTTTTCTCGACCTGTGCTTTTTGTTCAAGCAGTATATTGAGCGTCGAGTGGTCGGCTATGCTTTTTCTGTTTACTCGGATTATCTCGTCGCATATCATATCCAAATCGACTTGCGAGGTGAATATCTCCATTGCCATATCCAAAACTATATTCTCGAGATAATCTTTTCTTACCGTCGCTTTATGACAATTATTTTTGTTTTTCTTTTTATTGACGCACTTGTAGTAATAAGAAACCTTGCCTGTATGACTGGTACCGCTATCGCCGTTTATGTTCTTTCCGCAGTAACCGCACACGATTTTGCCCTTTAACAAAAAATTCGTATTTCGGCTTTTTTGCCCGAGTTTATTATGCTCCAATCGTCTTTGAACGGTGTCGAATACTGCATCGTCTATTAATTGCGGGAAGATATTTGTATAGACTTCGCCGTTTACTTCATAGCGACCGATATACTTCTTATTGTGCAACATATTATAAATGGCATTTTGTAAGAATATTTTACCGTTGTAAGTGATTCCGCTATTATTAAGCCGGTCTGCAATCTTTCGCGCCATGTGACCGTTTGCATACATGGTAAATATCTCGCGCACTATATTGGCTTGATCCTCGTCAACATACACTTTCTTGTCTTTGACTTTATAACCGTATGTCAATGTTCCACCCGTGTATAAGCCTTTCTCTCGGTTCTCCCGTAATCCACGCGAAACCTTTTGCGCAAGCTCGGCGGAAAAGTATTCGGCAAGACCTATGTACACGTTTTCGAGCAGTATTCCGTCGAGATTCTTTGTGCCGTCAATATTATCCGATGTGCGTTGTGTAGCGGATATTAAAGTCTTACCGTTCTTCTTCAATCGCTGTTTGTTCATTGCAATCTCAATAGCATTCCTACCGAATCTATCTATCGCGTAAACGAGAACGATATCCCAAACAACAGGCTTATCGCTGTCGGATAGCATACGTTGAAACGACGGACGGTTGTCATTTGTTCCCGTTGTAGCTCGGTCTATATAGGTGTCCACAATAGTCAAGCCGTTACGTTCGGCGTACTCGTTGCATACACGCAGTTGTCCTTCGATGCTCTGGTCGGTCTGTTTATCGCTACTATACCGAGCATAAATTACAGCATTTTTCATATTGATTTTGATCTCCTTATTTTGTTTTTATTTTTGTCTTTCGACGGGAGCGAACCAAACGGAAGCGCAAAGGTTTTACCGCTTATGGGCTTGAACACTCTTTTTTGCAAGGGCTGCGCAGCAGTGCATTTTACCCTTGCAAAAAAGTGCGCTTTCGTTTACGCTCCCACAGGCGAAAGACAAAGAATTAGTTGGTCTTGGGCATTTGTGCTATTACTTCCGGCGAAGCCTTGCCCCAAACTACGCCGTCGTCGTCTATGCAAGTGAAATCATTGAATAACAATAGTTTTCTATCGTCTACTCCGTAAGTACATAAAACATCTTCGTCAAGTATATGACCTTTTATGTATGTAGGCAGTTTACCGCCGTAGCATAATTTTTCGCCGCTTTTCTCTATGTATTTGAGTATGTATCTAACGGAACGGTCTACATCGTAGGGCATTAAAGACTTAAAATCGTTCCGTCCGAAGCGTTTAAGAAAATGCGTGTTTTGGTATGTCGTTTGTTTTCTGTGCGCTATTGTGTCGTAATCGGTTATTCGTTCGAGCGTTCCTATCATCTCGTTTTCGGGGATATAGAATATACCGTGAAAGTGTAGTCTTTGCTTTTCGGGGCTTCGTTCCCATACGCCTATGTATTTCCAACCTTTGCGGCTGACGAGATGTTTTAACGTATTCATTAGCTTTTGCTTAAACTCAATCTCGTTTACTTTATTTCCGTCGTATGTAAAAGTTATAAAGTAATTCCAAGACTGTAAATGCACTTTTCTCATTAACGTTACTCGGCGTTTTATGGCGTTTGTTTTCTTGCGTTCCAAATTCTTTTCGACATATTGTTTTGTTTGTTCAGGTGAATTAAATTCCGACTTTAATTGTTCTGTTATATACTGTTTCCTTTCTTTTCTCGGCAGTGCTTGACTTGCTTTGTAAGCCGTTTCAAACTCGGCTTTATGGGACTGTTCTTTTCTCGGTGATTTCGACGGCTTTCTACCGCGCGGAAAGTTCTCGCTCGGTATGGCTATGTAATTACTGCCGTCGGAATAGATTTTGCAATTTCTGTATGGCATAGTGTTCTCCTTGTGTTTTTTGTTGGTGGTTGTTTTGAAATTTTGCAAAGAAAAAGGGCAAATACAAAACAGTAGCTTTTTGCTTTTATTTTGTACTTGCTCATTTTTCCTTGCGGCATTGCTCCTTTTCTATTCGGACGCACTATGCTCGACCTGCGGCAGTACCTACACGATTTTATAAACTATTTTTTTCAGCTATCTCTCTATTAAGTTGTTGTTTTGCCCTTAAAGGACTTAATCGTCTTTCTTTGCCAATTCCAAAACTCTTGCGAACAGCGTTTCAAAGAACGTTCTTTGTTCGCTTGTAAGCAGCTTCGTTATGTCGGGCGTTCCGACAACAACGACGCCGAGCTTTGTATTAAGCATTAAAATAAACCTCCTTATAAGATTTTTTATATCGAGAGAGTAAAACACTCTCTAATATACATAGGTCAAAAAACGGTAAAAGTACACGCCCTGCAATAACTAATATAAAATTTCACCCTATAACGGCAAAATTTTTCTCGAAAAAAATTTACCCCTACACTTAACCAAGGACACTTTTTTGCAAAAAGCAGGGGTCTGACAAAAAATTTAATCAAAATTTAATGTTTGGAGTAAAACGCTCTATATAATAAGCACGAAAATGCCGCGAGTGGGGTTTATTCGAGAAAATATTTTTCGCTCTCAAATGGTAGCCCAATAAAAAGGCAAATTAACAACCGATTCGATAAAAAATATAAAGCCTTTCGCTTATAAACCGAGATAGTGGAAATCGTCATAAGCCGTCGTAAAGCAATAACCGCCATAATGAAACAATCAAGATTTACACGACACGACAAATTACCGCATATCGCCGCCGAGCGAGTACGCAAAGGCGATCGCCAAGCGGTTCAGCGGCGACGCCTTTGGTCGCTCGGCGTTGCGGTTTGTTCAGTCGTTCCTTTTCGTTTCGGCGGGCGCTTGATCGCGGCGCGAAGCGCCGCGCTTGTTATATATCAAGCGACCGCCATAGTGCCAAACTTCGATAGAAATCATATATTTTTATGCATTACAAAAATTTCGTAGTTAAGTAAACTGTAAAGATCTAAGGCACGGTTGACGTTTTCGACATTTTCTGCTATAATAAAAGCGTGGTAGATATTATCAACAACACAAGCAAACTTTTGGGCGATGACCTGAAAAAAGAAATCAAAAGCGGCAGTCGCTTACGCATAGCGGCGGCATGCTTTTCGATTTATGCCTATGCCGCGCTAAAAGCCGAGCTTGAAAATGTGGATGAGCTTAAATTCCTATTTACCACGCCGACGTTTATAGACGAGCAAATCGGCGACGGACCCAAAGAAAAACGCGAGTTTTATATTCCCAAGCTATCGGAGTCGAGCATTTGCGGCACGGAGTTTGAGATACGGCTTAAAAATCAAATGACGCAACGTGCCATCGCCCGCGAGTGCGCCGATTGGATAAAACGCAAAGCCACGATAAAAACGCTAAAAGCGCCCGTCGCCACGCAAAGCATGATAAACATAGAAAACGACGGCAAGTATATTCACTATACGCCGGTCAACGGCTTTACCACCGCCGATCTCGGCTACGAACGAAGCGGCAGTAACCTTGTCGGGATAATGAAGTCGGACATAGCCGAACAAAGCAAGTTCTTTATCGGCGAATTCGATAGGCTTTGGGAAAACGGCGCACGGCTCGAGGATATAACCGACGCCGTTGTGGACTACATATCGAGCTGTTACAAAGAAAACGCGCCGGAGTTCATCTATTTTATAATTCTTTACAACGTGTTCAAAGACTTTCTGCGCGATCTCGACGAAGATTTTATGCCTAATGAGGCGACGGGCTTTAAGAACAGCCTTATTTGGAACAAGCTGTATAACTTCCAAAAAGACGGCGCGGTCGGCATAATAAACAAGCTCGAACGGTATAACGGTTGCATACTCGCGGATAGCGTCGGTTTGGGCAAAACGTTCACCGCACTTGCCGTAATGCAATACTATTCGCTCCGCAATAAGTCCATTCTCGTGCTTTGCCCCAAGCGTTTGGAACAGAATTGGCGACAGTACCAAAACAACACCACGACAAACATTTTTTACAAGGACCGCATTCGGTTCGACGTGCTTTTTCATACCGACTTGGGACGAACGCGCGGCAAAAGCGGCAATATAGATTTGGCGACGCTTAATTGGGGCAATTACGATTTGGTGGTTATAGATGAAAGCCACAATTTCCGCAACAACAATTCGGTGCATAAAGACAAGGACACGCGCTACGACTTTTTAATGAAGCGCATTATGCAGGACGGTGTAAAGACCAAAGTTTTAATGCTGTCCGCGACGCCCGTCAACAACCGCTATAATGATTTGAAAAACCAATTACTATTAGCTTACGGCGGCGATTACGACGAGATGAACAGCGCGATCGACACCGAAAAAGATATTCAGACGGTGTTCCGCAACGCGCAAAAAGTATTCAATGCGTGGAGCAAATTGCCCACCGAAAAACGCCATGCAAAAGATTTGCTCGATAGATTGGATATCGATTTTTCGGTGATACTCGACAGCGTGACGATTGCCCGAAGCCGCAAGCACATACAAAAATTCTACGACACGGCGGATATAGGCACGTTCCCAAGCCGCCTTCCCACGCAGTCGTACTATCCCAACCTTACCGATGATCAATCGGTAATGAAGTACAAACAAATTTACGATAAGTTGCTGTCTACAACTATGAGCGTGTATGCGCCGCTTTCTATGCTGTTCCCTTCGTGTATAGCCAAATACGAAGCGAAGTACGAAATAGATTTGAGCGCGGAAGACAAAACGGCGAACAGCTTGGGGCAAGGTCTGACAAGGCAGATAAACCGCGAAAACGGACTGAAAAAGCTAATGACGATAATGCTGTTAAAACGCTTGGAGAGCAGCGTTTACGCATTCCGTTTGACGCTCGAGAGCCTGCTTGAAACAAACAACGATATGCTCAAAATCATAGATGCGTTTTTGAACGGCGACAAATCGGTTTTCATAAAGCGCGAGCTCGGCGGATTTGCTATCGACGATCCGGACGAAGACGAAATGTATTCGTTTACGCGAGTGTCGTCCGGCAAGACGATAGATATAAACCTTGCCGATATTGACGCGGTAACGTGGCGGCGGCACATAGCGCACGATGTCGAAATACTGAATGAAATTTATATCGCTATGAAGCGCGTAACGCCCGAGAACGATAAAAAATTATCCGAGCTTAAACGGCTAATCGACGATAAAATAACAAACCCCATAAACGCCGATAATATAAAGGTGCTTATATTCTCCGCGTTCGCCGACACCGCTGATTATTTATATGAAGAAATATCCGAGTATGTCAAAATCAAATACGGTCTATTTACGGCAAAGGTTGGCGGCGGCAATAACAATGCTACCAATATAGGCGGCAGTACATATTCGGACAGGCTCTTAACGCTTTTCTCGCCGCAGTCCAAGCAAAAAGATATAGTCCTTCCGCAAGAAAAATCCGAGATAGACGTGCTTATCGGCACGGATTGCATATCCGAAGGACAAAACCTGCAAGACTGCGATATTTGCATAAATTACGATATACATTGGAACCCCGTGCGCATAGTCCAACGTTTCGGGCGTATCGACCGTATAGGCAGCAAAAACGCGCAAATACGGCTCGTCAACTTTTGGCCGGATATATCGCTCGACGAGTATATCAATCTGAATAAGCGCGTGTCGGCGCGTATGACGATAGTCAATCAAACGGCAACTGCCGACGATAATATAATCTCCGAAGAAAACGAGGAGATGGACTATCGCAAAGAACAGCTTAAAAAACTGCAAGAAGGAACGCTGCAAGATCTCGAAGACGTGGACGGCAATATATCCATAACCGATTTGGGCTTGAATGATTTTGTAATGGACTTGAATAACTACATAAAAGCCAACGGACAGCCCAAAGGCAATACCACGGGTTTGCACGCCGTGGTAGCCGCAGACGAAAGTCGCGGCATAGAGCCGGGCGTGATCTTCGTGCTCCGCAATCGCAACAACGGCGTGAATATTAACAAACAAAACCGCTTACACCCCTACTATCTCGTTTATCTCACCGAGAGCGGAGCGGTCAAATACAATCACTTGGACGTTAAATCCATACTCGACGTTTTGCGCACTATCTCAAAGAACAAGCAAGAGCCGCTTGCCGCGCCATGCCGCAAATTCAATAAAGAAACCAAAGACGGCGCGAAAATGGATAAATACAATGCCCTGCTCGACGCCGCCGTTGCGAGTATTATTCAAACGAAGGAAGAAAGCGATTTGCAGTCGCTTTTCAAAAGCGGCAGTAAAGTTTTATTCCAAACTCGTATAGATGGGCTTGACGATTTCGAGCTTATATCGTTTGTGGTAATTAGGAATTAGGACATAGGGGTTAGGGATTAGTATGATAGAGAAATATCAAGACCTCACTGTTTGGCAAAAGTCAATGGAAGCGGTGAAACAAATTTATCGCTTGACCGATATGATACCCGATAGGGGGAATTATGCGCTCATTGACCAAATGCGTAGGGCGGCGATCTCCATTCCATCAAACATAGCCGAAGGATATGAACGCAACGGCACAAAAGAATACCTCCGCTTTTTATCTATAGCCAACGGCTCGAAAGCCGAACTTTTAACGCAAGTTGAAATTTGCAAGATGTTGGAACTTGTGCCTGCTGTCGATAGAGATGTCCCCGATACGGTTATTGAATTGCTTAACGAAATCGGCAAAATGCTAAATACCATAATAAAAAACTAACTCCTAACCCCTAACTCCTAACTCCTACGAGGTTTCTCATGTTCGATTTAAGCACCAAAACCCAAGTCGATAAACGTTTCAAGATGCCCGAGCTATACAAGCTGATCGGAGCGAGCAAAGAAGCCAAAGCGGACGCGGCAAATATAAATTCCGTTACGCTTACCAATGTTCTTAACAGCGTTACAATGAATTTGCCGTCCGATAGCGATGTAAAAGAAGTTTACATATTCGAAATCGAGTTATCCGAAAAGACCATTCCCGTACTGTTTATATCCGCGCTCGATAAAGCGATAAACTTTCACACCGTGTTTATACTGCGCCATTATACCGAAGCAATGCTTTACGGCGCATATAAGGAATACGGCGAAAAGAACATAAAGGTCGGCAAGTATTATTCTACCGAATGGGTGGTGGAACGATTGATAAAGCTACCGCTTAACATGTCGAGTTTGGACGATATTTACACGGCAATCATCGACGAACTTATACCTATAACCGCGCGCAAAGCCGAAATCACAAAAGACTTTGTAGCGCGCTACGACGAGATATTGCGATTGCAAAAAGAAATAGCAAAACTGCAAAAACTCGTCGATAACGAAAAACAGCCTAAAAAGCGGTTTGAGCTAAATGATAGGTTAAAAGAGTTAAAAAAGGAGTTGGACAAATTAGAATGAAAAAAGACAAAGTGCAAAGCCGCTATGATAAAGAATATTCGTTTGGGGTATTTATAAAGAAACATTGGATATTGCTCATTGTTTTAATTGCAATTCCGATTATTATTTGCGCAATCTTTATACCTATTTTGTGTAATAACAGCATCAACATTTGGGATTTAGGTTCATTTTTAGGCGGTCTATTGGCTTATACCGGCACTGCCTTATTGGGTGCAGTATCTATGTGGCAAAATGAAAAATTAAAATTTGAAAACGACAAAAATATAGAAGTGGAACGGGTTCGCGCAGAAAAAGAAAAGCAAATTTTGATTGAAAACAATAAAAAAATAGTTTACGATAATGCACGGTTAGCTATTTTGCCGATTTTTTCTATCAATAAAGTACCGTATTCCATCCATAGTAATATACACGACACACTCGATTATCAAACTCATAATGAACGTGTATATGGATATTCTGAAGGAGATTCGTGGTATTTTGCTATTTCATTAAATGAAAAAGAAATAACCATCCAAACAAAAGAATCAGTAGAAATTCAAAGATACAAACAAAGTGCACTTGCATGTAAGCGCGATAGTAATGGAGTTAGAATAATGTGTGAAAAAGAAGATGCCTATATTCCATACATAATTAAAAATATAGGGCGAGCAAACGCTAATAAATTTTCTTTTGCGATATATAAAGAGGGCTGTTCAGATAAAAAATTAAGCAAACATATACTTGCTCGCCCCTTTTCTTTAGATGATGAAATGCGAATTGATTTTTACATTCCAAATCTTGAATTTGAAGCAACATATTGGTTAGAACTCACTTATGACGATTTATTGGGCAACCACTATCAACAAAAAGATTATATCAAAATACAAAAAGACGATTCGCATATCAGTATTGATTTTCCACAAACTTTACAGGAGCAAGACAATGGATAAACTCAAAATGATGTCTATGGACAAGGTGCAAGGCAATATACAAAAGATTCGGGAGCTGTTCCCAAATGCAGTGACGGAAGTCAAGCGCGACGGCAAGGTTGAGCTTGCAGTTGATTTTGACGTGCTGAAACAAGAGCTTGCGGACAGTATTATTGACGAGCGCGAATTGCGGTATCAATTCACTTGGCCGGATAAGCAAAAAGCGGTATTGCTTGCGAATACGCCCATATCGGCAACATTACGCCCATGCAAAAATGAAAGCGTTGACTTCGATAATACGCAAAACCTTTATATCGAAGGCGATAATTTGGACGTGCTTAAATTATTGCAAGAAACGTATCTCGGCAAAATTAAAATGATTTACATAGATCCGCCGTACAATACGGGCAACGATTTTGTGTATAACGATGATTTTGCGCAAGATAGCGACGAGTATGCGGATAACAGCGGACAGTATGACGATCAAGGCAACCGCCTTGTGCAAAACACCGAGAGCAACGGCAGATTCCATACCGATTGGCTGAATATGATTTATCCGCGCTTGCGTTTGGCAAAGGATTTGTTGAGCGATGACGGTGTGATTTTCATTAGTATGGATGATAATGAACAAGAGAATTTGAGAAAGATATGTGACGAAATATTTGGCGAGAGTAATTTTATTGCACAATTAGTTTGGCGTAAAATTTATGGGATTAAGAATGATGTTAAGACTTTTTCTAATTGTCACGAATATGTAATTGTTTACTCGAAAACACTCAATGGTTGGACGCCTAATCTTTTACCTAGAACTGAAGAAGCAAATTCAAGATATAAAAATCCGGACAATGATCCGCGTGGTGCTTGGAAAGCAGGCGATTTTACAGGCGTTGGTGCGACGAGTTGTGTCTATCCGATTATTACCCCGTCTGGCAGGACTCTTTATCCACCGGAAGGGAAGCATTGGATAGCATCAAAAGAGAATTACGAGAAATTAAGGGCGGATAATAGAATTTGGTTTGGTAGCAATGGAGATAGTATACCATCAATCAAACGGTTTTTATCGGAAGTAAAAAACGGAATGTCACCGTCCACCTTTGTTGATTACACCGAAGTAGGTCATACTGATGAGGCTAATCGTGCATTAAAACAATTATTAGAAGGGGCGTACTTTGATTATCCTAAACCCGTAAGATTGTTAAATCGATTGTTATTTTTGGGAACTAATTCAGAAGATATTATATTGGATTTTTATTCGGGCTCTGCTACGACCGCGCACGCCGTTATGCAATTAAATGCCGAGGACGGCGGAAACCGCAAATTTATTATTGTACAAATCCCCGAGCCTTGCAACGAAAAGTCGGAAGCGTACAAAGCGGGCTATAAAAATATTTGCGAAATCGGCAAGGAGCGCATACGCAGAGTCGGTAAAAAGATACTTTCCGAGCGTGCTCTTATCAATCCAAAGCTTGATGTCGGTTTCCGCGTGTTGAAGCTCGATAGCTCCAATATGAAAGAAGTTTACTATAATCCCGAAAAGTATGAACAAACGCTACTCGACACGCTAGAAGATAATATAAAGCCCGGCCGCTCGCCGCTCGATTTATTGTTCCAAGTAATGCTTGAGCTCGGCAAGCCGCTATCCGCGAAAATAGAAGAAAAAGAAATCGCCGGCAAAAAAGTGTTTATTGTTGACGACAATGATTTGATTGCTTGCTTCGATAACAATATAACCGACGAAGTTGTAAAGACCATAGCGCAGCTTAAACCGCTCTATGCCGTATTCCGCGACAGTTCGCTCGCCGACGACTCCACCGCTGCCAACTTCGAGCAAATTTTCAATACATATAGCCCCGCTACACAAAGGAAGGTGTTGTAATTATGGATATAACCAATAATAGTACGCCAATAAAAGCAGTACACGTTGCCAATGATGCAGATCATATCAATAAGTACAGTCGATTGCTTTTAGATTTTATTGAACAAATAAATGCACTTAGAAAATATATTTTTTCCGAATCAAAAAAATTCAAAGAAAGTTTAAACAATAGTATTCAAAACATAGCCAAGTTTAAACCAGAGAAAAAATTTTCATATTCACGATATAAAGTAATGGAAAATTTAATTTCTGAGTATAACAGCAGCAGAGTTATATATCAAAACTTGTGTTATGATTTGATTGTTCGTACGTGTTCATTATATGATTCTTACTTTTCATCCCTACTGAAATCTATCCTATATAATAAAAATATTGTCGGATTATTCGATAAAGAACTTTCATTAAAAGATATTATAAAATTTAAATCTCAAGAGGAAATAATAAAGTATTGTATAGATTGCAAGATGGATGATTTGTTTCGCAACGCACATCAAGATCAAATAAAATGGCTTGAAAAAACGTTTAATTTATCTATAAAAGACACATTTAAAGAATGGAATGGGATTATTTTATTTTTTGAAATACGCAATATTATCATACATAATGATGGGGTAATAAATCGTATTTTTTTAGCAAACACAGCAAAAAGTAAATTTGCCAATAAGCCGCAACTTGGCAAAAAAATTATGGTTGACATTGAAAGTCTGGATAAAATGATAGATCGCGTTATTGAATTTGTTACTTACACCTCGCTGTGTCTAGTTGCTAAGTTGTATAATAAAAGCGATGCATATGATAAATATGTAGATAGTGTTATACAAGTTATTTATGACTTACTTGTTAATAAAAAATATAAAGCAGCGGTTAATCTGGTAAATTATTGTATGTCAAATAACATAAAGAATTCTAATGGTAGTCGACTTACGATCTTAATTAATAAATGTATTGCTTTAAAACATCTAAACGACGATACATATATCGATTTATTGAATGAGGAGGATTGGTCTAACAGTAACAATCTATTTTTACTTGCTAAATACGCTTTAATGGAAGATTTGAAAAATGTGAGTAAATATATGATCCTTTTAGGTGATGATGAGCAAAACTTACATAGTTATATAGAATGGCCATTATTTGATTGGGTAAGAGATTCCGTAGAATTTCATCAAGCATTTAAGCAAGTATTCAATATAGAATTCGAAGAGAAATTATCTCAAATTACGTCTGAAAAAGCGGCTTATCTGGTACAAAACGGAATACAAACAAATGGGGAATAATACCCAAGGCAATTATCATGAAATTCAAATTCAAGATACAAGAATATCAGACCGAAGCGGTGCAAGCCGTAGTTAAGGCGTTTGACGGACAGCCGTTTAACGATAGGCTTTCGTATTTGCGCGATTTGGGTAAGCAGACGCAAGTCGTTCAGCAATCGCTTATCGAGGGTATGGATAACTATATCGGCGACGACGGCACGGGTTTCGGCAACGCGCCTATCGAGCTATCCGACGATCTGCTGCTCGATAACATCCGCGACTTGCAGCTCGGCAACAATATCAAGCAGTCGAGCGAGCTAAGTAAGCCGTTCGGTGTCGGTTGCCGTTGCGCGCTCGATATAGAAATGGAAACGGGCACGGGCAAAACGTATTGTTATATAAAGACGATGTTCGAGCTGAACAAGGTTTACGGTTGGAGCAAGTTTATCGTTGTTGTGCCGAGCATAGCCATACGCGAAGGCGTCAAAAAATCGTTCGAGGTCATGGAAGATCATTTCTTCGAGAGCTACGGCAAAAAGGCGCGGTACTTTGTTTACAACAGTAAAAATCTCAATCAGTTGGATAACTTCTCGTCGAGTAAAGATATCTACGTAATGATAATCAATTCGCAGGCGTTTGCGCAATCGCTCAAAGAAGGCGCAAGAAACGAAGCGGCGCGGATTATCTACAACAAGCAAGATTCTTTCGGCAGTCGCCGTCCTATCGACGTAATTGCCGCCAACCGTCCTATAATCATACTCGACGAGCCGCAAAAGTTAGGCGGCGACGCAACGCAAGCGAGTATCAAGCTGTTCAAGCCGCTGTTTTCGCTAAACTACTCGGCAACACATAAGGACGCACACAACCTAGTTTACGTTCTCGACGCGCTCGACGCATACCAAAAGAAGCTCGTCAAAAAGATAGAAGTCAAGGGATTCGAGCTTCGCAATCTTCGCGGTACGGACGGATTTATCTATCTTTCGCAAATTCTGCTCGATCCCAAAAAGCCGCCGATGGCGCGCATAACGTTCGAGATAAACTACAACAAAGGTATAAGCCGCGAGCCGCGCATTTTGGGCGTGAACGATAATCTTTACAGTCTGTCGGCAAGCGGAAATATGCCGCCGCTCGAACAGTACAAAAACGGCGTTGTCATAAAGGAAATCGATCCCGTTAACAACACGGTTACGTTTCTAAACGGCAATACAATGTCGGTCGGAGAAGTTCGCGGCGAGATCAAAGAGCGCGATATGCGCCGTATACAAATACGCGAAACAATAATCTCGCACTTCGAGAAAGAACAAAAACTTTTCTATAAAGGCATTAAATGTTTGTCGTTGTTTTTTATAGACGAAGTGGCGCATTACAGACAGTACGACGAGAGCGGCGCCGAGCTTTTGGGCGATTTCGGGCAAATGTTCGAGCAAGAGTATATAAGCGTTCTCAACGAATACATACAGCTCGTCGAAACGCCGTATATTCAATATCTCAAAAGCATTGACGTGCACGACACACACAAGGGATATTTTTCAATCGACAAAAAGACCAATCGCGTGGTGGACTCGGTGGAAAAGCGCGGCGTTTGCGACGATATATCCGCATACGATTTGATACTCAAAAACAAAGAGCGGCTGTTGTCGTTCGACGAGCCGACACGGTTTATATTCTCGCACTCGGCGCTCCGCGAAGGCTGGGATAATCCCAACGTTTTTCAAATTTGCACGCTCAAACAGTCCAACAGCGAAGTAAACAAACGGCAGGAAGTCGGGCGCGGTATGCGGCTTTGCGTCAACCGCGTCGGCGACCGTATGGATCAAAGCGTTTGGGGCAGCAAGGTTCACGATATAAACACGCTCACCGTCATCGCAAGCGACAGCTACAAATCGTTCGCCGGCGGATTGCAAAAGGAGATCAAGGACACGCTGTACGACCGTCCGACAAAAGCGACAAAGGAATACTTTACGGGCAAGGTCGTAAAGGTCGGCGGTGTTCCGCACGAGATAACCAAGCAGGAAGCTATGGCTATCGAAAAATATTTGTATCTGAACGGTTATACCGATTTCGACGGCAATATTCTCGACGCATACCGCGACGCGCAGGACGGCGGAACGTTCGCGCCGTTGCCCTCCGAGATAGCGGCAATCGGCGACGGCGTGCATAAACTCGTGCAAGGCGTGTTCGACGAAAAAGTGTTTAGCGAGCTTGTCAGCAGCGGCAATAAGCCTATAATCACGCGCAACGATCTGAATGAAAACTTTGCCAAGAAAGAGTTTCAAACGCTTTGGAATTACATAAACCACAAGTACGCGTACACCGTTTCGTTCGACAGCGACGAGCTTATTCAAAAAGCTGTCAAGGCGATCGACGAGGGTATGTACGTTGCCGAATTGACTTATGTTCGCACAACAGGCAGTCAAGGCGAGTCGCTCGATTTTAACGAGGGCAAAACTAAAACGTCCACGCTCAGAACTTCGGGCGGCTCGAACGCGCAATACGACTTGATAGGCAAAATCTGTCAAGGCACTACGCTTACGCGCAAGACCGTTGTTAAAATCTTAAAAGGCATTCGCCCCGATATTTTTGCCAAATTCACGCTCAACCCCGAAGATTTTATCAGTAAGGCTGTGCGGTTTATAAACGAGCAAAAAGCAACAATGATAGTTGACGATATAACGTATAACGTGACCGAGCAGGAACCGTACGGCAGCGAGATATTTACCGTCGATAAAGTGGACTTCGAGCGCGCCGTAAAAGCGGACAAGCATGTTACGCCGTATGTCGTTACCGACAGCGATACCGAAAAAAAGTTTGCCGTAGATTTGGATCGCTCCGACGGCGAAGTGTGCGTGTACGCAAAGCTGCCGCGCTCGTTCAAAATTCCGACGCCCGTCGGCGACTATTCGCCCGATTGGGCAATAGCGTTTTACGAAGGCTCGGTCAAGCATATTTACTTCGTTGCCGAAACCAAAGGCAGTATGGAGAGCTTACAGTTAAAGAAAGTAGAGAGCGCGAAAATAAATTGCGCTAAAAAACTTTTCTCAAGCCTGAATAACGGTAAAGTTCATTACAACGTCGCCGATACTTATCAACATTTGATGGAAATTATGAATAAGTGAATATCGCTAAATACAAGTCAAGCAGCAGGATTCTTGCGGTTTTTGTCGTTAGTATATTTTTATCCATATATCGCCGTATAACGTGCTCGCATTTTCGTGAAATATTCATAGACAGTAGATTGCACTCTACCGAGAATCCGTCCTATTTCGGGATAACTCAGTCCTGCCATTCGACATTCAAGAGCGACACGCATATTATCCGTAAGATTAAGGTTTTTCACTATTTCGCCGCATTGGGAATAATCGTAATCTATTTCTTCTTTAAGTTCTGTCAAAGGTTCGTCTTCCGGCGTTAAACTGTCCACACACTTATTACGGTAATAATCTCTCGTGCCGCGATTGATCAGTTTCATCATTCGCTTTATGTAAGTTGCTCTTAAGGTAATTGCTTTGCCTTTCTTGTTGACACCTATGACGTCGTGTATATGTTCGCCGTAATGTTCGCATAGGAACGCTACTCCTTCGTGTACCAAATCGTAACCGTCGCTGAATATGTGATTGATGTTGTGCTTGTTCTTAATGTCGGAATATAAGTCGGCATATATATTTTGCATACGCTTTCCTATGTAACCTATAAGGAAACGTGTTTGAGTGAATGCTACAATCTCGGATATAGATACTACGTTATTCGGATTTATTTCTTCATTGAGAACGTTAAAGTTAAATATACGATTGTTACTCATCTTACAAAACCTCCTTGAAATCCGAAACAGAGATCTTGTTTTCGTAGAACATACCGTACTCGAAATACAGTTTACCTTTGCTATCTCTTATGAGTGGGAACGTATCTTGCGTTATCTTTCCGCAACGTGTTATAGCTACCGTTATCGTTTGATTAACAAAATCTATATCGATAATGTTAAACGTAATCTCGTATTCGCCATCATCATAGCTGAATTCACTGAGATAGTAATTTTTTGCACTTGTGTCTTTCATTTTGGATTGACCTCCGAATTTATATTGCCTTTTCGGCAACAACAAAAAAGAGCACAGGTAAAAGCTCCGAAAGCCGTATTCATCGCCGCATAGTTCGTCAACCGTCGCGTTGCCCTCGGTCATTTACGTTTTAGTAAAATCCCATCGGGTAACGCTCGGATTTCCTGCTCTGCGACGCGACTACGGCTTTCGGCACAAATCAACTGCAAATCCCGATTGACCGATGTCAACGACCACCGCGAAAAAATTTGCATACAAAGAAAAAGTCATGCCCATTACAACCTGACTTAATGCTAACTACAACTCCACCGCAAAATTTTTTCGCGCGTTGACATCGGCTTTTAACTGTGCTAACCACCACAGCCGAAAAGG
>CANDGE010000039.1 GCA_947384195.1 uncultured Clostridia bacterium
GACTGTAAATCTGTCAGCTTCGCTTTCGGTGGTTCGAATCCACCCCCGTCCACCATCTAAAACCTAAAACGAACCACAAAATAAGTGTTCGGGTTAGGTTTTTTTATTTCCGCAATTTCAAATGCCGCCCTTGATCGGTGGCGTTACGGCGGTTTGCTTAATTAGTTGTGATTGGGCGATTTTAGCTGATGCTTGACTGCGAACGTAAGTGAGCCGCTTGTTTTATCAATCACCCGCCACAACGCCGAACTATTTTAATTATTATGCTTATTGACTTTTCGACGTTAAATTGCTATACTGAACATAACAAATTTTAAGGAATAGTTTATGCCTGCAAAATACAAAATTATTGATTTGAATAATTGCGACAGACGTGAATATTTTCAATATTTTAAGCGTCGGCACATTGATTGAATTTACCGTGAAAATCGACGTTTCAAAAGCCGTGCTAAAATGCAAAACGGAAAATATAAGTTTTCACGCTTATATGATTTATTCTATTTACAAAGCGTTTAATACCGTGGAAAATTTCAAATTCGATTATATAAACAATCAATTTATTCAATGGGAAAATGTCATACCCACTTTTTCGGGATTTAATATCGACAATAAACTTTTTTGTACACTATATGCCGCAATGTCCGATAATTTCGGTGAATTTAAAAAGCGCTATAAAATGGTTGTTAACTCTTTTTGCAATACAAATTCTATTATTCCGCAAAATGATTTACCGCCGAATATATTCAATATTTCATGTGTGCCGTGGTTGCATTACGAACATTTTTCTTCAAACACGCAAACGCCGTCGAATAAGATCGTTAAAATGATCGCATTCGGCAAATACAAAAATGACAACGGTCGATATATTATGCCGCTGACTTTGCAAATTTCTCACGCTATTGCCGACGGCTATCACGTATCGCTGTTTTATGAAAATTTACAAGCATTATTGGATTTATAGTATTCGTTTCAGGTTGCTACCGCCCCACCGCATAATCTCCAAAACGAGCAGTTCGTTTTGGGGGTTAAAAATCATTAATAGATCGGGACGCCGTCATGAGCCTTAACAAAAATTTCAACGCTTTTTACACACAACGAATTCCGATTGCATGCGCGATCTAATATAAAATATGTGATACGCTTTTAACGCTCGCTATACGCTTGAAAAAGCAAACCGCGAGTGCTATAATTATCGTATGAGCTGGTTCAACTATTACGGACTCGGCATTATGGTATCGATCATGCTGCCGAACATAATTTACGCCGCAAAACACAAAGGCGCATAGAATTCTTACCGAAACAAAGCGGCGACGGCGATCGAGCAAATAGGACGGTACGGCTGTTTTGTGTTTATGATCTTCAATATACCGTATACATACTGCGGATATTGGTTTGCGCACGGTGAAACCGTTTATATCGCGGTAAACGCCGCCGCGGTTTTTGCTTACTGCTTAATATGGATAATACTGTGGAACAAATCAAACATGACAAAAGCATTGTTGCTATCTATAATTCCGTCGGGAATTTTCGTTTTTTCCGGCGTAATTATCGTCAGCATACCGTTGCTTGTTTTTTCGGCGCTGTTTGCCGTTACGCATATATTAATTTCAGTCAAAAACATCGGGACGATCGACGCGCCTGTTGATATCTATAAGGAGAGATCGTGAAAACAAAAGCCATAATATTATGCTTGACAATGCTTACATTTACCGCCGCATGCACTGCGTGCAACGACGCGCGACCGCCGCAACGGCACGTTCAACAATTGAACTACGTCGAAAGTACTGCCGCTATCGCCGATCCCGATCGGGGTTTTTATACCCCGCTTTACGTAAGGCTCGATGAAAACGGCGTTGCGTACAATAAGTCTGTCATCAACGACTCGACGCGGCTTTATCATTTGCGTTGCGACATAAGCGCATTTTCCGCGGCGGTGAACGGACAAACAGACAAACCGCTCGCGCAAACTACAACAGACGGGCTTGACGGGTTGTTGACCTATCTCAAAGAGAACGATAAAAACGCAATAATAAGATTTGCTTACGACCCGGGCTACAACGGCGCCGCAAATAAGGAGCCCACGCTCGATATGATATTACGACATATCGAACAAATTTGCTCGGTACTCGATAATTACGATAACACGATAACCGCTATCGAAACGGGGATCATCGGACCTTGGGGCGAAATGCACACGAGCACGATAGCAAACGCCGAGCACATTTCGCCTATCGTCGACGCGTTTTTGTCGAACACGACAAAAATTCCCGTGTCGGTACGCACCCCTAAAATGATATACGACTACTTGGGGATATCCCCCGCCGAAGCCGCCGAACGTACGATAGCACCCGAAGAAAAAGCGTACAGGCTCGGCTTGTACAACGACGGGTATCTCGGCTCCGACAACGATCTCGGCACATATACAGACAGACGACTCGACATAGAATTTTTAAGCCGACAGACTTCGCATCTGCCGTTCGGCGGCGAAGTTACCATGCCCGACAGCACGCTTCACGATATAGAAGTTTGCTTGCCCGAGATGAATAAAATACATTTAAGCTATCTCAATTCCGTTTGGGATAACACCGTCATCAAAAAGTGGAAATCGAGTCAATACACGCAAGCTTGCGGCACGGACAATCTGTATTACGGCAAGACCGCCTTTGAATACATAGAAAATCACATGGGATATCGCATTGTATTGAAAAATTCCGTGTTTACTTACTCCGAACCGTTTGACGAACTAAATATAGAATTAAGCTTGCAAAACGTCGGGTTCGGCGGGCTCAACAAGACCAAACACGCGCGAATTATATTTGCCGACAAAGACGGCACGATAGCCTTTTCGCAAGACGTGACCGACTTCGACGGCAAAACCGATTTTGTCTGCAACATCGTGCCGCAACTCGAAAACGGGAGCTACGATGTGTATTTAAGGCTTTACGGCGAAGAATTTCACGGCGTTCCGTTATACTGCATTCAATTCGCCAACGACGGCTTATGGAACGCAGAATTGAAAGCCAATAAAATAGGCAACGTCGATCGTTCTGCTAACATAGATTGACACTTAAAAATCCAACGTTCACGATATCTAACCGCAGTTTACTCGACAAACAGGAGTTTAAAAATGGAATACATAAAATTGACAAACGATAATCTGGAAAAAGAGCATATTTGTTGCGCTATTTCCAACAATAAGGACATACAGGTCGCATCCAAAAAAGCGTGGCTCGCCGAAAGACTGAACGACGGCTTGGTATTCTTGAAGTCGGCAGAACGCGGTAAGTGCTTTATTGAATACATCTCCGCCGAAAACGCCTGGTGCCCTATTTCGGCTGACGGCTATATGCACATCAATTGCTTTTGGGTTTCGGGATCGCTTAAAGGACACGGTTACGCGAACGACCTGCTGTCCGCCTGTATTGCCGATGCAAAAGCAAAAGGTATGTACGGCATAACGGTCATTTCGTCGCCCAAAAAAACGTCGTTCCTGTCCGACCCGAAATATCTCGCTTATAAAGGTTTCAAAGTCGCGGACAGCGCCGCCCCGTATTTTACATTGATGTATTTACCTTTCGACGACGGTTCGCCCGTTCCTAAATTCAATGACAGCGCCAAAAACCCGCATATAAATAAACAAGGATTTGTCGTTTATTACACGCACGGCTGTCCTTTTACGGCTAAATACGTGCCTATCATCGAAAGCTTGGCAAAAGAAAAAGGCGTTCAATTTGAAAGCGTGCTGATCGACAGCAAGGAACAAGCTCAAAACGCCCCTATGGCTTGGACAAATCACGCGGTTTTCTATAACGGAAATTACATCACGAACGAAATATTATCGGAAAAGAAATTCAACGAGCTTATAGCAAGACTGTCGTGACATATAAAAACGACCTCGGTGTTTATATGGCGTCTGTGCTCGTGATGTAAAATTTCAGTTGATCTATTCTCGCATATTGTTGATAAATTCGGGCAAATCGTCCACCCTCAACGCGTTCAACCGCGCGTCATCGCTATTTATGTATATCACTGCCGATTGAAATCTATCGCTATAAGACAATTGATCGGGTGGTTTATTATTAACGGCAAACGAACAATTATCAAACAAGTATTTACGGAACGCATCGCTTGTAATACCGCTCCCGTCAAAAAAACGCGCATACTTTAAAGTATCGTTGTGAATAGAATAAAAAAGCCATAAGTGCGATCGCGAATAATACAGTTTTCCGTATTTCGATATGTTGATTTCGCCGAACAAGCGATCATACATGCTCGAGCTTTTTACGCCGCGCCATTTTGCCCTGTCGGCAGACTGCTTAAATTGAAAAACCGAAAGAAAATCTATCCCCAATTGTCTATACCGACAAAATCTCGTTTCGTAATCTTCTTCCTTTACTTCGATAATCAGTTTTTACCGTATGCCGTAACGATCACATCGCCGCCGTCGGCATCCAAACTTTTTTCGACATTATCATATTCTACGCCCGAAAGCCGCAACATCTTTTTGACAATATCGACTTCTCCGAGCGCCGTATCGAAATTCCCCGAAATATTCATAACAGTATAGTTTCTCCCACATTGAATTTATTGGTATAATAGCAGTAATGCAATACCGAAGTCCCGTACGAATTTATTAAAATCAGTATACAAGCAAATATTAAATTTGTCAACATTTTTATATTATTTTTAAATTAAATGCAATGATCAAACGACTGCGAAACGTAATATAATATAAAATGCTTATCAAAATCGTTGACAAATTCATGCAAATGCGGTATACTTTATAAGCATGTGCAGGTGTAGCTCAATGGTAGAGTTTCGGCCTTCCAAGCCGACCACGTGGGTTCGATTCCCATCACCTGCTCCAACAATGCGCCCGTAGCTCAGCTGGATAGAGTAGCGCCCTTCTAAGGCGTTTGTCGAGGGTTCGAATCCCCCCGGGCGTGCCAATGGGAATTCCCGATTGGCGGGCGCAATGCTTTTGATCGGGATCCCGATATGGTGGGTATAGCTCAGTTGGTTAGAGCGCCAGGTTGTGGCCCTGGAGGCCAAGGGTTCGAATCCCTTTACTCACCCCATTCAATCAACACGCTACCGAATATCGGTAGCACGTAGGGGTATCGCCAAGCGGTAAGGCACGAGACTTTGACTTTCGCACTCGCAAGTTCGAATCTTGCTACCCCTGCCAAACACGAATATGCTTTGTCGCGCAAGCGGCAAAGCGACCCGTAGGGGTATCGCCAAGCGGTAAGGCAACGGACTCTGACTCCGTCATTCCGAAAGTTCGAATCTTTCTACCCCTGCCAAACAAAAAACGCCGTTATGGCGTTTTTTGTTTGGCAAGATCGCGAAAGTTTAGACCGCACCGAAGTCGCAAAAAATACGATAGCATTTAACATTTAAATATCGTTATTTTCTATAATTGCAGGCGCGAATTTACTAACCGATTGTACGTTGCGCAAAACCGCCCGCAAATCCGCAAGCGATCTTTTTACCGACTGAAACGAACTTCATACAAAACATGTCGATGGTTTTAGTTCTAAAACAAAAAAATATATGTGCGCCCGAATTGGCAACCGCGAAAAATCACAGTGTTTACGCATATCTGAAATAGCTTCGCTGTCAATGCGCTATCAAACCATGCCCCGTTTGCTAATAAAATCGGTACCGTCGCCCGCCACCAGCGCATAGCTGCCGTTACAAAGCGCGCCGGGGTTTATAAAATGTATTCCGCTCTCTATGCGATCGAAATAAACGTGAGAATGCCCGAAAAACACAAGATTACAGTGTTTTTTCAACGCTTCGCTCAACAGCAAGCCGATACTCTGTTTAGTTCCGAATCGATGTCCGTGCGTTATCATCGCCCGCGTGTCGCCGAATTTTGTTGTTGCTATCTCTGTTATATCGGAAACCAGATCGCAATTACCTTTTACGCAAACGATGGGCACCGTTATAAGCCCGCGCACGCGTATTATTTCTTTAACGCCATCGCCGCAGAATATCAAATAATCGGCGGAATTTATAACAGGCAACAACCGTTCGAGCCGCGACATATCGCCGTGTATATCGGATATCACGACAAGTTTATACAATAAATTATCCGCATCGAGAGAAGTATCCATTTCTATCCTATCCTTTTATCACATTTCGAGCTTTGCATCGAGCGCGACAAGCGCACGCGCGCGGTGGCTGACCGAGTTCTTTTCCGCTTCGGTAGCCGCTCCGAACGTTTTTCCGAGATCGTCGCTGAAAAATACGGGATCGTAACCGAACCCGCCGACGCCGTCGGCTTTTTCTGTTATTCGCCCGTATGTAGCGCCCGTAGCTTCGACTGTGCGCTCGCCGTCGTAATATACTATACAACACGCAAAGTGCGCAGAACGATCCGTTTTGCCGCTTAGCTCACGTAAAAGTTTAGCGTTATTATCCGCATCGCTTCCGCCGCTATACCGAGCGGAAAAAACTCCCGGCGCACCGTTTAAAGCATCGACGCAAAGCCCACTGTCGTCGGCGAGCGTAGGCAGACCGCAAAGCTCGTACAACGCTTTCGCTTTGATCACCGCATTTTCGTAAAACGTACTACCCGTTTCTTCGACGTCAAACTCGATATTCAGGTCTTTCGGCGATAGTACTTCATATCCTTTTAACATAGCGCGGAACTCCGCGAGCTTGCCCGCATTTCCGCTTGCCAATACTATTCGTTTCATACTTAAATTGTACTCTCTTTGACAGTAAATATCAAGAAAATAACGGCATAAATTCGATTTTGATCAAATTTGTTTAAGTCGGCGGATAATATATTACAAACATTAAACAAGCAAGTTTGTCAACCGACTCGATAAACGCTTGCAAAAATCTTCGCGCTATGTTAAAATAAATCGAGTTTTGCGAGCGTGGCGAAATGGCAGACGCGCCGGACTTAGGATCCGGTGGGCAACCGTGGAGGTTCAAGTCCTCTCGCTCGCACCACTTTTCGGATAGCTCGAACTTACTTTTTTAAGGAGTTCGAGTTATTTTGATTTATGCCGACATCAATGAACAACCGCCAAAAAACGCGCCGAGCATCGGGTGCTTTCGGCCCGATTGCGATCATTCGACACACTGCCGCATTATGACCGATATGAACGACTGTCGATATGATGTTTATATAGAATATAGAAATTTGTTTAACGATAGACAATAAAGCATAGCGCCGAAACTTAACATCATATAAATCCCCGTTAAATTTCCGTATCGGCATAAACGCACACAAATATCGAATATGTGTCATCGAAGCGCCCCGACGGCGATCTCTACGGCTAATCCTATAAAAACCGATCCGCCTATCACTGCGGCAAGTCTTTTGAACCTTGAACCGAATTTTTTACCTGCGGCAAAACCGATCGCGAAAAATGCGAATATGATCACGGCTATCATGCCCGCGCAAAACATCGTATCGCCTATCGTATAATCGGGCACGGTAAGCCCGACCGCAAACGCATCGAAAGACGCGACTGCGCTTTGCACAAAAAATTCGAGCAATCGGGCAGAGCTTTTCTCTTCCCGCTTTACCGCTCCTTCCGCGATCATCTTTATACCGAGAAATGCAAGCACAGCTACCGCGATCCATGTAAGCACGCTTTGGATCTCGTTCACATTATCCGCTATGACTTTTACGAGCATATAGCCTAACAACAACGCGACTACATGCCACGCCGCAAACACCGCACCGTAAACATATGCCGTTTTTAAGCGCAAATTCGCGTTTTTAAGCCCGTTAGCTATCGCGACCATAAAAGCCTCGAGCGCGAGCCCTAACGCCAAGAACAGACTGTTAACGACTACATAAGCGTGCATTTTGTCATCTCTCTCATCGGTTTTTCGATACGATACACCATACTTCGGTTTATGCGACGTAAATGCGTTGCGACACCGACTTTTGTTTGACAATGACACCTCATTTTAGTATAATCGTTTTATCACCGTTTGCGAGCGTTATATAATGGACATACGAAAAATCACGATTGCCGACAAACCCGAATTGCTTAAAATAATGACGGAGTTTTACAACTCGCCTGCGCTTTTGCACCACACGCCCGCGGAAGTTTTGTCGCGCGTGATAGACGACTGCATAAGCGATATGCCGTATATCGACGGTTATGCGGCAATAAGCGACGATAAGATCATAGGCTACACTATGCTTTCCGTCGGCTATTCTACCGAATACGGCGGCATTTCCGTTATGATAGAAGATCTGTGCGTGATACCCGAAATGCGCGGGAACGGTATCGGCAAAAGCTTGCTTGATTTTGTTTGCGAACGCTATAAATCGAAAGCGGCGCGTATTCGTCTCGAAGTCGCACCCGACAACGTCGGCGCGATCAAGCTGTACACACGTTGCGGATTTTCCGATATAAATTACAGGCAAATGGGCAAAATATTCGATCGTGATTTTTAAATACTTACCCAAATAACATCATAAAAACAGTGTATACGCATTAACGCATACACTGTTTTATAATGAATGATATTTCGGCGTCGTTCCGAAACAATATATACCGAGCAAAAGCGTTTACAGTCGACTATTCGAGCTCGAACGCGCCCGTATATAATTGATAATACTGTCCCTTTTGCTCTATAAGCTTTTCGTGACTGCCGCGCTCGATGATTTGACCGTGGTCGAGCACTATTATTACGTCCGAGTTTTTGACGGTGGACAATCTATGCGCTATCACGAATACCGTTCGCCCTTGCATGAGCGCGTCCATACCGCGCGACACTATCGCTTCGGTGCGCGTATCTATGGACGACGTTGCTTCGTCGAGTATCATGACGGGCGGGTCCGCTACCGCGGCGCGAGCTATCGATACGAGCTGACGCTGACCCTGCGACAGGTTTGCGCCGTTGCTTGTAAGCATGGTATTGTAGCCTTCGGGGAGCCGTGTGATAAAATCGTCCGCGCCCGCAAGCTTAGCCGCCGCGATACATTCCTCGTCGGTAGCGTCGAGCTTGCCGTATCGGATATTATCCATGACGGTGCCCGTGAACAGATTGGTATCCTGCAAAACTATGCCGAGCGAGCGCCTGAGATCGGCTTTTTTTATCTTGTTGATATTTATTCCGTCGTAGCGGATCTTTCCGTCGGCTATGTCGTAAAACCTGTTTATAAGGTTTGTTATCGTAGTCTTGCCCGCGCCCGTCGCACCGACGAACGCAACCTTTTGACCGGGTTTGGCAAACACCGACACGTCGCGTAAAACGAGCTTTCCCGGCACATACTCGAAATCGACGTCGTGCATTTCGATATCGCCTTCGAGCTTGGTGTATGTGACCGTGCCGTCGCCGTGCGGATGCTTCCACGCCCACAGCCCCGTATGCTCGGCGCACTCGACAAGCTCGCCGTTTTCATCTTTTGCGTTTACGAGCATGACGTAACCGTCGTCCGTTTCGGGCTTTTGATCGATGAGCGCAAACAGCCTGCCCGCGCCCGCAATACCCATGACCACGGAATTGATCTGGTTGGACACTTGGTTTATGTTGTTGCAAAACTGCCGCGTCATTTGCAAAAACGCCACGACGAGCGCAATGCCGAACACTGCGAGTTCGCCGTTGAACAACACGCCTATCGAAACATTCGACACGCCTTTAAGAATAAAAACTCCGCCTAAAAGCGCGACAAGCACGTACAACACGTGACCGATATTGCCGAGTATCGGCATCAGCATGTTCGCATAACGGTTGGCGCGATTGGACTGATCGAACAAATATTCGTTGACCTTGTCGAAATCGGCTTTGGCTTCGTTCTCGTGGCAAAACACTTTAACGACCTTTTGCCCGTTCATCATTTCTTCGATATAGCCTTCGACCTTACCCATCGCCTTTTGCTGACCGACGAAGTACTTACCCGCGCCGCCGCCGACCGTTTTTGTAACCAATACGATTATAACGACGCCCGCTATAACGATGAGCGTGAGCCACAAGCTGTACCACAGCATTATGATAAACAGCGTAAGCACCATTATGCCCGATATCAGCAGTTGCGGCAACGACTCGGACACCATTTGACGCAAAGCGTCTATATCGTTGGTGTAGTAGCTCATGATGTCGCCGTTGTTGTTGGTATCGAAGTATTTGATCGGCAGATCCTGCATGCCGTTAAACATGAGCCCGCGCATTTTTTTAAGATAGCCTTGCGTTATGACGGCGAGCATTTGCTTGTATATCGCGCACGAAACAAGCGACAGCACATACAAACCGATAAGCGTAAGCATGTACTTTGTTATTTCCATGCCGAACTGCGCCCATCCGTCCGTTATCAGTCCCGCTTTGAGCGCACTCACGCCCTCGCCTACCACGGTAAATACGCGCTCCATGAATATAGACGGAAGCGAGCTTATGACCGCGTTGAATACCACACAAATAAGCGTGAACACCGTCATTTTGGGATAGAATTTGAACAGCGATTTTAAGACGCGACCGAGCACGCCTTTTTGCATTTTGGGTTTTTGGGGCATATGGCTATTGCGATCAGGCATTTTCTTCACCCCCTTTGTTTTGAGTGTTGTACACTTCGGTATATATCGCGTTTTTGCCGAGCAACTCTTTATGCGTGCCGATCGCATCGATATGTCCGCCGTCCATGATGATTATACGGTCGGCGTCCTCTACCGACGACGTGCGTTGCGCGATTATTATCTTTGTCGTTTCGGGTATATACTCGCGGAACGCCTTGCGGATAAGCGCGTCCGTGCGCGTATCCACCGCGCTTGTAGAGTCGTCGAGAATGAGTATCTTGGGCTTTTTGAGCAAAGCCCGAGCAATGCACAGACGTTGCTTTTGTCCGCCCGACACGTTAGCGCCGCCCTGTTCGATATGCGTGTCATAGCCGTCGGGAAAGCCCGATACAAACTCGTCGGCTTGCGCGAGCTTACACGCTTCCACAAGCTCTTCGTCCGTAGCGTCGGGATTGCCCCAACGCAGGTTTTCTTTTATCGTGCCCGTAAACAGCTCGTTCTTTTGCAGAACAACGGCGACTTGATTGCGCAATGCCGTTAAGTCATATTCCTTGACGTTGCGTCCGCCCACCTTTACTTCGCCGTCGGTAACGTCGTAAAGCCGCGAAATAAGATTGACGAGCGAAGTTTTGCTCGATCCCGTACCGCCGATTATCCCTATCGTTTCGCCCGACTTGATGTGCAGATCGATATCTTCGAGCACGTTGCGTTCCGCTGTCGATGCGTACTTAAAGTCCACCTTATCGAAATCTATCGAGCCGTCCGCAACATCGGTCACGGCGTTTTCGGGGCTTGTAAGCGTGCTTTTTTCGTTAAGTATCTCGCATATACGACGCGCGCTCTCCACCGACATGACTATCATGACGAACACCATGGAAAACATCATGAGCGACATCAATATTTGCATACCGTAAACTATCAACTGTGATACGTCGCCCACATTGATCGTAGCGCCCGCGGTTTTAAGTATCATATACGACCCGACGAACAGCACCGAAGATAGTACCGCATAAAAGAAAAACTGCATTATCGGGGTATTGATTGCCAAAATACGTTCGGCTTTGGTAAAGTCCACCTGCAATTCCGTCGATGCTTTATCGAACTTTTTCTTTTCGTAGTTCTCGCGAACAAACGATTTGACGACGCGCATACCGCGCACGTTTTCCTGTATGGATTCGTTGAGATTATCGTACTTTTTGAACAGCCGACGAAAATGCGGCATGACTTTTATCATTATCAAAAACAGCGCGAGCGCGAGCGGCGGTATGACGCCAATGAATATCCAGCCCAAGCTCCCGCCCATATAGAACGTCATTACGAGCGAAAACACCATCATGAGCGGACTGCGCACCGCTATTCTTATTATCATCATAAACGCGAACTGCACGTTGGTTATATCGGTCGTCATGCGCGTAACGAGCGACGGCGTGGAAAATTTGTCTATATTCTCGAACGAAAAATCCTGTATCTTGTAATACAGGTCCTTACGCAAGTTTTTTGCGAAACCCGCCGAAGCCTTTGCGCAAAACGCACCCGAAAGCGCGCCGCAAGCGAGCGACGCGACAGCCATGGCGATCAAAATACCGCCGTAGATCAAAATTTGATTTAAGTCGATCGTATTCCCTATCCCGACGTCGATCGAGTTCACGAGTTGCGCTATAATGAACGGAATCAGGCACTCGAGAATAACCTCGAACGACACGAAGATCGGAGTAAGAATAGACGCGACTTTATACTCTCTGATACTTTTTGATAATTCTTTTACCATAAAATAAACCTACTACTTAAACTATATATTTATGCGGTTTTCGTAATTATCTAATTTTATCACGCAATAAAAATTTTGTCAACTTTTTTTCGGGCTTGCTCTCAAAAAACAAATCGGGTTTATTCGGCAAAGATAAACATATAACTAAATAGATCAATACCAATCGTGCTTTTCGTTACGGTCGAGCGCGGCGATCGCATTCATTTCGTCATCGGTCAAGGAAAAGTGAAATACGGAAATATTTTCTTTGATATGCTCGGGATCGCTCGACCCGGGGATAGCGACAACGCCGCGTTGCAAATGCCAACGCAACACGACCTGTGCGGAAGTAACGCCGTGAGAGCGCGCGATATTCGCGATAGTTTCGTTTCCGAATATCTCGCCCGTATGTCCCCTGCCGCCGAACGGATACCACGCCTGCATCGCTATGCCGAGCTTGTGCATATACGGCACGACGTTTTGCTCTTGGTAATACGGATGTATCTCGTTTTGCACGAGCGCGGGCATCACGTCGACTTGCGATATAAAGCCGTCTATTTCCTCGATATACCAGTTGGATAAGCCTATCGAACGTATCTCGCCCCGAGCGACGAATTTTTCGATCGCCTTGTATGCTTTCACGTCGTTGGCGCCGGGATGGTGCAAAAGCATCATGTCGATATAGCCGATGTTCAAACTGTCGAGCGCGGCTCGGATGGCTTTTTCGGGCTCGGCGAACTGCGTGCCCGAATAGATCTTTGCGATAACGAAAATATCTTCCCTCGGGATACCGCTTTTACACACAGCTTCGCCGACTTCTTTTTCGTTGCCGTACATATACGCCGTATCGATGAGCCGAACGCCGCTTTCGAGCGCGTACAGCACGGAATCGACGCACGTTTTGCCGTGCAACGAATACGTGCCTATGCCGAGCACCGGCATTTCGTACCCGCTGTTAAGCGCGACGGTAGGCGCGCGACCGTTTTCGCCTTTGTCCAAATCGAATACCGATACGTCGGGCGCGAGATTTAAGTCAAGCCCGTTTATCCATTCGGCAACGGCTTGCCGCGAAGCCCCCGCGGCGAAACGCCTGCCGCTCAACCACTCCGCAGTCGGCGCGAGCGCGTGCAAATTCGTATCGCTGTTGCCTATACCGCTGCTGTGCGACGTGCAAAACGGTATGATCGTTTTACCCGAAAGATCGTAGCTTTCGAGAAAAGTCGAGATTATCTGCGGCGCTTGACCGTGCCAAATCGGATAACCCAAAAATACGGTATCGTACTTATCCATATTTTCCACACTGCCTTGAATTTGCGGACGCGCCGTCGGGTCCGCTTGCTCTTTGTCCGCGCGGCAATCGATATAATATTTCAGATCGTCATCGGTATACGACTCGGCGGGCGCTATCTCGTACAGCGTGCCGCGCGTTTCTTCGGCAACGTGCTCCGCAACGCCCTTTGTAGTGTCCGTACACGAAAAATACGCCACTATTACCGAGCTTTTTCCGCCGCTCGCATTGCCGCTCCCGCCGCCCGACGGCGGCAAAGTCCCGCCGTTGCCGTTGCAGGCGTTGATGCCTGACACGAGCAATAACAACATCAAAATACCGATAGGCTTTTTCATTTTTTCTCCATGCAAACCAACGTCGCTTAAAAGCTCGCTTCGAGCACGGCGCGGATATCGCGCTCCGTCATGACCTTGTAGCCGCCGTCCATGACGAGCGTGCTTTTGACCATGCCGTCGAGCATGGCTTTGCTCGCGCCGAGCTCGGTAATATTCATGATAAGCCCTATCTTCTTCATCCATTTTTCCATTTCGATTAAGCCGTCGAGCGCGATCTGTTCTTCGGTCTTGCCGTCGGGATCTATATCCCAAACATTGACGGCATACCGCGCAAACTTCGCCGTGCCGTAAGGCAGTATATAACGATAGTACGGCATTGTGACTGCGGCAAGCGTCATGCCGTGCGTAGCATCGGTGTGCGCCGCGACCGCCTGACCGAGCATGTGTACCATCCAATCGGTGGTCTTGCCCTTTGCCACGAGCGTGTTGAGCGCCCACGTCGCTATCCACATGATATTGCTCCGCGCCTCGTAATCGGTAGGATCGTCGACAGCAATGTTCGCGCTGTGGATAAGCGAACGCAAAAGCCCTTCCATGATGTAATCGCTCGTATTGTCGTCCGTGCCGGAAAAATACTGTTCGAGTATGTGCGACATGATATCGTATATACCCGATATCATCTGATACTTCGGCAAAGTGTACGTGAATTCGGGATCGAGTATCGAAAACTTAGGGAACACGTTATCGCCGAAAACATGCCCTATTTTGAGCTTTTGCGCATGATTGGTTATGACCGCGCCGCCGTTCATTTCACTGCCCGTTCCCACCATGGTAAGCACGCAACCGACAGGCACGACGTCGCAAGATACGTCGTCGAAACGAATAAAATATTTGTCCCACGCATCGTCGGCGCAATGCACCGATACGGAAACAGCCTTTGCGTAATCGCATACCGACCCGCCGCCTACGGCAAGTATGAGATCGGCTTTCGCCGCGCGAGCGCGCTCGATGCCTTCGTTGAGCTTTTCGACCGTGGGATTGGGCATAACGCCGCCGTCCTCGTAAATACTTTTACCGTTGGCTTTGAGAATGGCAACGACTTTGTCGTATATGCCGTTCTTTTTTACAGAGCCGCCGCCGTAAACGAGCAAAACGTTTTTTCCGTACTTGGGCAGTTCTTCGTTAAGCCCGTCCAAAGAACCTTTGCCGAAATACAGTTTCGTGGGATTGTGGTAAGTAAAATTGCCTAACATGACGATATCTCCTTAATTATAGTTATTTTAAACTCAATCGCACGCGCAACGATCCGTCGCCCGCACCGAGCAGTTTACGCAATTCGGTTTGCGAAAAGCCGTCTATCCTTCCCAGCCGCGTAAAAGTCCAAGAATTATTGCCGTAATACAGACATATGTTGTTGCCTTGATACAAAATTACGTCGCCTGCGCTTACACGCAAAGCAACGTCGTTGCGCGGCAGATCGTGACCTATATACCCTACTTTTTCAAATCCGCCGTAATCGTCGGCATCGTAATCGATATCACGCTCGCTCAATAATCGCACAAGCTCGCGCGTCGACGAATTGTTCTCGAGCGTAACGAGCAGTCTGTTTCCGTTTATGTACACATACATGACAAACTCCTTATCGCCGTCGCCCGTTTCCGTTTCGTCGCCGCTCGGCGCAACGCCGCCGATATCGACCGAACCTTCGTCCGCAACGCCGCCGTCGCAGTCGGTTAAATCATCGAAGCCGTCCGAGCAAGCCATAAATACAGACAAGCTCGCAATTAAAACGATCGACGCCACGATATAAAATATTATGCGTCTTATATAAGCGCGTGCAGTCATTCAACGTCTCCTATACGTTTTATGAGCTTGGCGGGAACTCCGCCGACGACCGAATTTTCGGGCACGTCCTTAGTAACGACCGCGCCTGCGGCTATCACCGCATTGTCGCCTATCGTCACGCCCGAGCATATGGTGGCGTGCGCGCCTATCCATACGCCGTTACCTATTTTCACGGGCGCGGCAAACATATCCGCGCGTGCCGTCGGATCCAAATCATGATCGAGCGTAGCTATTACCACCTGCTGACCGATCAAAACGCCGTCGCCTATTTCGATACCGCCATGATCTTGAAAACAACAACCCGAATTGATAAAAACGTTTTTTCCGAGCTTTATGTTTAACCCGTAATCGGCATTGAACGGCGGAAACAAACAAAAGCCTTCGTCTACGTCGCGACCGATAAGCTCCGAAAACAACGCTCTTATCTCGTCGGGCGTTCTTGATACGTTGTTCATTTGCACGGTTATCCGCCGCGCGCGCATAGCCGCTTCATGCATGTGCAAGTGCATTTCCGAATTCGCCGCGATATGCTTACGATTTTTTATTTCTTCTTTAAAACGTTGCGCGTCCATAAATACCTCTCGCCGTTTACATATATATTTTATTGCGCCGTCGCAAATATGTCAAATACTTATATTTTATGGCAAACCCATAATTGACAAGCATACATTTTTATGATATAATCCAACATAGGACGGTACAAAATGGAACTGCGGGAATTGAAATATTTTTTGGCGATAGCAAAAGCGCAAAGCATATCAAAGGCGGCGGAAGCCTTGTTTGTGACTCAGCCCAACCTGTCGCGACAAATGCAAAATCTCGAAAAAGAGATCGGCAAGCAATTATTTATCCGCGGCACGAAAAAGATATCGCTCACCGAAGCGGGGCGACTGCTGTTAAAACGCGCTACGGAGATCGTCGAACTGTACGAGCGAACGGAATCGGAGCTTTACGCGCCGACGACCGATATAAACGGCGATATTTACATCGGCGGCGGCGAAAGCTATGCTATGGGACTGATCG
>CANDGE010000040.1 GCA_947384195.1 uncultured Clostridia bacterium
GAGATTGACCTTAGTGACTGGAGTTCAGACGTGTGCTCTTCCGATCTCCTTGGCGTTTTCGAGCTTCATTTCGTCTACCATCTTATCGTACTGAGCGCGCAGGCTCGCGCTTTCCTCTTTCAGCCGTTCGTTCTCGCGATAAACGTCGTCGAGATTTTTACGCTTATCGCGGAGCATGTTGCGCACGGGTCTATACAACACCAAAACAAGCACTACGATAAGCAGTACGAGATTGCCGAGATATATGAGCATCGATACCCAGTCGAGACCGAATACTTCCAATATATTAGCAGAGAGTAAAACCGACATATTAAAGCCTTTCGCCTCTACATAACGATAAGCATGATTGCGATCAACAACCCGTAAATTGCCGTCGTTTCGCAAAACGCCAAACCGATAAATAACGACGAACGTATCTGTTTGGTAGCTTCGGGCTGACGCGCCATGCTTTCGACTGCCTTGCTGGTAGACATGCCCATACCGATAGCCGCGCCTACGCACGCGAGCGCCGCAAGACCCGCGCCTATCGCGGTCATGCCTTCGATGCCCAAAAACGATACGATCGGCATAATGGAATTGATAAATGCTTGCATAATAGCCTCCGATATTATTCGATAGCTTCGTTAATGAAGTTAAACGACAAAAACATGAAAATATACGCCTGCATAACGGCGTGAAACAAAGTAAATATAGGATCGAGAATGACCGGCAATCCGTACTTCAAGCCCGTTTGGTATACTATATCCATTATCAAATAGCCCGAAAACACGCTACCGAACAAGCGCAACGCCATGGAAAACGGCACTACGCAATCGGTGACGAGCGGAATGATCGGCAAATAGTGGAAAAGCCGCCGCGCACGTTTTTTCATAAAACCGATAATCAATATCGCGAAAAACGTTATCATGCCCAATACTATATTGCAATTCAGATCGGACAACGGCGAACGCAATCCGAACAGCTCTATAAGTATTCCGAACATGATAAACGCGGAACAGCCGAAATACAACGCGCCGACCGCGCCCGCATACTTATCCGTCATATCTTTCGAGTTGACGTCGAACAATCCGACTACCCATTCGACAAGCATACGAAACCGCGAAACGTGCTTGAAGTCCTTTTTCCATCGCGGCAAAAAAAACACGCGCACGATCACCGCAAACAATATAAGCACTGCCGTCACTATAAACGACGACAGCATTGTCGCAGTCAGTTTAAAACTGCCCGAAGCATATATGACACGCGGTGCGATATTGGGTAATTCCAAGTCCATATCAAAACTTAATATAGCACTTTGCAACGCAAAACGCAACTGTTTTAGCGGACGGTAAAACAAAAAATACACGTTTTTTCGCGCTTATACTCGTAAGCTTGCACGATCGTTTTCAAGCGATTTTCGCGTTTTGACCGCCCGCATACATATTATGCCCGATTTCGCGCGTATGCGCGCATTATCTGCAATTTAAATAACCGTAAAATGCGTTCTGTATATGGTTTACCGTTTTGTCTTGCAAGTACACTTCTATCACGTCGAACCGCACAGGCACGTCGAACAGTCTGAATTGCTTTATATACTGCGACGTTATCTGCGAAATTTTTTTCACTTTGCCGTGTCCCACGGCTTCGGCGGGCGTGCCGTATTCGAGCGATAACCGCGACTTGACTTCAACGGCGATAAGCGTTTTCTCGTCGGTCGCGAAAATATCCACCTCGCCTATATCGGTAGTGTAATTGCGATCGAGCACGCGATAACCGTGCGTTTCGAGATACTTGACCGCCAAGTCCTCGCCGCTTTTTCCGCGCGCATTCACGCGCTTTTTCCGCTTATCGAACATCATCGAGCTCCGCAGCCGCCGTTTCCGCACGCGCGTCGACGAAATTTTCGATAAACGTGAGCCTATGTTCGGGACAAGGTCCGTATTTCCGTATAGCGGCGATATGCGCCTGCGTACCGTAGCCCTTATGTTTCGCGAAGCCGTATTGCGGATATTTTATATCCAGCTCGCGCATAAACCTGTCGCGCGTGACTTTGGCTATTATCGATGCGGCGGCGGTGCAATAGCTCGTCGCGTCCGCCCTTACGACCGAGCTGTAAGGTATAGATATATCCAACCCTTTGACGGCGTCTATCACCGCATGATCGGGCTTGTTTTTCAAGCCTTCGACTGCGCGTTTCATGCCGAGTTTGGTAGCGTTGAGAATATTTATGCCGTCAATCGTTTCGCGATCGATAAGCACTACGCAATAATCGGCGACCGCAGTTATTTTCTCGAACAGCTCTTCGCGCTTTTTCTCGCTCAATTTTTTGCTGTCGTTTATGCCTACCGCTATCTCGTCAAGCGGCATAACGCACGCGCAAACGGAAACGGGACCCGCAAGCGGACCGCGCCCGGCCTCGTCTACGCCGCAAAGCCGCACCGCGCCGAACGTCCTATCGAAAGCTACCAGCCGCTCGGTCACTTGCTCCGCCGTTTCTTTAACGCGTATACGCTTTTCAATTCCGTTCATATGCGCTCTCCAATGCGATCTTGCCGAGACGTCCCTTACGGAAATCGTCTATAAGCGCCGTCGCCGCACGCTCGGTATCTAACTCGCCGCCGCGCGCTTTGAACCCGCGACGAGCCGCTATCGCCGTCAAACCGTCGACTGCGTTTATGCTCGCGCCGTAACGAGTAGCGAGTATGCTTTCGTCCAATACGTTGAGCCGCGATATAAGCGCCGCCGCAAGCTCCGTAACGTCAAGCACCTCGTCGCGTATACTGCCTATTATCGCGAGATTTTCGCCTACCGTTCTGTCTGTTATCTTTGGATACAGCGTGCCCGGCGTGTCCAATACGTCGAGAGTTTGATCGACGCGAGTCCACCGCGCGGCACGCGTAACGCCGGCCTTGTCGCCGGTGATGAGTCGAGCTTTGCCGCAAAGACTGTTGATCACGGTCGACTTGCCCGTATTGGGCACGCCGACGACTACGGCTCGGATATGTTGATTGATACCGCGCGTCCGTTGTTTTACGAGCTTGACCGCGCACGCTTGCTTGATCGCCGCAAGAAGCTTTTTTCTGCACGTCGAACTCGTGCCTTCGACCGCAACGGCAAAACCGCCGTCATTGCTTAATTTTTCCGTCCATTCCGTTACGGAATCGGACGGCACGGTGTCCGTTTTGTTTAAAACGTATACGATAGGTACGTCGATCATTTTATCGAAGTTGGGATTAAAGCACGACCGCACCGCGCGGCTGTCGAGCACGTACAGCGCGCAATCGGCGACTTTAAGACTGTCCTCTATCTCGCGCGTCGACTTAGCCATGTGCCCGGGAAACCAATTGATGTCCATATCAACTCTCCCCGTCGACAGTCGACAACAGATCGGGTCTGCGCGACTGCGTTATTTTTTCGCTCTGCTCGCGGCGAAACCGCGCTATTTCTTTATGATTGCCGTTTAGCAAAACTTCGGGCACTTCGAGCCCCATAAATATCGGCGGACGCGTGTACTGCGGATATTCGAGCATACCGTCCGAAAAACTCTCGTCCTCGTGAGATAGGCTACTGCCGAGCACTCCGTCCACAAACCGCACCGTGCCGTCGATGACGCACATAGCCGCAAGCTCGCCGCCGGACAGGACATAATCGCCGACCGATATCTCGCGGTCGATACAAAGATCGAGCACGCGTTGATCGACGCCCTCATAGTGCCCGCAAAGCAATAACAGCTTATCGCGTGCGGCAAGCTCGCGACAAACGCCGTCTGTCAGTCTTTCGCCTTTTGGCGACATGTAAATGCGCAAATATTCATGCTCGGGATCTATCGCGTTTATACAGTCGTATATCGGTTGCGCCGTCATGACCATGCCCGCGCCGCCGCCGTACGGCGTATCGTCGCACTTGAAATGCTTGTCCTTCGAGTATTCGCGTATATCGACCGCACGAATATCCACTATCCCGTTCTTTACGGCACGCCCGACAATACTCTCGTTAAGACAATCGAACATGCGCGGAAAAAGCGTAAGCGCCCTAATCTTCATCGTCGTACACCGCCACGCCGTCCAACGCGCGCCCGTCGACGTACAGCATTTTACCGCTTTCGTCAAGCTCTGCGCCGAGCGCCTTGACAAAAGCGAACGACATCTCGCCGCCGCCCGAAAGCTCTACGGAAACGACGTCCGCCGCGCCGAACGATTGCACGGCGCGCACCGTGCCTATCTGTTCGGTCAGATCGCCGCGTCGAGCGATAAGCGTCGCGCCTATAAGATCGACTATAAAAAACTCGCCGCTGTCGAGTGCGACCGCCGCCGCTCTGTCGATAGTAACGTATTCGCCGCGAAGTTTTTCCGCATCGTTTCTATCGGAAATGCCCGCAAACTTGATAAACACGGCGTCGCTCGAAGCGCGCACGTTTTCTATTTTCAACGATCGTCCGCCTACGTACGCGCATTTAAGCACGCAAAAGCGCGACGGGTCGTCGGTCATCGGAACGACCTTGACTTCGCCGCGCACGCCTTGCGGTTTTACTATTTGCCCTACGGTGATCAAAGCGCTACTCGTCGATCTCGACGGTGCAATTCCTGCCCTGCTTGATCGACGCCGCTTTGACGACCGAACGTATGGACTTGATTATCCTGCCTTGCTTGCCGATTATCTTGCCCATATCGTCTTTTGCGACGCTTACCGTCAAAACGTCGCCGTCCTCTGTGACCGACACATGCTCCTTATCGTCGACAAGCGCGGTCACGATATATTTAACAAGCTCCGTCATGCCATATTACTCCGACTTTTTCTTTTTCTCGACCTTGGTCTTTTGCGTGGATTTTTTGGTTTCCAACGCGCCCGCTTTGACCATGAGCGCACGAACGGTGTCCGTGGGCTGAGCGCCGTTCTTTATCCACTGCTTGGATTTTTCCACATCGAGCTTGAGCCCGTCGTCGAGATGGGGATCGTAAGTGCCGAGCACTTCGATGAACCTGCCGTCGCGCGGCGAGCGGCTGTCCGCCACTATTATGCGGTAGAACGGCGATTTATGATCGCCCATGCGTGTAAGTCTGATCTTGACCATGATATGTTTTCTCCTTGAAAAGTTGATTATTTATTTGATGCGCGTCGGCAAAGGATCATCTGAACCGACGTTTTTGACGTATTATTTTTTGTTGCATTTGCGGCATTTTGCCCGACGCCGCCATTTTCATCATTTCGCGGGTCTGGTCGTACTGCTTCAACAGCGAATTGACCTCTTGCACGCTCGTACCGCTCCCCGCCGCAACGCGCTTACGCCGCGACGATTTGATCACTTCCGGATGAGCGCGCTCGTACGGGGTCATGGACAGTATGATCGCCTTGTACTTGCCTATGCGCTCGTCTATTTGCTTGGGATCCACGTTGGCTTTGTTCATGCCGGGGATCATAGCCACAACGTCGTTTATATCGCCCATTTTGGCGAGCTGCTTGAACTGCGTCAAAAAGTCCTCGAGCGTAAACTTGTTTTCGCGCATACGCTTTTCCATCTTTTTGAGCTCTTCCTCGCTGACCGCTTCTTGAGCCTTTTCGATGAGCGTGAGCACGTCGCCCATACCGAGTATTCGCGACGCCATTCGGTCGGGATAAAACGGCTCGATATCGCCCGCTTTTTCGCCCGTGCCGCAAAACTTGATCGGCTTGCCCGTGACCGAGCGTATGGAAAGCGCCGCGCCGCCGCGCGTATCGCCGTCCAGCTTGGTTAATATAACGCCCGTTATGTCGAGCTCTTCGTTGAACGTTTTGGCTACGTTGACGGCGTCCTGTCCCGTCATCGAGTCTACGGTCAAAAGTATCTCTGTCGGGCTCGTCTTGCTCTTGATGTCTTTGAGCTCGTTCATCAACTGTTCGTTGATATGCAGTCGACCCGCCGTATCGATTATGACGGTATCGTAACCGAGCTTTTCCGCTTCGCGTACGGCGTTTTCGGCGATCTTGACGGGATCGCCCGCGCCCTGCTCGAATACGGGCACATTTACTTTTTTGCCCACTACCTGTAATTGACCGATAGCCGCGGGACGATATACGTCGCAAGCCGCAAACATGGGTTTTTTGCCCTGTTTCGTCAAATACGCGCCGAGCTTACCGCAAAACGTAGTCTTGCCCGCGCCTTGAAGCCCGCACATCATGATAACGGTAGGCGGCTTTGACGCGACGTCGAGCTTGGAATTGGTAGAACCCATCAACTCTATAAGCTCGTCGTTGACAATTTTTACGACCTGCTGTCCGGGCGTGAGCGACTTTAATACCTGCTCGCCCACAGCCTTGTCGGATACGCGCGCGACAAAATCCTTTACGACAGCATAATTGACGTCGGCTTCCAACAGCGCGATGCGTATCTCGCGCATCGCCTGCTTGATGTCGCCTTCGGTAAGCTTACCGCGCGACGTTATTTTGGAAAACACGTTGCCGAGCTTTTCGGCAAGCGATGAGAACAATCCCATAGATATCGACCTCTAACGTTGTAAATCGTCTATTATCGTCAGCAACCGCGCGCGCACGTCCGCAGCGCCGTTCGGCAAAACGTCGAGCACCGCGCGCAACTCGCCTGCGAGCCTGTCCGTTTTTTCGGCAATGCCCAACGCCTTTTCGTACTCGCACAGCTTGCTTTCGGCTTGTTTTATATTGCAAAGCACAGCTTGGCGCGTTATGCCGAAATTTTCGGCAATCTCCGCGAGCGACAGATCGTAATCGTAAAACTCTCTGACGATCTCGCGCCGATGTTCGGTAAGCAACATTCCGTAAATGTCGCAAAGCCTGCTTACGTTCAGATCCTTTGCCATAAAAAACGGTGTAAAACAAATTTGCTTTACACCGTGATTATACTACATAATTTAAATTATTGCAACTGTTTTGCGCATATATTTCAATCTTCGCTCATGATCCCGTTGACAAAATCCTGCGAGTCGAAGTCTTCGAGATCGTCTATGCCTTCGCCCACGCCGACGTAAACGACGGGTACGCCGAGCTCGCCCGCTATTGCGAGCACTACGCCGCCCTTAGCCGTACCGTCGAGTTTGGTAAGGATAATGCCGTCGATATCTATCGCCTCGTTGAATATATCGACCTGTGCGATCGCGTTTTGTCCCGTTGTCGCATCGAGAACTATATAATTGAACACGGACGCATCGGGAAGTTCGCGCTCCACTACTCGCGCGATTTTTTTCAGTTCTTCCATCAGGTTCTTTTTGTTATGCAACCTGCCCGCCGTGTCTATGAGCAATACGTCGCCGTTTTTGCTCTTTACGCTTTGCGCCGCGTCGAATACGACGGCGGCGGGGTCTGCGCCTTCGGCATGTTTTATAAGTCGTACGCCGGCGCGTTCCGTCCAAACGGAAAGCTGATCGGACGCCGCCGCTCTGAACGTGTCCGCAGCCGCAACGGTGACGGACTTACCCTGCGACTTGAATTTTTTGGCAAGCTTGCCTATCGCAGTCGTCTTGCCGACGCCGTTGACGCCCGAAAGCATGATCACGAGCGGATAGTCGTATTGCGGCTTTTCGTTTTCGTCGAGCAGTTCCACGAGTATACCGTTGAGCAACTCGCGCACGCTCGCCGTGTCGCGTATATGCTTTTTGTCTATTTCGTCTTTCAGTCTGTCCATGATGATATCGGTCGTTTCCGCGCCGATATCCGAAGAAATGAGCGTTTCTTCGAGTTCGTCGTAAAAATCGTCGGTCAACACGCCGCCCGTAAACAGCTTGTTGAGCTTGTACGAAATAGCTTCCTTGGTGCGTTTAAGCCCTTCTTTTATCTTGGAAAACAGTCCCATGATCCACCTTTGTTATATTGCGCGAACGTCAGTTGTCTGCGCTCGCTTCTATCGTTTCTGCGTTTTTGAGCGCGTCCGACAGCTTGACGGACACGATGGACGATACGCCCTTTTCCTCCATGGTAACGCCGTACAAACAATCCGCTGTCTCCATAGTAGGCTTTCTGTGCGTTATGGTTATTATTTGCGTGTTGACGGAAAACTTTTTAAGCATGGCGGCGACCCTGCCGACGTTGGCGTCGTCGAGCGCCGCCTCTATCTCGTCGAGCAAGAAGAACGGCATTGGACGAAGCTTCATTATTGCAAACAGTATGGCTATTGCCGTAAGCGTTTTTTCTCCGCCCGACAAAAGCGTTATCGATTGAAGTTGCTTTTCGGGCGGTTGCGCCTTGATCTCCACACCGCGCAAAAGCGGGTCCTCGTTTTCGGTGAGTTCCAGATCGGCTCTGCCGCCGTTGAACAGCTCGGTAAAAATCTCGCGGAAGTTCGATCGTATTTTCTCGAAACAATCGTCGAAATCGCGCATCATGTTAGCCGACATTTCTTTTATGATGCGTTCTTCGTCGGCAAGGCTCTTCATCATGTCGTCGCGTTGGATAGCCATTTTGTTGCACTTTTGCGACAACTCCTGCGCCTCTTCCACAGCATTCTCGTTGATGTTGCCGAGATTGGATATGCGCCTGCGGAGCTTTGCGATCTCGAGCTCGCCGCTTTCCGCATCGAACTGCTCGTCCTTGAACTCCAAGCACTGTTCGTAATCCAGTCCGTATTCCTCGCTTACACGCTGTTGCATCAGCTCGATGTTGACGTCGATCTGCGCGAGCGAGATCTCCTGCTCGTGCTTGCGCTCGGTCAGTTCGGAAACGACGTTGTTAATTTCGGTACGCGCTACGTCGCTGTCGGCGGCAAGCTTGTTCATATCGTTTTTGTACTGTGACAGTCCGTTAATTTTGTCGTTGATCTCGTCGCGACGCTTATCGTTATCGTCCGATGTGGCGTCGGTCAACTGTTTTATCCTGTCCTCCAACTCTTGTATTATGCGGTTGTTGGACAATATCGACATCTCGTTGGCTTCTATGCGTTGCGACGCGGCGACAGTTTCGCCTTTGAGCCGAGCTATCTCGTTTTTGAGCGTTTCTATATCTTTTTCGAGCGTGACCGTTTCCAAATTACGCTCCGTAACGGCATTTCTGAGCTTGTCGCGTTCGCCGCGCGCCGCTTCGAGCTCCGCGTCGTCGCGTTCGGTTTCCGCCGTCTGCGCCGCCGCCGCCTCGTCGTCTACATTCTCGACCAAAGCCAGATCGGCTACTATATTGCTCAATCGCTCGGTTATGTTGACGAGCGCCTCGTCGTCGACTTCTTTACTGTTGACTATTGCCGTTATTTCCCCGCGCAACGCCGTGCTCTCGGCGGTTTTGGCGGCTTCCGTTTTCTCGTATTCGTGGATGTCCTCGGTAAGCTCGCGCACGTGCCGCACAAGCGATTCGTTGCGGCGCGACAAGCTTTCGCTTTCCGCTTGTATGCGATCGATCTCGGCTTTGAGCGCGTCCACCTGCGTTGACAGCTCTTTCAAGGTGCGCTCGTGCGCAAACACGTTGGCGGCGTCCGATTTTTTACTGCCGCCCGTGATCGAGCCCTGTTGACTGACGATATCGCCGTCGAGCGTAACGATACGGAACGAATACTTACTGTCCTTTGCGAGCGCGACGGCTGTATCCATGTTGTCGACGATGACCGTTCCGCCCAAAAGTCCTTTTATAACGGGATCGAAAATACCGTCGTAAGTAAGCGCTTCCGTCGCAACGCCGAAACAGCCCTTGCGGTCGAGCGTGTGCTTATATGCGGGATCGATCGAGCGCGGCTTATAGCTCGTGATAGGCAAAAATGTCGCTCTGCCGTATTTATTGAGTTTCAAATGCTCGACGAGCAGTTTGGCATCGTCCTCGTTTTTGGTAACCACGTTATTGACCGCCGAACCGAGCGCCATGTCTATCGCCGCCTCGAAGCCCTCTTTGACCGTTATCACCTGACCGATAACGCCGACCATGGCGGCTTTTATGCGCGGGTTTGTCGCGGCGTCCTCGTTAAGCTTACGAACGGCGTGCGAGTATGCGTCCTTTTGCACGTCCTCGAGCACTTTTTTACGCGAAACAAGCGCGGAGTGATCCTGTTTGGCTTGTCCTATGCGCGCGTTGCACTCGTTGAGTTTTTTCATACATTCCGCGCTTTCGGCGGTTTCGCTTTCTTTTTGCGCGACGAATTGCTCGCGTTCCTTTTGCAATATCGCAAGCTCGTCGAGCTTGGCTTGAAATTCCGCAGTGCCCTTTTCTATACGCGCCTGCTCGTCGGCTATACGCGCTTTATACTCTTCCGTAAGGCGTTCGAGATTGGCGCGCTCGGCTGTAAGCTCGCCCACGCTGCGGTTAACTGCGGCGCGACGTTCCATTGCGGCGATAAGCGCGCGACGCGCATCGGCTATACGCGCTTCCTGCTCCTCGACTTTTTTTACGAGCGCTTGATACTGCTCGTTCTGACGGTTGAACTCATCGCGCACCGAACGCAGTTTTTCGGTCTTGCGGTTAAGCTCGCTTTGTTTTTCCGCCGCCGTCGTGTTGTAAAAATCGCACCTGTCGTTAAGCTCCGCATTGTCGGACATGTATGACGTATTTTCGCGATTGAGCCCGTCCAAACGCTGATTGAGCACAGCAATATCGCCGACGGCTTTTTGCTTGCCGACGGAAAGCGTGAGCATTTCGTTATGGTAAGCGTTGAGCTTGTCGTCTATCGACTGTACTTCGCCGACGGCGAAATTGTAATCGTTTTTCGCTTTTTCGAGCTCTTGCTGTTTGGCGGCGATCTGCGCGTCGATCTCCGCTATGACGGCGGAGATCTTGGCTTTGGAGCTCGACGCCGTTTCAAACTGGTTTATGTATAGGTTGATCTCGCTGTGTTTGAGCTGTTCTTTGAGCTCGCGATAAGTACGGGTCTTTTCGGCTTGGCGCGCGAGCGGCGCAAGGCGTTCCGTATCGTTGCTGAGTATGTCGTTGAGTCTGTTCAGGTTATCGCGCGTGCGCGCGTTTTTACGCTCGGCTTCCTGCTTTTTGTATTTGTATTTGCTTATGCCCGCCGCTTCCTCGAATATAGACCGACGGTCCTCGGGTTTGGAGTTGATTATCTCCATTACGCGACCCTGACCGATGATGGTATAACCTTCTATGGCAAAACCCGCGTCGCGGAGCATTTCGGAAATGTCGCGCAACCGACAAAGACTGCCGTTACGGTAGTATTCGCTTTCGCCCGAACGGAACAGCTTGCGCGTAACGACTACTTCTTCGTATTCGTAAGACGGGAAAAGCGAACGGTTGTGGTTGTCGAAAACGAGCGAGACCTCGGCGTACGACAACGCTTTGCGTTTTTGCGTACCGTTGAAAATAACGTCCTGCATATTAGAGCCACGCAAAAGCTTGGCGGATTGCTCGCCGAGAACCCAGCGCACGGCGTCCGCCACATTGCTCTTGCCGCAACCGTTAGGTCCCACGATCGCGGTTATGCCTTCGCCGAACTTGACTTCGAGCTTGTTGGCAAAGGATTTAAAGCCCAATAAGGACAGTTTTTTGAATTTCAACTTTTAACCTATGACACCGAAATAATTTTATGCAGAAACATCCTAAATCCACAATTTACATTATAACATGTCATACATAAAAAATCAATCGAATTTAATAATATACGGTCGAATTTTAGCCGATCTCATTCGACGGGCAATTCTTCCGGGATTTCGTCTATGACCGCAACTCGCCCGTTATATTTGATATTTAAACTTTGTTTGTTGCGCAGACCGCACGCTTCGTCCCAAGTAAATATCCGTTTACTGTTCTTTATTATCTCGCTACCGTCGACAATGAATTTAAAGCCTACGCTATACAATCGAATACTCGAATAGCTCATCGACTTGGGATCTCCGTAATCGTATACGGTCGATTTACGGATACCGACAAATTCCGCAATAAGTTTCTCGCCGTGCTTTAAGCAATTCAGGATCGAAAAATACTCGATCACGATCCAAACAAGCGTGAAAAATGCCGCCGCTCCCATTGCTCCGATCACACAACAGCTCACCGTTACCATCGCTTTTGCCTGCATAGTTTCGGACAAAAAATACGCATTTATCAAAAATCCGACGCCGATAAAACAAGAATACAAAACTATCGCAAGCCAAAATATAAGTCTTTTCGATACGGTTTTAGGTCGTTTTTTCTTGTTCCTCAGAATCGGGAATATCGCCAAAAAACATAGCGCATCCAAAACGATAACAAACGACAAAGCCAAATACGAAGTAAATTCTTTCGGCGACGGGATAACAACAAGATAAATTATGAGCGACGTAGCGATAATGCAAGCGATGCAAAATAGTATTTTATCCAAAATACGCATACATCGATCATTCCTTTATCAAATCGCAAACGGCGGCTTTTGCCGCGGCGATCTGCGACAAACGCTTGCTTTTACCCGTTCCGTTATATTTTATATTGCCTACGACCACTGTCGTATTATATACCTTTCCGCACTCGATCGTATCGTATTTTATTGCAAGCCCGCATCCCACGGCATAAACCTGCAATTCGCTTTTATAGTCACGCTCCGGTCGTACGCGCGGATAAAACAGCCTATCGAGCAACGCTCTGCAAGCGTCCAAACCGCCGTCGATGTATACGGCGCCGACAACGGCCTCGAATACGTCCGATCGCGCTTTGACCGAAAAAACATTTTTGTCGACTCCCGCGCCGACCTGCAAATATTCGATCGCGCCGATATCGTCCACTATTCGAGCCAACGGCGCACGCGAAACAAGCGCGGCACGACGCGCCGACAGCATACCCTCGCTCGCCGTCGGATCTTGCTCGAATAATTTTTCACCTACCAAAAAATTGAGAACACAATCGCCCAAAAACTCCATGCGCTCGTTACCGACTGCGTCGTGTTCGTTTACGTACGACGAATGAGTAAAAGCCGCTCGGATCAAGCGCTCATTGCCGAACGTGTAACCGATAAGCGATTGTATTGCATCAATATCGTTTTTATTCACCGTCGGGTACCGCAACGGATACGGCGGCGCGTTCCGTCTCCATTTCCGCCTTGATGTCCTCGAGTATATGATTCTCGTGCATTTTGATAATATTCGCGACGGACGCTTTTGTAGAGATCTCGTTGGACGAGCCGTGCGTCTTTACGACGAGCTTTTTAACGCCCAAAAACGCCGCACCGCCGTAAGCATGATAATCGAGCTTCGATTTAAGCGAGTACAACGACTTTTTCATGAGCAATGCGCCGATCTTCGATTTGAACGATGAGAACATAGCCTTCTTGACTTGTCCCATGACCATTTTCGCCGTACCCTCTACCGCTTTCAAAAGGACGTTGCCGGAAAACCCGTCCGCAATTATAATGTCATAATCGCCCGTAAGCGCGTCGCGAGCCTCCATGTTGCCCGCAAAATCGATGGGTAATTGTTTGAGCAACTCGTGTACTGCTTTCGTGCGCGCATCGCCTTTATCGTCTTCCGTCCCGTTGGAAAGCAACGCTATCCGCGGCTTTTCTATACCCAAAAGCGCGCGCACGTATTTTTCCGCCATAACGGCGTACTGCGCCAAATATTCGGGTTTGGGATCGACCGTCGCCCCGCTGTCCGCTATACACACCAGCTTACCGTCGACGGCTGTCGGCATAAACGGCGCAAGCACGGGACGAAGCACGCCCTTTATACGCCCCACAAGCAACGTAGCGCCCGTAAGCACCGCGCCCGTACTTCCGCCGCTGATCATACCTATATAATCATCGGAACTATTCAACAGACCGATAGCCTTTACAAGCGACGAATCGGGTTTTTGTCGTATAGCGCGCGTCGGCACATCGTAATTTGTGATAACGTCCGAAGCGTGTTCTATAACTAAATTAACAGGGGCTTTATCTCCTACGGCAGCCTTTATCGTTTGCTCGTCGCCTACGACGACAATGTTATATGCGGGAAAAGCCTTGGCGGCGTTAACTGCGCCCGCTATCATTTTTTGCGGATAGTCGCATCCGCCGATATCTATGATCACGCTTTTCATATTTCACCGACCTTTGAATTCAATTTAAAACTAAAAAATTTACCCCGAGCTTGCGGGGTAAATTTTTTAGTCGTTACCTTGTTGTGTTTCGATTTTTTGTACGTTATCGTAGTATCCGCAGCTCGGGCAAACGCGATGCATCGGAACAAGCTGATGACAGTTTTTGCACTCGACCAACGCCGGCGCCGACAACTTCCATTGTGCGCTACGCGTGCGCGTACGCTGTTTAGACGTTTTATGCTTGGGGACAGCCATAACCCACCTCCTTATGTTACCTGTTGATTATACAGCATAAATATAATCTTGTCAAACATTTTTAACCGAATTACAAATTTTTAATAAAAAATGCTTGACAAATACATATGATAAGTGATATATTTACTATGCTCGCTTGTGAGTGAGCAGTCATATGTATGCGGAAGTGGCTCAGTTGGTAGAGCATCACCTTGCCAAGGTGAGGGTCGCGGGTTCGAGTCTCGTCTTCCGCTCCAAGGAACGTTTTAGGACGTTCCTTTTTTGTTTTGATTCAATATATTTGTTCCTACGCATACCGCCGCAAACGAGCGTTTATATGCTTTCCTTATGCTCTGCCGACTTTATTTTGTTATTCGATTTTTTAACTACAACGACAAACATGATCGTCATGAGCGCCCAAAATACGAATAGAAACGCGGGCAATATCTTCGGCGTGATATGGTTAGCCAGCAAACCGAACAGCGGCGGCATAAAACACGAGCCCAAGTATGCGCTCGCCATTTGCACGCCGATCACCGCTTGCGATCTGTCCGCACCGAAAAGCGACGGCGTCATATGTATTATACTCGGATATATCGGCGCACAGCCAAGACCGATAAGCGCAAAACCTATATATGTCAACACGGGAGTTTCTATCGGAATAACTATAAACAATACGCCGCAAAGCACTATCGCCTGCCCTGTGCGTATAAGCATTTTATCCGAAAACTTGATCGTCAAAAACCCGTTTATCCCCCTGCCGACCGTAATGCCGATAAAAAACAGACTTGCAAAACCCGCAGCCGTTTCCGCCGAAATCCCGTTATGCGATATCATATAGCTACTCGCCCAAAGCATAGTCGTTTGCTCCAACGCGCAATAGCAGAAAAAGCATAAAAAGCACGGGACTGCGCCGGGAATGCGCAATATCTCTTTCATGGATATCGGTTTTTTCGCGTCGACCGATGCAAGGTCTTTCACACCGTCGCGATCGCGTTTCATCGCGCTTTTCCATAACGGCAAACTTATGAGAATTATCGCCGACAAAACGATCTGCACGATAGCCACTATAAAATAACCCTGTTTCCAACCGCTTCCGCGAGTCAAAGCAAAGCTCATAATATACGGACTGACCGCCGCGCCGACGCCCCACATGCAGTGCAACCAGCTCATATGCCTGCTTTTAAAATGCAACGCCACGAAATTATTGAGTGCCGCGTCGACTCCGCCTGCGCCCAAGCCGTACGGCACTGCAAATATAAAAAGCATCCATATTTTCGTGCTGACGGAAAAACAAAAGAGCGCGGCGGCTGTCGTTGCGACACTTATCGCGGTGACGGCGCCCGTACCGATCTTTTTTGTGATTCTGTCGCTCAATAAACTCGATACGATCGTGCCGCCGCAAATGATCATGGAGATTATGCCCGCATACGAAAGCGGCGCGTCAAACTCCAAACGCATAACAGGCCATGCCGAACCCAAAAGCGAATCGGGCAAGCCCAAACTGATAAAACTCAAATATACAACGGCTATAAGTAATCCGAACATATCGACCTCGATAAGATAAATTTTGACACAAAATTACGTTATTGTCAACCGCTTAACAACTGTTAAAACAATACTGTTGCTATATACTTCTAAACACAATGAAGAATGCCTTGAAATTAATATCGGCAACAAAAATCGCGGCATGAAAACAAATATATATGGTGCTTTCCTTCTTTTGCATTAGCTTTAAGTACCGCACGGATTTTCTTTGATGTATTCGCCGCGTGCCATTCGTTGAACACGTTCATTATAGGCATCATTTCCATAGCGTTACTTTCTCGGTTAGATGTGCCTACATTGTCTTGTATAGCTATGAATCTAATCCCGAACGCCGGAAACACATAATCAAGATATTGTCCGACTTCTATGTAATTACGACCGAAACGAGATAGGTCTTTCACTACTCCGTAAGTATGCCGAAGGACACGGGCTTGAGATTCATGCGAATACATAGACGACGGAGTGTCGGGGACGACATTCGATCGACCGCAAGTGCAAAGACTTTTAGACGACGCAAAGACGGGAGTAATAAATACTTTGGTTGTCTATTGCCAGAGATTCGCCGTTGCGTTCGTCTTCTTGGAAAAGCCACATATACAATCCGGCTTTTTGTTTTTCTTGTTCCATTTTGTCACCTCATATTCTTGTAAGATTGTTTGACGGCAAGGCTTTGCATTGTTCTCTAAAAGTGCTTACATAATATTCCCTACATCAAAAATGTCTACTTCCGTACTTGTATTTTAATTCTGCGTGCCGCTCGAATATTAGCAACGTACTCTTTCCTTTCA
>CANDGE010000041.1 GCA_947384195.1 uncultured Clostridia bacterium
TACGGCTTCATGAGAAAAAGCTAAACCGCACTCGATCGAAAACGTTCAAATCGCCAAATAAAACGATGCGCGCTCAGATCGCACAAAAATCGATTTTGCCCCCTGCGCCGATGTTCGTTCGGCTCGCTCGCCATACATACGCATTTACGAATTTGCTAAAAAATCTTGATTTACTAAACCGTCGGTTTAGTCATACGGTAGGGTATCCGAAAGTTCCGATCGTTCTTGATAAATTTCGCCTGACCGCATCGTTATTTTTCGTAAATTTCGCAATTTTGTAAATTTCCGCAAAATAAAACTCACTCCGTTTTACGAAGTGAGTTGACTGTCGCTTTATTATTATTCAGATTTTTCGGTTTGTTCGGTTTTGTCAACGGTTTTATCGTCGGCAACCGTCATATCGCCGCCGCTCTCTCCGCCGTCGCCGTTCTCGGGCGTCGATTGTTCGGTCGTTTCTTTGTTTTTCGTTTCTTTCTTTTTGGAGAAATACAAGTACACCGCCAGCGCGCCGAATACCAACACCAAAAACAGCACTCCGATCACGTAATACCACGGATCGCCGGGATCGTTGAACGCATTGCAAATAAACATAAACATGATCATTACCTCTTTAACATTATACTAAACGTTGCGAGCTTTGTCAAGTACGCGATCCCGCCGCACCGACGATTTATCTCGATCCACGCTTTTTATAAACTCGGCGGGCATTTTGTCGCCGTCAAACAATTTCCGAAAAATCTTGATTTACTAAACCGTGAGTTTAGCATTACGGTAGGGTATCCGAAAATTTCTTTTCTTCCGAAAAATTTCGCGTCGGATCGTCGTGCAAAACGCATGTTTCGGCGGTTCTGTTTATATTTTATAACTACACATCGTCCTATCATACGATCGCGCCGAATTTTTCAAGCAAAAAGTCGCGCCCGACGAACGCGACTTTATTTAACGGTTTTGGTTGTTAACGTAAACAAGTTTATGCGGCGAACAGAGATCTCGCACAGACTTATACGGTATATAGAGTTCTCGCTCCGCGCCCGTATATGACGTTGTCAGATCAAACAGCGAACTATCCCGAGCGCCCCGTACAACATATATTTGAAGCGTTTCGACGCAGGGACGTCGTGCGAAGCGACAGCGTCGGACGGCAAATATTCATTATTCTTTCCCACTTGCAGGCTGTTTGCGATAAAAGTTTTTTCTATATATTCGTCGACGATCGCAGTAAAAGCGGGCGAATCGATCACAACGACGCTTTCGGTATCGATGTGCGCACTGCGTTCGTCGAGATTGAACGAGCCTATAATGCTGTATCGCCCGTCGAACGTGAACATTTTTGCATGTAATTGATCGTAGGCTTGATATTCGAGCAATCGGATATCGTCGTCGATGTATGCTTTTCGCGTGTAATAATAGTCGGCATACGCAACGTTTCGGGTGTTATACAGCGAATTGGTGACGAGCGTAAAGTCCGAACAGCTCGCCGCCAAGCGTTTTATTTCGCGTTTTTTATCGTTTTCCAACAGCGCATACGGCGTAACGAACGTTGCTTTCTGCGAATTTTCAGTCAAATTATATACCGCCTGCAATATTATCGGCGATTTTTTGTCCGCGGACACTTCATTTGTCAAAAACGTCGCCTTATCGACCGCCACGCCTTGCGTTTTATAGTCGATCTCGGCGGTCGCGAGCTCGCTTCGCCCGTAAAACTCCCTATATGCGTCTATATATCGCGTTTTGGCCGCCAAATCGACAAAATCCGACACGATACGCGCAGTCAGCTCATTTGCTATAAGACCATCGAAATACCGCGCCATCGCGCCGCAACAGCCGTTTTCGGCGCCGTTGCTTATCATTATCTCCATGTCGTAATTGCCCAAGAACGCGCCCGTACCCATATTTACGCCGCCCACAATGGCAATTTGCCCGTCTACAAGCATTACTTTATCGTGCAAAAGCACCAACAACCCCGACGGATCGAGCAGATTTATCATGTTGAAATAATAAAACTCTATATTGTTATGATTTTGTAAAAGCCTTCCGAGCGTATCGAGCGAGCCGCTCAGCTTGCCGAGTTTACCGTCGACGACTATACGCACCTTGACTCCGCGGTCGGCGGCGTCGAGCAATGCGGCGTAAAAGTAATAAGAATAATCTTGCTCGTAGCTGTCGTAGATCATATAATCGATCGTTTCTTTCGCGTCGTCGACCGATCTCAGCCTGCGGCAAAACGACTGCTCGCCGGACGGCATGAGCAATGCGCGTTCCTTGGTCGATTCGTCTGCGGATATCATGTCTGCGGTAGCCGATAACGCTTGGCGCGATACGCGCGCACGGTCGGCGGCGTTTACGGAAACATGCGCGGTATAAGGCGCGATCGCCGCGATCGCGTACCAAATAACAGCGGCTATAATATAACAAACAACCGTTACAATAATATATTTTCGGCTCATACGCATTTCGTAAAGCGTTGTCGCGCGTTTTTTGTTAAGCGGTCTCATACAAATATTTTACCGCAAGCCGATACAAATTGCAACCGTTTTACGATCGGTTTAAAGTCTATATAAAATGTCCATACTTACCGATAACAGCCGTCGACGGCGTGCTCCGCTTTTTTGCATAACCGATCGACGACATGCAAGGAGGTTTGATTTTGAATCCGTTTAACGAAAAACCGTGTAAGATCGAAAAGTGCGTCGCCGACTGGCGCAAACTTTATCCGACGGCATACGACAAGCACGATGCCGACGCTTACACAAAAGTGCGCACTATCTTGCTCAACGGAGCCGAGTTTGAAGAAGCTTGGTTCATGCACCAGCTCGCAAGACACACGACCGACAACAACCTGCGTCGCGACATAGGCTTTTTGCGCAAGCTCGAACAGCAACAACAAAAACGCATTTCGTTCTTTAAACCCAAAGACGAAACCGCGCTCGAAACCACTATCTCGTACGAACAGCTCGCAGTCGACCTTACGGCGGTGCTCGCACAGACCGAAAAAAACAAGTATGTCAAAGCCGCGCTCGACTTTGCTTTGCTCGAGGACTTCGATCATTTATACCGTTTCAGCGATCTGTTGGAAATGGAACAGGGCATTTCGGGCGAAAAGCTCGTCGGCAGCTACACCGAGATTATGCCGGGTCGTCCGACCATATCCGAACACAGACACCCGTTTGACGATGTTCGCCGCTCGATCACATGCGACGCGCCGCTCGCCACCAAGTTGCACACCATGATAATCACCGCCGCCGAACAACAAACCATGAATTTCTATATGAATCTCGGCACGTTCTATCCGACGTCCGATCTCGGCCGCAAGCTGTTCCTTGAAATCGCCATGGTGGAAGAACAACACGTTACGCAATACGAATCGCTGATGGATGCGTCCGCAACCTGGTTGGAATGCCTGCTCATGCACGAGTACTGCGAATGCTACCTGTACTACTCCGCAATGAACGAAGAAACAAACGACGTCGCCAAAAAAATATGGACTTCGCACTACGAACAAGAGCTTGCACACCTTCATTACGCCGCGGAACTGCTCAAAAAGTACGAGGGCAAGGAATGGGCGCAAGTTATTCCCAATGCGGAATTCCCCGCGCTGCTCACATTTAACGACAACTGCGAAAAGAATAAGCACTATATCCGCAATATCCTTAAAAACACCGTCAATAATACGGCTGTGCTCGAAGAATACACCGATCTTTCCAACGTTCCCGACGATTACGAATACTTCCGTTATAATAATGCGGTCAATAAAAATCCCACGTCGGTGGCCAGTCACAAGGTCATAGACAGCTATATCAACGAATTCGGCGAAGATTACCGCTTTACGGTAGCCGAACACCCCGTGAAAGCCCTGCGCAACCGCAAGCAAGACAATATCGATCTTGCAAGAAAAAAAGAAAGCTAAGGCAAAAAATATCCGACCGTTACACAGCGGTCGGATATTTACATATGTTCCACGTGGAACATCGATCATTGCGTTATTTCCGAATGTTTCACGTGGAACAATATACGTTTAGTCTTTTGCGCAATGTTCCACGTGAAACATCAGTTTTTGTAATTTGTTTCCAAAAAAGCCAGCATGCTTTCCAAACGTCCCAGATCGTCGGCTGTATAGTAATCAATGAATATGCGCCCTTTGTTGTCGTTACCGAGCAAAGACACCTTTGTGCCGAAAGTGCGTTGCATACGCACGACCATGTCCTTTAATTCAAGGCTTTGTTTGACGGGTTCGACCTTCTTTTTGGGGCTGATCGCCGCTTTTACGAACTTTTCAAACTCGCGCACGCTCATTTTATCGTCTTTGCCTTTTTCCGCGAGCTCGAATTGGAGCGCGGGGTCGGCAACGACCACCAAGCATCGCGCATGGCCCGCCGATAATCTGCCGCTTTCCACAAGCTTTTGCACGGGCTCGCTGAGCTCCATCAATCGCAACAGGTTAGCGACGGTGGGGCGGGCTTTGCCTATGCGTTCGGCGGCGTTTTCCTGCGTATAGCCGTAATCATCCATTAATTTTTTAATGGCTCGCGCCACTTCCATAGGGTTTAGGTCTTCGCGTTGGATATTTTCTATAAGCGACAGCTCGTCTATTTGTACAGGCGTACATTCGCGAACGCAAACGGGCACGGATACAAGTCCTGCGGCGGTAGCGGCGCGGTAACGGCGTTCGCCGGCGATTATCATATACTTCCCGTCGGGGCGCGGAGTAACTATAAGCGGCGTTATGACGCCGTGCTTTTTAATGCTTTGTATAAGCGCGGCGAGCGCTTCGTCGTCAAACTGCTTACGCGGCTGATCGATATTTGGCTCGATATTGGATAGCAGCATTTCCGACGTATCCGCCGAGTTGATGACCGATTCTTCTTCGATATCGCTGAGCAGTGCGCCCAGCCCGCGACCCAAGCCGCCTTTTCTTATGGGTGTCATGATTACTCTCCGTCTTTTTTTATCAATTATAGCCGTCCGAAAATTTTTTGTCAAGCAAAACAAATACCGCCGTATAAGCGCGACCGTATTTTAAGTCGAATTCGGTCGTTTTGTAACGTAATTTCGGGATTTTATCGATTTTTTGGCAAAACAAGCAATTTTTATCGGCAAAGCTAATGCTTGACAAATACCGCGCGATGTTATATAATGTATAAAATTTACGCGACGGGAGCACGGGATATTGGATATAACAAGTCCGATAACTTTATGGAAGGAGTACGACGTAACAACGTTACCGCTTAATACGTCGGCACTTTCCCAAAAAACCGAAAACGGTATTACTGTCAAGGAGTATTACTTCGACGGCTATACTACCGTGGACGGGCGCGTTCGCGCTTTCGCAAGAATCGCCGAAAATCCGCAGGCTAAGGGTATCGTCTTATACTTAAAGGACTCGCAAAAGGACTTTTCCGACGAGATAGGCGCGACGATGTACGACCTCGGTTACACCGTCGCAACGCTCGATTATTTGGGCAAAACCGACGATACGGCGCGATATACGCTTTATCCGCATTCGTTGGACGATTGCAACAGCTACGGGCTCGATCGGTTCGACGTAGCCGCCGACGAAAAATACAGTCGTTGGTACATTTGGACTTGTATCGCACGACGCGCGATCTATTTTTTGAAACAGCAGTACGAAAATATGCCGATATTCGCATTGGGCGTCGGGCTCGGCGGAAGTACGGTATATAAGCTTTCGGCGTTTGACGACGGTCCCGCCGCATGTGCGACACTTTTAAACATCATTCCGAACGTCATAGGCGAGGGTAACGCCATAATCAATTACCGCGCTTCGATCGATAATTATGCGTATGCCAAGATAAGTAAGATCCCCATGTTTATGGCTATCGCTACCAACGATGCGGACGGCTCGCTCGACAACATGTCCGACCTTGCCGAAAACACGCAATCGTTAAAGCAATTCCGCATTCTCGAACGCGCTTTTGCACCCGGTATTGTTTCTTTGTGCCCCGATCTGGATAAATTTTTCACGAGCATTATCGAAAATTCCGATCTTCCCCCGCGCCCGCACATAGAAGCGACCAACTCGGACGGAAGTCTTTATTTAAATATAAATACTGTCGACGATATAATTGTCGAAAACAGCAAATTAAAGCTGTATTTATCGTTTTGCGTGGAAAACGCGCCGTTCCGAAACTGGATGGACATACCGTCTATCGGGTTGGGCGACGGCAAGTTCATGGCGCAGATCAATGTTTGTAACGACGACAAACCGTTGTTTGCGTTTGCCAATCTCATAAGCGAAGACGGCGAAATACAGTCGACGCCGTTGATAACCGTCCTACCGAAAACGCTCAATATACACGCACGCGGCGGCGTGCCGCACCGCAAGATATACGACGGAAGTATGGGCAAAGATTGTTGGACGTCGCGTATAGGCGGAAAAATAAGCCTTATACAAGGTCCTTACGGAATAGACGGCGTTACGTGCGACAAAAATTCCATGCTGACGTTCAAGCCGGGCGATCCGCTGTTTAAAGTCCCTGCCGACACGATTTTGCAAATAATGGCGTCCGGAAAACCGCAAACATTGACTATCAAAGTAAGCGACAATATAAACGTTTATTCATGCCTAGCGGAAATAACGAATTCCGACGATTGGCATAAATTTTCGCTTTCGCACGGTAATTTCAAAAGCGTCGGCGGTGCTTTGCCCGACTGGTCGCAAATAGTAGCGTTGGAATTAGAATCGGACGAGCAATTTATCATAGGTTCGGTGCTGTGGATCTGACATGCAAAACGAGATAAACTCGGGCGATCGTCTGTTTTCGCCCAAAAATAAAGCACTGACCGTATCGTTGTGCTTGACTTGCGCGGTGCTTATCGCCGTGATCCTATTCTTTTATTGGTGCTATTTTATCCCCGTCAAAGGCGACAGCATGGAAAATACGGTGTTTGACGGGCATTACTGCCTTGTTCAACGCAGAACTTTTACGCTCGACCGCGGCGATATAGCCATTATCGACACTGCGACGAACGGCGAAGAAGAACATATAGTTATCAAACGCATAATAGGCGTACAAGGCGATAGGCTTTTGTACATGCGTTCCGCCGACAACAAGACCGTCGACCTGTACATTTGCAAAAACGGCGAAACAAACTTTATCAAGCTCGATGAGCCGTACATTAAAGAACAAATGCTCCCCGACGATAAAAATCCGAGCCACAACGTATTTATCGATAAAAACGGCAATGTGATAAAGCTTGTCAATCACATCGCCAATCTCGAAACTCTCGACGTTTTTACGTCCATGCCGACGCTTCAAAGCTTTATAATAACCGTTCCCGACGACAGCATTTACTTTTTGGGCGACAATCGCAACGTATCGCGCGACAGCCGATATTACGGCGCGTATTCGCTATCGAGCGTCAAAGCGAAAGTTCTTTTGATACTCTAAAATATATTTTTATAAGGAAAAACCATGCAAAACAACGTAAAGATCACAACCGACAGCGCATCCGATCTCAACGAGCTGTTTAAAACGCGTGACATTGGCGAATTTCCGCTGTACGTGATGCTCGGCGACGATCAATATTTGGACGACGTAGACATCGATCCGCTCAAAATTTTCGATCACTACGACAAAACACATACTTTACCCAAGACCGCGGCACGGTCGATAGAAGATTTCTACGAATTTTTCAAGACTTTTACGGATAATGGTCTATCCGTAGTGCACATTGCGATCTCGTCGCAGATATCGGCTACATACGATCATGCGTCGCAAGCGGCGGCGCGGCTGAAAAACGTTTATGTTGTCGACGGAAGATCCTTGTCGTCGGGAACGGGCTTGCTCGCACTCGCCGCGGCCGACATGCGCGACAGCGGTCTGGACGCAAAACACATCGCCGCAACGCTCGAAGCGCGAAAAAAAGAAGTTCAAGCATCGTTCATGATAAACACGCTCGAATTTTTATATAAAGGCGGCAGGTGCAGCGGGCTTTCGGCGTTTTTCGGAAAAGCGTTTTCGATAAAACCGACATTACAGTTGCTCGACGGAAATATAACGGTCGCGCGCAAGTTTTTAGGCAATTTCAACAAGAACATAATAAAATACGTCGACTACACGCTCGAAAAATACGACCGTCCCGACATGACCCGAGTTTTCATAACGCATACCCATGCCGATAAGACCGCCGTCGACGCCGTTCGTAACAAGCTGATCTCGTTCGGTTTTGCTCCCGACAACATCATAGAAACAATTGCCGGCTCAACCATAACAAGCCATTGCGGTAAAAGCACGCTCGGCATACTGTATATCAACGACGGAAACAAAAAATAATGGATCCCACACAGCTCAACCTGCTACGATCATCTTTCGGTCGCAACGTTTTAAAACGATTTCTTTCGGAAAACGGCTTTGACGACTGTATTACCGAAACATTCGATGCACTTACCGAGCTTTATTTAAATGTAAACTCGGTAATTAACATTTCTTCGCTTAAAAGCTTCGACGACATCTACATCAAACACTACTTGGACAGCGTTTTTCCTTACAGATCGTTCGACGGTACGTGCTGTGACGTCGGCTGCGGCGGCGGCTTTCCGAGTATACCGCTCGCAATTGTCACAAAGCTCGACATCACCGGTATTGACGGCGTCGGAAAAAAACTATCGCTCATCAAGCTTTGCAATTCCGAACTTGGCATAAAAAACGTCAGCGGTATACATGCGCGATCGGAAGATTTAGCAAAAAAAGACATATTATTCGACACTGTATGCGCTCGGGCGGTCGCCGATACCGATAAAGTACTAAAACATTGCGCGCCGCTCGCGCGTTCCGGCGGAAAAATACTCCTTTACAAAACGCAAAACGACGAATGCGCCAAAACCGAAACCGTTAAAAAGACAAAAACCGAGTTAATAGATATAAACGATTACGTTTTGCCCGAAACCGACATTAAAAGGCGAATATTCGTATATCGCAAGCTTGCATAGTGTTGTGTTTAATATATTTATTTTAGATAATATATAAATAAGTAGAGTGTGTATAATTGTGCACAACATCAAAGATAAACAATATATGGTGTTAAGCACGGCAAAAAGCGCAATAAGAGAGAAAAGGTATAAAAAAATGTATGTACACAACATTATAGATCGCTGAACAACCGACTGTGTATAACGGACGAGAAATAAACATCGACAAAATGATCGGAAAAACTCAAGAAAAAAATACCAGCAAAAAAGCAACGGTTTTAGACAAAAAGTAGATAAGATGTGAACAATATGAACAAAAGTAACGATATAATAACGGCGTTGGCGAGCCCGTACGGCAAGTCGGCTGTCGCGGTCATTAGAATAAGCGGCGACGGATGCAAAAAAAAGATAGAAAAACATCTCGAACGCGAGCTGAAAAACGGCGAACTACGGTATAACACGTTTAAAGCGTCGGGTTTTACCGAGCATTTGATGGCTGTGTTCTTTAAAAACCCGCATTCCTACACGGGCGAGGACACCGTAGAATTGTATCCGCACGGAAACACGGCGATATGCGACGGGATAATAAAGACGTTGACGGACGACGGAATACGGTTAGCCGAGCGCGGGGAATTTACCAAACGCGCATTTTTGAACGGAAAGATAGATCTTATGAAGTGCGAGGCGTTGGCGGATATAATAGACGCGCAGACGACGGAACAGCTCGTTTACGGCAATGCAAGGTTCGACGGGCAGTTTAAAGCGCTCGAAACGACCGAAGCCGAGCTTAACAAGGCGTTGAGCACGGTCGAGGCGGTGTTGCATTACGGCGACGAGCTCGAAGGCGAAGATATAGACAATACTATAATAAACGACGTTTTCGATTCGATAGACGTCGCGGCGGAACGACTCGAAAAGGAAATATCGGCGTTTGACGGCGGAAAAATAATAAACGACGGGTTTAAAATAGCGATCATAGGCGAGCCCAACGTGGGTAAATCAACGCTATTGAACGCATTAACGGAGAGCGATAGGGCGATCGTGACCGAAATTGCTGGCACAACTCGCGACACAATAGACGGCGAATACGTATATAACGGAAAAAAGTTCGTTGTGATCGATACGGCGGGATTAAACGAAAATACTGACGACGAAGTAGAAAAGATAGGAATAGAGCGAGCGAAAGCCGCCGCGAAAGCCGCCGATGCGGTATTATACGTCGTTACGAAAGAAAATAAGAGCAGTATTCCGCCCGAGATCGACGGAATAAGCGCGGTGATAATAAACAAATGCGACGACATAAACGACGTTGGGATCGATCATAAAGCCGCGGAATATGAAGGAAAGCTTATGATAAGCGCCAAATCCGGCAAAAATATTACCGCGCTCAAACAAAAATTGTACGATCTATGCCCTAAGGAGCACGGCGCGCTGTGTAATCACAGACAATTCGCATGCGCGGTGAAGTGCTACGAAAGCTTAACGGCGGCTAAAAACGAACGCGGTAAAGCCGAATGCTTGGAGATCGTAGCGGCGCTGTTGTATGACGCATATTCGGCTATAACGTCGCTTCATGGCGAAAACGCCGACGAGAAAGTCATTTCGTCGGTATTTCAACGCTTTTGTGTAGGTAAATAGATAATGAAAAGCAAGACGGAACGCAAAACAAAAAAAGCGGCGGCGGTAAAAACGGATAAAACTGTCGCCGTCAATAAAAAAGCGAGCTTCGATTACTTCTTTGTGGAAACGTTCGAGGCCGGTATTTCGCTCGAAGGATCGGAAGTAAAATCGGTCAAAATGGGCGACGTATCGTTGCGCGACAGCTTTTGTCATCTCGAAAACGGCAGTCTCGAACTGAAAAATTGCCGTATTTCGCCGTACGGCAAGGTGGGCGCATTCCCGCCGGACCCTACAAGATCGCGTCGACTGCTGCTCCACAAAACACAGATCGCACGACTTGCCGCAAAAGCGGAGGAAAAAGGCTTTACGATAGTCCCCGTAAAAATGTATATGAAAGGAAGGTTTGTCAAGGTGGAGATCGCCTTGGCAAAAGGCAAAAAGAACTACGAAAAGAAACAGGTCATCAAAGACCGCGACATATCCCGCACCGCCGAGCGCGAGATAGGCGCGTACAGATAAAACAAATTCGCCGTCGAAAAAGCGTTGTCAATAAGACAGCGCTTTTTTGTTGTCGATAAAAAGCAATAGCCTGAAATACGGGTATAAAACCATAAAAATAGGCGTTTTTATACGAAATTTTACACTGAAAAGCGGAATGTTCGGATACACTACCGTATGACTAAACCGACGGTTTAGTAAATCATGATTTTTAATAAAATACTTAGAGCCGCTTTTTTTGCGGAAGCAAAAAGCGCGGAACGAGAAAAACAGAAAAATGTAAGCGTTCGGACTTACAATTAAAGATCGATCGCGATTCGGCAATGCCGAGTGAAATGCAACTATATTGGCGGATCAACGAGAGCGGATCTGAGAGTCGGGAAATTTCGTTAAACGTCGATCCGAATAAATAAAGCGATAGGTGATATGCTCGCTCGGCGTTTTGTTCTATTTATTATGAGTTAATCGAAACGGCGAGAATAAAAGTCGGGACGATAGACGAAATCAAAGATCGATGTTTCACCGATCCGGACGTATAATTTTAATAAGCGAAAAAAACGTCGCGGCTTGCAATTATCTCGGCGGCGTCAGACGAAATTTTTACGGATCGACGTAAAACTTCGGATACCTTACCGTGTAACTAAACCGACGGTTTAGTAAATCGAGATTTTTTAACATGATGTACAAACCATGAAATGATCAAACGCGAAACTCACAACAGAACATTCGAGATAGAACGCATCGATAGACCTAATTAGAGAAACCGAGAAGCGGAAAAAATAAAATCGGTCGAGAGTAGGGTAGATGTCGATGACGGGGCACAATTTTTAAAAAGATTGTAAGGTATAGAAAATTTTCGCGGACAAAAAAAGCGCGCTGTACTTCATTCACGAAGAACAGTGTGCTAATACTTTTTTAGCTTAGAGCGAAAAATCGAAATTTATTTTTCTGATCTCATATATAAAGTTGGATAAGGGTTTCCTTGTTCATCTGATTATGTTCTTTTATAAGTTTTAAATCCCGTACATTCATAAAATCCTTTTGCATTAGGATCTTGCTCATTTACTGTCGGTTCATTACATCTTTATTATCTCCGCCAAGCGTATTTATCAGTTCTTGTACCTCATTAAAAAATCTACACAAATGAAATCCATCTGCCACAGCATGATGAATGTTCATAGTAAGCGGCATCATGTACCTGCCGTGTGACATTTCATATTTTCCCCAAGTAATGACCGGTGCAAGAAATTTACCCTCATCAAAAACATGAAGATCAAAGTGGCTGTATTTTACCCATGGTAAACAAGATACATCAAAAAAGTTCAAGGGCTGGTTTTCCACAAAAGCACGATCCGCTTCATGTTTTAATTTGTCAACCATGAAACGCTTAAAAAATTCAAATATATCATCAGAAAATTCCGTGACTAATTTTGTGAAATTTTCATCTTCTTTATGAAATTCTGTATATGATGGACTAATAAAATTCCATTTTATTAGATCACCAGTATTGTTCCAGCTATATTTGAACTCATCATGTGTATTAACAACTTTTGATACAATCCATATCATAGACGGATAAAATTTTAGATTATTTCTCTTTGAAAATTCTATTAGATTTGTCACATCAATATCCACAGTTAAGCTCATAACAATACGCATATTGTCAATGTAGCTCTTAAATAGCTTTCCTCTGCTCCACTCATTCAAATTGATTTTTGTATAACTCACTTCCATATTCATTCTCCTTTTCATTACTACAAATTACTGTTTATCGTACAGTCATTATAACACAAGAAACGAAAGAACGCAACCGATCGAATTTTGCGGGGGATATAAAACATGTCTATATGATCTCACTTGACTACAAGTAGTCTTGTTCGTCCGCGCAATATAAATATCAAAAAAGGCGCGACTTCATAGCACGCCCGATTCTCGGTTGCCTGCGGCTTACCTATTTTTCAATATGGGAATTACGGTAAATTGTTCGACAGTTTTTAATAGTTATGCGTTTTTTCATTCACTATTGGAATTGCGCTTTATTGTGCTTTCTTTTTCGAGTTCAGTGCTTTTTCGAGCAATTCGCCGAACGATGAGCCGCCGCCGAATGTTTCTCTGCTTATATTTCCGTGCCGATCGATGTTTACGCGCAACATTTCGGACAATTCTTTATATGTGATCGTCTTATAGTTTGCGGTTCGGGCTTGTCCGTTTGTTTCGTTATCGACGCAATCGTCGTCGGTCACATAATAATCGCATTTGTCGATCCGCAATTCAAACGCATAGCAGTTATCGAATATCGTATTTATCACGTTTTCGGCGGCCGAAACATCCAATTTATCGACGACGTCGGCGATATACACCGACTGCCATTTTTTATAATCGCGATGATATTTGCGTTGTCCGTGCTCAATTATCTTTTTGATTTGCCTGTGACGATATGCTTTTTCCATTAGCGCCCTGTCGACGACAGCGTCCGCGTGCTCGGCAATAAGCGTGTTTATGATTATACCGCTTTTTTGACAAATGTATTTTACCGTAAACATGGACATTTTTGCGTCGTCGCGACTGTTGTGAGCCGTCAAATCCGAAATATCTATCTCGCATTCTTCCATTATCTTTTCGAGTTTGGTCGTTTGCTTGTTTGATTTGAATTCCGCATAAATGCGTTGCGTGTCGCAGACGGTTATGTCAAAACGTTTCTTGCCGTATCTTTCGCAAGCCTTATCCAAATATTCGACGTCCGCCGCGACCGCATGACCCCACAGTTTGCGATTTGGCGCGGTCAATAACGCGGCGATATCCTTATATTGCGCGAAAAACGACGGGTGTTTGCGGAATTCGCTCGGCGGATACGATAAATGTATCCGCGCGTCGAAGCCCGATCGCCCGAGTTTGAATTCGCACTCGGGATCGATCAATATATCCTTTTCGTCGATGATGTTAAAGCTTTCGTCGGTGATAACATACCCAAACGAACATATATTATGCCCGTCGGCACACTCTATATCAAAAAACAAATGATCCATAATTGCCGATCTCTCCCTATCGCACAGCTCGACGACCGTATTTTCGTAACGTAAAATTTGTGTATAGATCCGTTTTCCGCATCACGGCTATAACGATTTTACTTTCTGCGCTTTGAGCTCGCCGTCTGCGTCGCGCGGTTTTAAGCATGCTCGGCTTTGTGCCGCCACTGAGTTTTTGACGCATCACGTTCCGCGAATTCTTGCGGTCGGCACATACTCGCGCACGACGTCCAGGTATCGCGACAAAACGAGTTGCGACGGCGGAGTCAGCGTTTTCGACGGGACGGTATCGCGCATGACAAACGCCTGCAAAAAATACTTTTTTGCCCCGACTATCATTCGCGCCGCGCCCGCTATGCTCGATTCGTCAAACAGTTCGGTTGCCACCGTCGTGCGAAATTCGTAATCCGGCCCCGATCCCATAATGAGCGAAATGCTTTCGCGTATCGGTTCGATGTCGAACCGCATAGGATCGAGCCCGACTGATTCGGCATAACGCTCGGGCGAGTTTTTTATGTCCATTGCTATATAGTCCAACAATCCGTCGTCGATCAATGCGCGCAATCGATCGGGCAAATATCCGTTGGTATCGAGCTTTACAAGAAATCCGAGCGATTTGATCTCACGCAATAACCTGTCGAGATCGGTATATACCGTCGGCTCGCCGCCCGTAACGCACACGCCCTCGAGCACGCCCGAACGCTTTTTCAAAAACTCGAATATCTCGCGTTCGTCGTAAAATTCTACGTCGCCGCGCAACAGCTCGCTGTTATGGCAAAACGGGCATTTGAAGTTGCAACCCGAAACAAACAGCGTGCACGCCATATGTTCGGGATAATCCAACAACGTCAGTTTTTGTATGCCGCTTATCTTTATGTATTTTTCCAACTCGTTTCCCTACCGACAGTTTTCTACCGACACGACAAGCTGTCGCTCGTAATATGTCGCTCTGTTAATTATAAACTTCGCGACGCCGATTGTCAATCTTATATCGCACGTTACGATGCGCGCGAGTTTGTTAGGACAGAGTTTTGGCAACACACGGCGGCGATCGCGGTATATTTTGCATAGATAAAAGCAAGTATCGATTGAATATTCGCTACTTGCATTTTTATTGCGATTATGTTATAATGACTGTACGATAAACAGTAATTTAGCGGAGTATGAATATGGCATTTGACTATAAAAAAGAATACAAAGAATTCTATATGCCGACAAACAAGCCGTCTATCGTTACCGTTCCGAAAATGAATTACATAGCGGTGCGCGGTAAAGGCGATCCCAACGACGAAAACGGCGAGTATAAAGATTCAATCGGGCTTTTATATGCAATAGCGTTTACCGTCAAAATGAGTTATAAAGGTTCGCACAAAATCGACGGATATTTTGAATACGTTGTTCCGCCGCTTGAAGGTTTTTGGTGGCAGGATGGCTCAGATACGATAGATTATGCGAATAAGAGCGGGTTTAACTTTATTTCTTTTATTCGTTTGCCTGATTTCGTAACGAAAGCCGATTTTGATTGGGCGGTGCGGGAAGCGACGAGCAAGAAAAAAGCGGACTTTTCAAAGGTGGAGTTTTTGACATACGACGAGGGCGTTTGCGTTCAATGTATGCACGTCGGCTCTTACGACGACGAGCCGAAAACGGTAGCTCTTATGCACGAGTATATGGCGGCAAACGGCTATGCGTTGGATATAAGCGAAAGCCGTTATCATCACGAGATATATTTAAGCGATCCGCGCAAGTGCGCCGTAGAAAAACTTAAAACCGTCGTAAGACATCCTATACGCAAGGTATAGCAATTAAATTTCAATTTAACATCACGAAAATTAACAAGGTATTACACTATGAGATTTCAGATGTTTGGC
>CANDGE010000042.1 GCA_947384195.1 uncultured Clostridia bacterium
TACACTGTCGTAGACACTCTTTCCCTACACGACGCTCTTCCGATCTCGATAAAACGGTCAAAATGCTCAATTGGTTGAAAGGTACTCCGGGCGAGGAGAATAATCTTTGTCAAAAGTTTCTGTTCGACGCCGCTTGTTGCTGTGCTCCCGCACTCAAAAAATACGTCGATTTTTCCACGGGACGCGATAAAACTCGCGAGAAACTCGTTAAAGTGTGTAAAACGGTATCGGAAGACTTTTTGCTATTCGGCGGCATGAAGATAGACGCGATAGAGCAGTCCAACGTGTATCGCCCGATAATGCAAATTTCCAACGCGCTTTTGGACGAGGAAGAAGAACAATAACCGTTTGCCGCGAAAAGTCATATAAGAAAATATGATATTCGATCTGCATAACGATTTTCCGACTGCTATCCCCGAACGGGATCATCGCGATTACATCGCAAAAAACGCCGACGCCGTCATCACTGCGGCGATATGGACGAGCGATATGGGCGATAGTGCGCTCGAAAACGTGCGGCGCATTACAGACAAACTTATATCTTTCGGCGTTTCGCGTCAAGTGCGCATAGCGATAGAGGATATCGGTTTTTCCGCGGAATGCGACGGCTACGAGAATTTCGAGTTCGACAAGTACCTGTACTGCTCGCTTACGTGGAATCGCGATAACGCTTATGCGGGCGGCGCGCTCGACGACGGAACGCTTACCGACAAGGGCGTGCGAGTGATAAAGCGTATCGAGAGCAGCGGATGCACGCTCGATCTGGCGCATTTGAACAAAAAAAGCTTTTACGCCGCGCTCGACTGCGTGCAAACGGCAGTTTGTTCGCATACGGGCTTTAACGGGCATAAACGCTCGCTCGACGACAGTCAGATACGCGAGCTGATCGCGCATGACGGGCTCGTCGGGCTGTGTACCGTAACGGCGTTTACGGATATTACGGACGCCGACGGATTGTGCGCGACAATAGACGGGTTTGTGCAAAAGCACGGGGCGCGGCATCTTGCGTTCGGCACCGATTTTTACGGTTCGCGGGATATCCCCGAGTGCATAAACGATTACGATAAATTGAGCGAGAGCGTGAAACGCGGGTTGAAAGCGTTCGGATATCCCGACGCCGATATCGACGGTATTTTATTCTCAAACGCTAACGATTTTTTTACGAGAGGTCATTGAAATGAAAGACATTTACGAAAATCCGCTTATCACGCGTTATGCGGACAGAAAGACTGCCGAAGTGTTTTCGGACGATCATAAATTCAAACTGTGGCGCAAGCTGTGGATAGCGCTCGCCGAAAGCGAAAAAGAGCTCGGGCTAAATATAACCGACGAGCAGATCGCGGAAATGAAAAAGTACGCCGACGATATCGATTATGAGTATGCCGAAAAGGAAGAGAAGATCGTAAGGCACGACGTTATGGCGCACGTGCACGCATACGGCGCGCAAGCGAAAAAGGCAAACGCCATAATCCATTTGGGCGCGACGAGCTGTTATGTTACCGACAATGCCGAGCTTATACAAATATACGACGCGCTTAAAATAGTGCGACAAAAAATGCTCACCGTCATGGACAAGCTGCGCGCGTTCGCGCTTAAATACAAGGATCTGCCCGTGCTCGGTTATACGCATTTACAGCCAGCACAGCTCACGACGCTCGGTAAGCGCGCCACGCTGTGGTTGTACGATCTGTATCTCGATTACGGCGATCTTTTGCATTTGATGGAAAACTATAAGCTTCGCGGCGTAAAAGGTACTACGGGCACGCAAGCGAGTTTTTTGTCTTTGTTCGACGGCGATCACGAAAAGGTCAAACAGCTCAACGAAAAAGTAGTGCGAAAAATGGGCTTTAAGCATGTGTTTGCGGTCAGCGGTCAAACGTATACGCGCAAATTCGATTACTCGGTCGTGTCGTTGTTGTCGCAGATCGCGCAAAGCGCATATAAATTCGCAAACGACATGCGTATTATGCAGTCGTTCAAGGAAGTGGAAGAACCGTTTGAAAAATCGCAGATAGGCTCGTCGGCTATGGCGTATAAGCGCAATCCCATGCGAAGCGAGCGCATATGCGCGCTTGCGCGGTTTGTCGAGTCCATGCCGTTCAACGAGACCGTTACGTCGTCTACGCAGTGGTTTGAGCGCACGCTCGACGACAGCGCCAACAAGCGATTGACTATTCCGCAGGCGTTTCTCGCGCTCGACGGCGTGTTGAACATTTATATCAATATCGCGGACAATATGGTCGTGTATCCAAACGTTATCAATAAGCGCATAGGCGAGGAATTGCCGTTCATGGCTACCGAAGAAATACTCATGGAATGCGTCAAGGCGGGCGGCAACAGACAAGAACTGCACGAGGCGATAAGACGGCACTCAATGGAGAGCGCAAAAGCCGTCAAAGAGCGCGGCGAGCGTAACGATCTTATAGATCGTATCAAAGCCGACCCCGCGTTTGCCGCAGTAAAAGACGTTATCGACGGCATAATGCGTCCCGAAAACTTTGTCGGGCGCGCGCCGCAACAGGTAGTCGATTTTATAGACGAGTATATCGATCCGTTGTTTGCGCGCGAAAAGTATACGCCGTTTAAACCCGAGATAAACGTTTAGATCGTAATAAAATATTTACAGACAAAAAACGAGCGCATCGAGCATATGCTTTGCGCTCATTTTTTATCGAGCGTATCGAGATAAAGCATACCTTTTTTTGCTTGCGCATATTCGTCGCGGTGCTTGATCCTGTAATGCTTTCCGTCCATTACGAAGTTTGATCCCGTTTGGTGAAAATCGAATTTTACGCCGAAACGGTCGCAGTCGCGTTTTATGCGTTTGACCCAATCGAAATCGCAAACGCGCGCGTTTTCGTAAGATTCGCCGCCGACGGACACTTGATCGATCTTGCCTGTTTTCAAATATTCGTCGAGCTTGACATATTCGAGAATAGGCGCGACGAATATGTATCTGCGTTTTATCGGCGCGGACAACAAAAACGGTAAGCGCTCGTCCGCTTTTTGTTGATTCTCGCATGAGACCGCGATGACAACATTGTCGTAACCGTCGCTCCAATCGGGCGGAACGCATTCGCAAAAACGGTGTATGCGTTTTGTGCATATCAAAAATTCGACGTCGGGACGAGCTTTTATACATTGCCAGGCGTCTGCGCGCCATTCGTCGGCTTCTTCAATGAAAAAATCCGAAGTAAAGCACGTAGCGATCTCTTTGCCTGACGGCATTTTATAGTTGCCGTAGCGGTCGCGTTTTTTCGGCAGGTCAAAACTCGTCTTGGATCTGACGACGGCGGACGGGTCTTTGTCGCGCTTTCCGTCGAGATAATATACATAACAATTCGCGCAGCCGGGACTGCATTTTTTACAGCCGTGCCAAGGATTCCAAAACATATGCCGTCCTTATGAGTATTTATTGCCTGCAAACTCCAATATACATAGTATAGCATAAATAGTATAGCATAAAATTCGGCGACGGAAAAGTGTTTTATTCGATAAATATTTAACAATAAATTTTTGAATTAGTATTGCATTATGCCGAATTGTGTGGTATAATCTATAATATAGTCATGAGATCGGAATAAAGGGGCGGGATCCTTGTTCCGAAATATCAGATATATGATAAAGGAGTAAAAATGAAAAAGAAAAAGTGCATAGCTATGTTGCTTGCGGGCGGACAAGGCACAAGACTTTTCGCATTGACAAACAGCGTGGCAAAACCCGCGGTATCGTTCGGGGCGAAGTACAGGATAATCGACTTTACGTTGAGCAACTGTACCAATTCCGGCATAGATACGGTCGGCGTACTCACACAATATCAACCGCTGATTTTAAATGAATATTTGGGCAACGGCGAGCCGTGGGATCTCGACAGAAGCTACGGCGGCGTGCACACTCTGTCGCCTTATCAAGCCAAAGCGGGCGGCGAGTGGTATAAAGGCACGGCAAACGCCATTTACCAAAATATCCATTTCTTGGATCAATACGATTCCGAACATGTGCTCATACTTTCGGGCGATCACATCTACAAAATGGACTATTCTAAGATGCTCGCGGAGCATATCGCGCACGACGCCGATTGTACTATCGCGGTGTTCGACGTTCCCGCAGACGAAGCGAGCCGTTTCGGAATAATGGACTTCGGCGCGGACATGCGTATAACGTCGTTCGATGAAAAGCCCAAAGCTCCCAAGAGCAATCATGCGAGCATGGGCGTATATATATTCAAAAAGGATGTTCTCAAACGCGAACTTATAGCCGACGAGGCGGATAAGTCGTCCGTAAACGATTTCGGCAAAAACATCATACCCAAAATGCTCAAAGCGGGTTGCGGCATGTACGCATATTCGTTCAGCGGCTATTGGAAGGATGTCGGCACGATAACCAGTTTGTGGGAAGCTAACATGGACTTGCTCGGAGATAAACCCGCGTTCGAGCTTGACGATATGTCGTTTAAGGTATATTCGCGCAACGAGCCGTTGCCGCCGTCGTACATAGGCGAAAGCGGGCAGTTCGTTAATTCTGTCATGACCACCGGTTGCGAGATATACGGTACGGTCATCAATTCGGTGCTCGGCGAAGGCGTTACCGTTTCGGCGGGCGCGGTGATCGAAAACAGCGTGATAATGCGCGGCTCGGTCATAGGCAAAAATGTTAAAATGAATTACGGTATGGTAGACGAGGACGTCACTATTAGCGACAACGTTGTTATAGGCGACAGCCTATCGGATAAGCATCACATTACGCTTATCGGACGCAATTCGGTCATTCCGAAGGGCGCAAAGCTCAAATCGGGCGAAATAGTCGAAAACTACGGGGGCGCGAAAGCATGAAAACATTAGGTATAGTATTCAGTAATCTTCACGATAAAGACGTAGGCGAATTGACGGCAGTGCGCTCGATGGCGTCCGTGCCGTTCGGCGGACGGTACAGGCTGATAGATTTTGCGTTATCCAACATGGTAAACAGCGGCATAACCAAAGTCGGGATCATAACAAAGACCAATTATCAATCGTTGATGGATCACGTCGGGAACGGCAAGCACTGGGATCTTTCGCGCAAGAACGGCGGGCTTATCATGCTTCCGCCTTACGGCGCGGGCGACAGTAGCCTATATCAATCGCGTATGGGCGCGATAAAGAACATCATGCCGTTTATCAGGCATTCCGACGAGGAATACGTTGTGATGAGCGATTGCGATAATGTTTGCAATATCGATCTCGCCGCGATCGTGCAGGCGCACATAGATAATCACGCCGACATTACGATAGTTACGCGCAAAAAACAGCTCGTAAACAAGAAGCCGCGCACGATAGTGGAAACGGACGAAACGGGCAGAGTGATAAAGGTCATCAATTCCGACAAGGAAACGGGCAACCGTATTGTATTTGCCAATATTTTCGTTATGAACCGTAAGTTTTTGCTCAATTTGTTGGAGAATTCCAACGATCTGCATTACAACAGTTTTTCGCACGACGTGCTTGTTCGCGGTGCAAAAGAGTACAGAGTTTTCTCGTACATGATCGAAGGATATTTTGCCAATATCGACAGTTTGAGCAATTATTACAAGCACTCGCTCGAATTGCTCAATAAGACCATACGCGACGAATTGTTTTACCGCGACGGCGCAAACATTTACACAAAGGTACGCGACAGCGCGCCGTGTAAGATCATGAGCTCGGGAACGGTGTCCAATTCGCTTGTCGCCGACGGTTGCGTGATCGAAGGCGAGGTGCGCAACTCCATACTGTTCCGCGGCGTAAAGATCGCAAAGGGCGCAAAGATAACCAATTCGATAGTATTTCAGGACGTCGTGATCGGGCGCAACAGCAGTCTTAATTGCGTAATAGCCGATAAGCTCGTCAACATTCTCGACGGGCGTACGCTGTCGGGTCACGAAACGCACCCGTACTTTATAGCCAAAAATGCCGTGATATAAAATAATGAAACGAACATAATATAAAAATCTCCGCGGTCAAACGGTCGCGGAGATTTTTGTTTTGCACTTGACGGATGCGAATATCGCTTTTTTCGGGATATATCCGTAGTTCATTCTTCCGTACCGAATATAACGTCGTATATTTCGCGCGCGGTCGAAACAGCCGTACGGGATGAACACATGAAGTTCGGCGCTTGTTCTGCGCGCAAACGCTATTCCGGAGCCGAGCGTCGCTATCGGAATATTTTGTTCTTTGAGATTTGCTTCAAATAAATTGTAACGGAACGGATCGAGTGTAACGAAGTAACAAAAATCATCGTAGGTAACTTCGCGCAGATTTTTCGCACGCACCTGCGACACTCCGTGTCGGGCGAGAGCATATTGCATTTCTCGCAAAAATATTTCATGCCGCTGTTATCCGATCGATCACTCACTCACGGTAGTGTTCTTCTTTTGTTCGGTTTACAGACATAGGATACAACAGAACACGGAGGTGTTAACAATAAATCGCTTGAAAATATGCGTGCCTTGTGCTATAATACTGTCATGAAAAGGATCGTTTTGCATCAGGAACAGGATTGGTTTACCATTGACAAGATCGATGACGATACGTATGCTATAAGCGAATACCGCCATTGGGAAGAAACGCATTGCTATCTTTTGATGGGTCGCGAGCGTTGCCTTTTGATAGATACGGGACTCGGGATCGCGAATATTGCCGAAATAGTGTCGCAACTCACCGATAAGCCTGTTACTGCGGTAGCAACTCATATTCATTGGGATCACATAGGCGGACACAAATACTTTCCCGATTTTTACGCTCACAAAGCCGAGTCGGAATGGCTTAACGGCAAGTTTCCGCTTTCTATTAAGACAGTTCGCGACATGGTTATTGATCGTTGCGATCTGCCCGAAGGCTTTGATGTAAGCAAGTACGAGATGTTTCGGGGAACGCCGACACTTGTTTTGAACGGCGGTGAAATTATCGATTTGGGCGATAGAAAAATCGAAGTCTTGCATACGCCGGGACACTCGCCCGGGCATCTTTGCTTTTGGGAACAAGAACGCGGTTACATATTTACGGGCGACTTGGTGTATAAGGGCACGTTGTTTGCATATTATCCGTCCACAGATCCCGAAGCGTATTTGCATTCGCTCGAAGTGATAGCCGCATTGCCGTCCGAAAGGCTGTTTCCCGCTCATCACTCATTGGATATAAAGCCCGAAATAGCGGTTAGGATGAGAGATGCTTTCCGTGAACTGAAAGCGCAAGGCAAGTTGCATCACGGCGCGGGAACGTTCGATCACGGCGATTGGGCGGTTTGGTTATAAATAGGAGAAATAAACAATGAAAAAACTAATCGGATATTGCGGGCTCGATTGCGAGAAATGCGACGCGAGAAAGGCTACGCTCGACAACGATAATGTTTTGCGCGAAAAAGTAGCAAAACTTTGGTCGGAATTGAACGGCGTGGAAATCACGCCCGAAATGATCAACTGCGACGGGTGCCGCGCGGACGGAGCAAAAACGCCTTACTGCGACAGCCTTTGCCCGATAAGACAGTGCGCGTTGGGAAAAGCTGTCGAAACATGCGGTGATTGTTCGGCAATGAGCGGCTGCCGGACTGTCGGTATGGTAACGTCGAATAATTCCGAAGCATTGGATAATCTTAGATCGAATAACGTAGCAAGCAATGTGAATGCAAATCTTATCGAGAAAGCCGAAGAACTTTTAAGAAAATGCGACGTTTGTTCCGTTGCGTCGGTATCCGAAAAAGGTTATCCGAGAATTTGTTTGCTTATGCCGCTCAAATCAAACGGCATAAAAGAGTTTTGGTTCTCAACGGGTACAAGCGGTACAAAAGTCAGACATTTTAAAAGTAACGAAAAAGCAGGCGTCACGTTTTACAACGGCGGCGACAGCGTAACGCTTACGGGCGAAATTGAAATCGTAGCCGATAAGGCGGTAAAAGACGATCTGTTCAATAAATGGAGCGATTTTCTCGGCAGACATTTTCCGAACGGCGGAAAAGACGACCCCGAATATTGCGTGCTGCATTTCGTCGCAAACGAAACCACGATTTATATAGACGGTGAATTTGAAACGTTTGGAATATAATAGGAGATATGCAATGAAAAAAATTCTATATGTTATTTTGGAACAATGGGCGGATTGGGAGATCGCTTATATCTCGTCCGCAGTCAATATGCTTGGGCAAGGCAAGTTTGAAAACAAAACGGTATCGCTTACGAAAAATGCCGTTACTTCTATCGGCGGCGTCAAGTGCTTGCCCGACTATGATTTACAAAGCGTCCCGTCGGATCACGACGCTTTGATACTTATCGGCGGTATGTCTTGGAACAATGAAACCGCTATGCAAATTAAACCGCTTATAGACGATTGCATAAAGAACGGCAAAGTGTTAGGCGCGATCTGCGACGCTTGCAGGTTTTTGGGCTCGGTCGGCGCATTGAACGGCGCAAAGCATACGGCAAACGACTTTAACGAATTAAAACAGTACTCGGCTTATACCAACGAGCAATGTTTTATACACAGACAAGCCGTTTCCGACAATAATGTTATTACGGCGAACGGAACGGCAACGCTTGAATTCGCGCGGGAAATTTTGAAAGCGTTGTCGGTTGCGGGCGACGAACAAATAAGCGGTTGGTATGACTTCCATAAACTCGGATTTTATAATGCCGCTATGCCGAAAATGTAAGGAAAGCTATATGGTCGGAATATATTTCAGCGGCACGGGCAACACAAAGCATTGCACGGAATATTTACTGCGATTGCTCGATGAAAATGCGCCGTCGTATTCTATCGAAAACGAAAATGCAATCGACGCTATACGGTCTTACGACGAGATTATTTTCGCTTATCCCGTATATTATTCTTATCTGCCCAAAATCGTTAATGACTTTATCGTAAACAACTCTGCGATTTGGAAAGACAAAAAGATCTTCGTTGTAGCGACAATGGGTTTGTTCAGCGGCGACGGCGCGGGTTGCGCGGCGAGACTTTTCAAAAAGTACGGCGCGAAAATATCGGGCGGCTTGCATATAAAAATGCCCGATTGTATAGGCGACGTCAAATTACTTAAAAAACGACCCGAAGAGAACCGTAAAATAATCGTAAACGCCGACGAAAAGATAAATTACACGGCAAAACAAATGTTATCGGGGAAATATCCTAAAAACGGTTTGAGTTTTGCAAGCAGGCTATTGGGTTTGTTCGGGCAGAGACTGTATTTCCGAAAAAAGACAAAAATGTATTACGACGGCATAAAGACCGATCCCGCAAAATGCGTCGCTTGCGGACTATGCGCGTCGGTTTGTCCTATGAACAACATAGCAGTCAAAAACGGCGCAGTAAGTTTTAACGGCAAGTGTACAATGTGTTATCGTTGCTTTTCCGACTGCCCCAAACAAGCAATTACCGTAATCGGAAAACACGTATACGAACAATGCAAATTTGAAAAATATTAAACCCGAAGGATAACAAAATTATGCCTTATATCAAAATCGAAAGCGGAAAACTGACCGACGAGCAAAAAACTTTGCTTATTAAACGTTTGACGGAAGTATCTTCGGAAATTATGAATATTCCGCAAGAGTTTTTTACTACTACGATCACAGAGCTGCCCGATAAAAATTTCGGTATCGGCGGCAGAACGATAGATATGCTCAAAAGCGATCGCAGCCACGATATGGAGAACTGAATATGTTGGACGTGATACCTTCCGCAGAAGTAATGACGGCATTGTTAGGCAGATCTCTATACGAAGTATGGAATAAACTTTGCGCTTTGATCGACGAGCATTACGATATGGATCGATTGTGGGGTAAGGGCGGCAAAGCGTGGAAATACGAATACAAGTATCGTCGTGGCGGTAAAACGCTTTGCGCACTATATGCGAGAGAAAATTGCGTGGGGTTTATGATCGTATTTGGAAAAGACGAGCGGTCTGAATTTGAAACCGAGAAAGAAAACTATTCAAGGGAAGTTCGAGAAATATACGACAATGCGCATACTTATCGCGACGGGAAATGGATAATGTTTGAACCGACGGATACCTCATTGTTCGATGACTTTATCAAGCTGTTGAGCATTAAAAGAAAGCCTGCCGCAAATTAAAATCGAAAAGTTAATTTGTCGTAATTCTTGATACTCGAAAAACTCTCTCGATTGTGGTAATATCAAATATGAACGATACATTTTCGGCAATACTTAATATGCACGAAGCTGACGACAACAAGCAAGCAAATATAGAAGAACTTATGACGGCGGCGATAGATAAAGAATTTGCTAACGGTAAGGAAATTTTAGATACTGCGGAGTTGCTGTGCATATCTGTTAAAGATTTTATAGCGGGAAGAATTACCGATTTTCCGATTATTCCGGTCAGACAAAGCGACGAGTTTTATATTAAGAAACATACGGAAAGTCAAGTGCCGTATTTTCATAGTCACAAATTTTATTAACTTATTTATGTCCATCGGGGTAAGTGTTTACAACAATTCAAAGACGGATCTAAACTTTGTTTGACCAAAGGACAATGTCTGCTTATATGTCCGAACGCCATTCATAAGATAGAAAAAAGTAAACGCTCCGACATTATATTAAAGTTCGTAATACCGTTTAGTCTATTCAAGCAAACAGGCAACAAAATTTTAAGCGATAGACTTTCCGAAACAACTATATCGTTTGAAAACGTGTCCGAAACTGCGGAGTTTGCAATATTGAAATTATTGCAAGAACAATCTTGTGATGCTCAATTCAAAGATTTGATTATTCAAAGCTATCTCACGATTATTTTTACAGAGCTAGTCAATATGCAAAAATACGACATTGCTATCGAAACTATGCTCAATGATTACTTTGATAAAAATATTAAAACCGCATCGCTTTCGGAGCTCGCCGCAACACAAAACTATAACACTTATTACATTAGTCGTTTAATAAAGAACCGAACAGGTAAAAGTTTTTCGGAAGGTTTGCGTTCCATAGGGAGAATATGAAAAACAATAAATATCAATCGAACGCACCTAAAAGGACAAGTCAAGGTAACAATGTAATTGGAATAGCAGAAGCTGTTCCAATTTTTTATGATATAATGTGAGCTTATATCAAAGACTAAAATATACAAATCTCAAGTGTATGCCTATTTATTGACATTATATTATAGTGTGATTATACTTAATACCGTAAAATAAAAACAGTTTGAAAGGAGTAAACAAATGAAATTACCTGAAAATTTCGGAGAGAATGTTTTTAACGATGCGGTGCAAAAGGATACTTTGCCCAGTGAGACGTACAAAGCATTACGCGCAACCATAGAGGAAGGTAAACCACTGGATACTGCTATTGCGGGCTCTGTAGCTTCCGCTATGAAAAAGTGGGCAATATCGAAGGGCGCGACACATTTCACGCATTGGTTTCAGCCGCTTACGGGGTTTACCGCCGAAAAGCACGACAGCTTCATAGAGCCCGAAAGCGATCACGTTATAATGAAATTTTCGGGTAAAAATTTAATAGTGGGCGAACCCGACGCGTCGAGTTTTCCGTCTGGTGGATCACGTGCAACGTATATGGCGCGCGGCTATACGGCGTGGGATCCGACGTCGCCCGCATTTGTGAAAGACGGAACGCTTTACATACCGTCTATTTTCGTATCGTACACCGGCGAAACGCTTGATAAAAAAGCCCCGCTGTTAAAATCCATGTCGGCGCTCGACAAACAAGCAAAGAGAATATTGAAGTTATTCGGTATAGAGTGCAAAAAGGTTGCTACTACAGTAGGTCCGGAACAGGAGTATTTCCTTATTTCGGCAGAGGACTACGAAAGGAGAAAAGATTTGCGCTTATGCGGAAGGACTCTTTTCGGTGCACCGGCTTCGCGTGGGCAAGAGCTTGAAGATCACTATTTCGGTGTGCTTAAACCCGCAATTTCGGCATACATGCGCGATTTGGACGCCGAACTGTGGAGTTACGGGATTCTATCCAAAACCAAGCATAACGAGGTGGCTCCCGCGCAACACGAAATGGCTCCGGTATTCACTACGAGCAATATTTCGGTCGACGCCAATATGCTCACTATGGAAATCATGAAAAAGGTTGCCGAAAAGCACGGGCTTGTTTGTCTTTTGCACGAAAAGCCTTTTGAGGGGATAAACGGCAGCGGCAAGCATAACAATTGGTCGATGTCTACCGATACGGGCTTAAATCTCCTTAATCCAGGTAAAGAGCCGGAGAATAATACGCTTTTCAAACTGGTGCTTGCGGCGGTTATTAAGTCTGTGGATGATTATCAGGGAATTTTGCGTGCGTCGGTTGCTTCTGCCGGCAACGATCACAGATTGGGTGCAAACGAAGCGCCGCCCGCAATTATATCGGTTTATCTCGGCGATCAACTGGGAGCGCTTGTCGATTGTATTGTAAAAGGGGAAAGCTATGTTCCCGTCAAGGCGGAAAAAGGCAGTATAGGCGTTCCGGAAAGTCCTATATTTCCAAAAGATGCAACCGACAGAAACCGTACGTCGCCGTTTGCGTTTACCGGCAATAAATTCGAATTCCGTATGCCCGGCTCACAAGCAAACGTTGCCGATCCTAACATTGTGTTGAACACAATCGTTGCCGACGCCTTTGCTGCTTTTGCCGACGAGCTCGAGAAAGCGAAAGATATCGAAGCTGCGGCGAATAAAATCATCAAGCGCGAGTTAAAGGCGCATTATCGTATTATTTTCAACCTTGACGGCTACGGTCCCGATTGGGAACCCGAAGCGGCGAAAAGAGGACTTTTGAACAACAAAAACACAGCCGATGCGGTGCCTGTATTCTTTGAAAAGAAAAATATAGACGTATTTGTTCGTAACGGTGTTTATACCGAGCAGGAAGCGGTTGCGCGAGGCGAAGTCGCACTCGAAAACTACAGTAAGATAATCAATATAGAAGCGCTTACTATGCTCGATATGGCAAAACAAGATATTATACCCGCTCTTTCCGATTACGTTGCGAAGCTCAGCGCAAATCTCACGACAAAGAAGTCGGCGGTAAGCGGTGCGCCTTCGCTTGCGGAAACCACTCTTATTACCGAGCTTGCGACGCTTAATGACAAATTGTTTACGGCGGTGCGCAAATTGGAAGGCGATTTGGCGAACATAGATAAAGACGACGTAAGAGCCGCATCCAAAGCGATGGCTCATACGATTATTCCCGATATGGAAGACGTGCGCACGGTAGCGGACGAAGCCGAAAAACTTGCGGCAAGCAACTATTGGCCGTATCCTTCATACAGTGATATGTTATACAGAGTTAAATATGCAAAATAAGTTATCGGAAATTATGAAATGGTTGTGCCGGTACAAAGATAGTACACAGTGTCGCGGCGTAGTCATTGGAATAAGTGGGGGCAAAGACAGCACAACGGTTGCTATGCTTGCAAAGAAAGTTTGGGGTAACAAAGTATTCGGCGTACTCATGCCGAACGGAATTCAAAAAGATATAGACGATGCATTTAATATAGTTAAGACTCTTGGCATCGAACATTGTGTCGTCAATATCAATACTACTTACAACTCACTTGTCAACGCGGTCGAGAATTGCCGTTGTATTACCGATAAGGCAAAGACGAATGTCGCGCCGAGACTTCGAATGACAGTTTTGTATGCGATTGCTCAGTCGCTCGGATATAGGGTTATCGGTACCGGTAACGCAAGTGAAGCATATGTAGGTTGGACAACCAAATGGGGTGACGGCGCATACGACTTCAATCCCATCGCACATTTAACCTGTACGGAAGTTATGGCTCTCGGTGAACTGCTTGCCGATCAATTCGGATTGGATAAAAAGTATGTTGTAAAGATGCCGTCGGACGGCTTGTGCGGTAAGACCGATGAAGATAGCTTTGGGTTTACCTATGTCGCTCTCGATGACTATATAAGCGGCGATATGACAAACATCGATTATGAAACCGTTCGCAAGATTGAGCAAATGCATCAAGCGTCGGAGCATAAAAGAAATATGCCTGCCACATTAAAATAGTATTACATTTTTAGGAGAAAATATATGTTGGACGAACAAATCTATGCACTTGTCGGTGACTATGCTTTCGGCATTTGGTTTCTGATAGGTGCCGCACTCGTGTTCTTTATGCAATGCGGCTTTGCAATGGTGGAGACGGGCTTTACCCGTGCCAAGAATGCAGGCAACATTATAATGAAGAACTTGATGGACTTCTGTATCGGTACGGTTGTGTTTATGCTTCTCGGCTTTTCTCTGCTCATAGGGCAGGAGGCGGTCGGAGGCTTTATAGGCGTGCCCACGATGGGACTGTTCAGCGACTTTTCAACTTTCGTTGCCGAAAATGCTTCGAGCTTTGTTTTTAACCTTGTATTCTGTGCAACTGCGGCGACTATTGTTTCGGGCGCAATGGCAGAGCGTACGCGTTTTATTTCTTACTGCATCTATTCGGCGCTCATTTCTCTCGTAGTTTATCCCGTGGAAGCGGGTTGGGTTTGGGGCAACGGCTGGCTTGTAAATTTGGGATTTGTCGATTTCGCCGGCTCGGCTTGTATCCACACCGTAGGCGGTATCGCTGCACTTATCGGTGCGATTATGCTCAAACCCCGTATCGGCAAGTACGAACGCAATGCGGAAGGAAAAGTTATAAAGGTTAACGCGATTCAAGGTCACAGCCTGACGCTCGGCGCACTCGGCTGTTTCATCCTTTGGTTCGGTTGGTACGGCTTCAACGGCGCGGCGGCGACGTCGTTAAGCTCACTTGCTAACATCTTTCTGACAACAACCATAGCGCCGGCTATTGCAACAGTCGTGTGTATGATATTCACTTGGATCAAGAACAAAAAGCCAGATGTGTCTATGTGCCTTAACGCATCGCTTGCCGGACTTGTGGCGATTACCGCAGGCTGCTATACCGTTGACGCTCTTGGCGCAACGGTAATCGGCGCGGTTTCGGGAATTCTTGTTGTTGTCGTGGCGGAACTGTTGGATAAAAAATTGCATATAGACGACCCCGTGGGGGCTGTTGCGGTACACTGTGCAAACGGCATATGGGGAACAATCGCGGTCGGTTTCTTTGCTTGCGTAGATTTCCAAAGCGGTGCGGCGGGTATTGATGCTGCGGGGAATCTTATCGACAAGTCAATGCTTGGTGTGTTCTACGGCGGAAACGGATATTTGCTCGGCATACAGCTTGCGGGTGTTCTTGCAATTATAGCGTGGACCGTTGTGTGGATGATTCTCATCTTTTGTGGTATCAAGTATATTCCTGTAATGATCAAAGAAAAATGCGGGCTTATTAAGGCAATCAAGATCGGCAAGACATGGAATGGGCTTCGTGCTTCGGCAGACGACGAAGTTGCGGGACTGGATATTTCCGAACACGGGCTTGACAGTGCGTACGCAGACTTTTTACCCACTGCGCCTTCCTATGACGGCGAGGGCGCAACTGTGGATGTAAGCGGAGTTCAGCCCGCAAATATAGAGCTTGTTCCTAACACAGCCGAAAGCTACACTAAAGTAACGATTATTACCGGCCAAGACAAGTTCCTAACGCTCAAAGACGCTATGGCACAGATAGGCGTTACAGGCATGACGGTTTCTACCGTAATGGGTTGCGGAGCGCAAAGCGGCAAGACGGGGCAATACAGAGGCGTTAAAACTTCTATGCACCTTCTTCCCAAAATTCAAGTGGAGATTGTTGTTTCCGAAGTCGATCCCAAGCTTGTGGTTGCCGTAGCGCAAAAGGTTCTTGCCGACGGAAATTATGGCGCGGGTAAGATTTTTGTAAGCAACGTAGAAAATGTGATGCGCGTTCGCACTGGCGAGACGGGCAAAGCGGCACTCTCCAACGAGGTTACAGACTAACAATTTTGCTCACAATCAAATTATTCGGGAGCCGTGCAGTATTATTTGGCTGTGCGGCTTTCGGGTACTTAGAAATCGAGCGAAAAAAA
>CANDGE010000043.1 GCA_947384195.1 uncultured Clostridia bacterium
GATCGCAGGGGTTTGTCGACGCGATAGTGCTTTCGGGCGGCTCGGCGTACGGCTTGGAAGCGTCGTGCGGCGTTATGGAATTTTTGCGCGAGCGCGGCGTGGGGTTTGTCGTCGGCGACAAGGTAGTGCCGCTCGTCGCGCAAGCGATACTTTTCGATCTCAATACGCCCGGCGAATACCGTTATCCCGATAAAAAAGCGGGGTATGCCGCCGCCGCCGACGCGCGGCGTGTCGATATAAAATTCGGCGCCGTCGGCGCGGGAACGGGTGCGACGGTGGGCAAAATATTGGGCGCGCAAGCGGCGAGTCGCGGCGGGCTCGGCGGGGCTACCGTGCGCTTCGGCGAAGTGTTTGTCACCGCAGTCGTCGCAGTCAATGCGCTGGGCGACGTTTACGATCGCAAAACCGGTAACATACTTGCGGGCGCGCGTATGCCAGACGGCGAATATTTTAACACTGTCGCTCGCCTTACGGACGGCACGCTTGCCGCGCAAATTCAAGTACAGTCGGGTACAAACACGACTATCGGGTGCATAATGACAAACGCTAAGCTCGATAAAGCGCAGGTCAACAGATTGGCGGACGTCGCTCACGACGGGCTTGCTTTGTCCATACGCCCCGTGCATACCGATGCGGACGGCGATACGCTGTTTGCGCTGTCGGCGGGCGATAAGACGCTCGACATGAGCATACTCGCGGCGCTCGCGGTAGAAGCTACGGCGGACGCCGTGGAAAATGCGGTGTGGCAAAAATGATAGGTACGGACATAGTCAAAATTTCCCGTATCGCCGATGCCGTAAACAGCGACGCTTTTTTGAACAGGGTATTCACAAACAGCGAGCGTGAGTATTGCGACGCAAAGCCCGATCGCGCGCAAAGCTATGCGGGTATATTTTGCGCAAAGGAAGCGGCGGTCAAGGCGGTCAAGTGTGGATTCGGCGGCGGCGTTATGCCGACCGATATAGAGATAGGACACGACGGCTACGGCGCGCCCACATTGACGGCGCGCGGCGGCGCGGCGCGGTTTTTCGACGGGCGTACCGCAAGCGTATCCATTTCGCACGACGGCGATTACGCCGTAGCCGTCGTCATGATCACGGAAACCGCAGACGGCAAAGGAATTCGATAATGATCGACGTATTGACGAGAGAGCAGGTCGCTCAGGCCGAAAAACAGACTATAAATTCGGGCGTGGACGTTATGCTTTTGCGTACGAACGCCGCGCTCGCCGTTGCGGACGCCGCGGCATTGCGAGCCGAAGGCGACCGTAAACGCACGGCTGTGTTTTGCGGTTGCGGCGGAAACGGTTATGACGGACTTATAGCCGCTTGCAGGCTTAAACGCATGGGATTCGATACAGCCGTATATGCGGTGGGCGATACTCGAAAGTTTTCCGCGGGCGCGCTCGCTTATGCGCGTTCTCAGGGCGTTGCCTTGCAAAATGCAGATGAATATACGGGTAACGCCGATATTGTGATCGACGCTGTTTTCGGTATCGGGTTAAACAAGCCTATCGTCGGCGAAGTTGCCGAGCTTATAGATAAGCTCAATGCGCAGGAGAACGCATTGCGTATAGCCGTGGATATCCCGTCGGGCTTGGACGCGAATACGGGCGAAGTTTCGGGCACGGCGTTTCGCGCCGACGTGACGGTAAGTTTTACTTGCTACAAGCTCGGTATGTTGTTCGGCGAAGGTCGCAATTATTGCGGCAAGATATTGACGGAAAACGTGGGAGTAACGACCGACGGCACGGTCAAGGCGTATACCGACGCAGACTTTAAACCGTACCGTCGCAAACCGTCGGCGCATAAGGGCACGGCGGGCAGAGTATTTATCATAGGCGGTTGCGGCGGAATGATAGGCGCGCCGCTCATGTCGGGCGCGGCGGCGCACGCCGCATATCTCAGCGGCGCGGGCACCGTCACGGTGTGTTTGCCGAGCGTTCACCGCGCCGCCGCATCGTCGCGCGCGACTATGGCGATGATGAAGTTTTTGCCCGATACGCGCGACGGGTTTATCAAGTTCGACAAGCCGTCGCTCGACGCGATTATTTTCAAAGCCGTCGCGATAGATATAGGCATGGGTATGGGCGACGATCCCGAGCTGAAAAGCATACTCGAATATTTAAGCAAAAATTTCGGCGGTGCGCTCGTTATCGATGCGGACGCGCTCAACGCGATCAAACTCGACTATGCGTTTTTGAAGGATAGCAAAGCAAAGATAATTCTTACTCCGCACGTCGGCGAGTTCGAGCGGTTGACGGGCAAGCCCGCCACTATCGAAAACGCCGCCGCGCTCGCTCGCGAAATAGGCGGGACGGTCGTGCTTAAATCGGCGACGACGGCGGTGACGGACGGGAAGCGCATTCTCTTAAACGTAGCGGGTACGCCCGCTATGGCAAAGGGCGGAATGGGCGACGTGTTGGGCGGTTGCATAACTGCGCTTTCCTGCATGTACGATCCGTTAGATGCGGCGTGCATAGCGTGCTACCGCAACGGTATCGGTGCGGAGCGGGCGGTGAGCGCGTATGCCGAAACAATGCTGACCGCACGCGACGTGCTTAAATACGCCGATTACGACGAGCTTTGAGCGCGCGATACGGCGAGTGCGATCGCAAAATCATAACTAAAAAGACGCGTCCGAACATAGGGCGCGCCTTTGCGTTTGATGTATTATACGAAACCGAGCGAAATCAACGTTGCTCGCTCGACCTTGCGCATGGCGGGCGAATCTATCTCGCCGACGCGCGCTTTCAGTCTGCGTTTATCGAGCGTACGCATTTGTTCGAGAAGCACGACGGAATCCTTAGCCAAGCCGAACTCGCCGGCGTGCAGTTCGACGTGCGTGGGAAGTTTGGCTTTGGTTATGCGGCTTGTCACCGCGCATACTATGACGGTGGGCGAATAGCGGTTTCCCACGTCGTTTTGCAGGATAAGAACAGGACGCACTCCGCCCTGTTCCGAGCCTATGACGGGACTCAGGTCCGCGTAATATATTTCACCGCGCTTATATTCGGACACCGCTTTCGTTCTCCTTTTGTATCAAAGGTTCGCCCAGTCAAGATTTATCTCGGCACACTTTTCGATGCCGTCTTGCCAAAGCTCGCTCTGTTCCATAATATGCGCGTCGATCACGTAACGTTTCAGTATTTCCGTAATCATTGCGGGTACGCTCATATTGCGTTTGGTTGCGTTGCGCGACAAAATGTCGTTCATTTGACTGTCTACCTCGATAATATACTGCATAGAATTTTCTCCTTTTGATTGAGTTTTATACGGTTAGTTTGCTTTTTTAGGTACAAGTTATGTACAATAATCGACAAATATCGCGAGAAAATTAAAGTAAATAACAAAACATATCCGATCGGTCGCGGGGATCGAACCGTTCGACAGGACGCGGTTACTGCGTATTCTCTGTTTTTAAAGAACGTAAAAAACATTTCGATGCGGCGGGGATCGAAATAACGGCAAAATAAAACCCCGTATTCGCAAATGCGAGCACGGGGGTATTTGTTTGTCGAAAATTATCGGTTTGCTTCGGCGGGTTTAGCCGCAACGCCGCAATAAACGGGCGGGGAGATCATGGGTATGCCGTTGGACGCTTGTGTAAGCTGTGCTATTATAAGCGACATGGCGGAATACACGTTTCCGCAAAGCATGTTGAAATCGTTAGCGGTAAGCGTACGCAAAAATTCGCGGAAATCGATATCCTGTCCGACATATTCGTCGGCGAGCGTGCGGCGCACGGTGTAAACTGCCGTGATCTCGAAAACGCCTTCCGGCTCGAAGTCCATGCGGCGCACGACCTCGAATTCGACGGCGGCGCCGTCCTGTTTTTGGAAAAACACTTCGTCCTGAGTTCTGCCGCGGTAGTTGACTTGCTGACGGATCTGCAATCTGTCGAACGTGGCGCGACGCAACGTCAGTTGCATGGAAGCGTCTTTGAAAAGCTTGTTGATTTCTATCTTATCCATTTTTCCTCCGAGAAATGAGCTTTTTTACGATTATATCTTATTTCGCGTCAAATGTCAATCATATTTAACCGATTACGTGCAATGTGCGGGCTTGACAACGCGCGCAAAATTGTGTATAATTTATACGCAATTCAATACCATAAAAGAAGGTGCACCAATGAAGTTTTTCGTGTCGGGCTTGATCAACGTAGAAACGAATTTGAGAATACGCTCGTTCCCCGTGACATATTATCCGATAGATTACCCGTTTTTCGGTATCAATTCCACTATATCGGGCGTAGGCTACAACATAGCCACGGCGGCCAAAACGCTCGGGAACGAAGTTGTGTTCGCATCGCTTATCGGCAAGGATCACGAAGGGCGGCGCATATCGCATGCGCTCGACAAAAACGGCACCGATAAATCGTATGTATTCGATACGCTCGATGCTACGCCCGTATCGGTCATACTGTACGAGCCCGCGGAAAACGGCAGACGTCAAATATATTGCGATCTGAAAGATATTCAGGAGCGCACGCTCGACCCCGAAAAGGTGCGCGACGCGATATGTTCTGCGGACGTTTGCGTTTTGTGTAATTCCAACTTCAACCGTGCGCTTTTGCCGATAGCCAAGGCGGCGGGAAAGCCCATAGCGACCGACGTGCATATGCTTAACGAATTGCACGACGAGTTCAACGACGATTTCATGCGTTATGCGGACATATTGTTTTTGAGCGACGAGAACTTGCCTTGCCCGTCGAGAAAATTCATGGCGGCGTTGAAGTCCGAATATAATGCGAGCATAATAGTTATAGGCTTGGGCGCGGCGGGCGCGATGCTGTACGAGCGAGCGACAGATACCGTTACCGAGATGTCGGCGGCGGCGATAGGCGGAGCGGTAAATACCGTCGGCGCGGGCGACGCATTGTTCACTGCGTTCAATCATTATTACTTTCACGGCTGTTCGGCGGTCGAATCGCTCAAACGCGCGCAAGTGTTTGCGGCGCTCAAAATACGGCACGACGGCGGCGCGCGCGGGTTTTCGGACGAAAGTCAGGTGGACGAGATTTACAAAAACTATAAATTCACATGTCGGACAGAGTAATACTTCATTGCGATCTCAATAATTTTTACGCATCGGCGGAATGCGTGTCGCACGGCGAATGGCGCGACGTTCCGCTCGCGGTGTGCGGCGACCCCGAGCTTCGGCACGGGGTCGTTCTCGCCAAGAACGAGATAGCCAAAAAAGCGGGCGTGCGTACCGGCGACGTCATTTGGCAAGCCAAGCAGAAAGCGCCCGATCTCGTTGTCGTACCGCCGCACTTCGATCTGTACATGCAGTATTCAAAGCAAATGTTCGCGCTGTATAACGATTATACGGATATGGTCGAGCCGTTCGGCGCGGACGAGTGCTGGCTCGACGTTACGGGCTCGCAAAAGCTGTTCGGCGACGGTAAGACGATAGCCGATAAGATACGCGAGCGCGTCAAAGTCGAAAGCGGGCTCACGTGCTCGGTGGGCGTGAGCTTTAACAAGGTTTTCGCCAAGCTCGGTTCGGACTTGAAAAAGCCCGACGCGACGACGGTGATCGACCGAGAAAACTATAAACGCAAGCTGTGGGGACTTACAGCCGACCAAATGCTCATGGTCGGACGGCGGACGTACGAACGGCTTTTGAAGCTGAATATTAAAACGATAGGCGATCTCGCGCTCGCCGATGCGGATATGTTAAAAAGCAATTTCGGCGTCAACGGGCTCAAAATGAAAGCGTATGCGAGCGGCGACGACGTCGAGCCCGTGCGCGAGGCCGTGAAAAGCCGCGAAGCCAAATCGATAGGGCACGGCATGACGGCTGTGCGCGATATAGAAACGGTTGACGATGCGCGCGATCTCATTTACTATCTGTGCGAAAAAATAGGCGCGCGTATGCGTAAAGCCGGCGTGCGCGGTTCGCTCGTTTCGCTCGGTCTGCGCGACAATACACTGTCATACGTAACGCGGCAAAAGCGGTTGCCCATGCCTACGTATTCTTCGACGGAGATAGCCGAGTGCGCGCTGTCGTTGTTCAAGGAAAATTGGAACGGCGATCCCATGCGGACTATAACCGTCGGCGTAAGCAAGCTCGAAGCCGACGACGCACCGCGTCAAATGTCGTTTTTTGCCGACGATGCGCGCAACGCCAAGCTCGAAAAACTTGACGAAACGTTGGATAAGATAAGCAAAAAATACGGGCACGTGGTGCACCGCGCGTCGCTTATCGGCAAGGATTTTATTTACGACAAAACCGACGCGGAGGATTTTTTGCCTTTTCAAAGATAGTCACGAAAAAAGTTTTTCTTTTGCGCATTGACAACATATCGAAACTGTGATAAACTGTATTCGTAATCATGCGTTGAGGTGAATGCGAATGATAAAAGTTGCAATCGTAGAAGACGAAGACATCGCGGCGAAACATCTTGAGGGTATTTCGATATGTTTTCGTCGGCGCATGAGGATACGCAATTCGCGGTCACACGTTTTAAAAACGGCGTTACTTTTCTTGCCGCCGAAGGATCGGATTTCGACTTGGTGTTCATGGATATAGAAATGCCGAGTTTAAACGGAATGGAAACGGCTAAACGATTGAGAAAACTCAATCCGTCGGTCGTGCTCGTGTTTGTCACAAACTTTGCACAGTACGCGGTAAACGGTTACGAAGTGGGTGCCCTCGACTTTTTGGTCAAGCCCGTTACATACGCCAACTTCGAAGTAAAACTTCTCCGTGCGACGGAAACCGTAAAAATGCGCGCCAAAGATATAGTGGTGATAAGCGGATCGGACGGAGTGGTAACGGTGTCCAAGTCGGATATCAAATATGTGGAGATCATGAGCCACGATATGATCTACCATACGGTAGGATGCGGAGATCTGCGCGCGTACGGCACGCTCAAAAAAGCGGAGGAAATGCTCGGTCCGTGTTTCGTGCGTTGTAGCAGCGCATATTTGGTCAATCTTGCGTTTGTTAAGTCGGTGCGCGGATATACAGTAACGGTGGGCGGCGATAAACTGCCGTTGAGCAGATTGCGTAAAAAAGCTTTTATGGAATCTCTTGCCGACTATTACGGAGGCAAAATTTAATGTACGAACTTACGCCGCTGTTTGTATACAAATTTCAGTTTATGGCGGAGCTTTTGATCGCCGAAGCGCTAACGGCGTTCAGGCTGGAAAGACGGCGTTTGTTTTGGTTGCGGTTTGCGCTGTGCGTTGCGGCGTGTTTCGGATTTGCATACGCCTTGCCGATAGCGGCATACAACGCATGGTATTGTTCGGTGTTGTTCGTAGCGTTGTTCGCGTTCTCATTATGCATGATGAGAATATGCTTCGGCGGCAAAACTTCCGCGGTGGTGTTTTGCGCGATCGCCGGGTATACGGTTCAGCACATAGCATACATACTTTTCGATTTCGCGATCATAGTTACGGGAATAAACAAGGGTATGCCGCTCGGCACGTACGGCAGCGTTTCGGACGATCTCTTCATGACGAGCGCGGGCGTCTCGACGTCGGTAGGCGGATCTGTGTTCGCGTCGGGAAACATGCTGGCAATATCGATATGGGTATTCGTGTATTTCGAAGTGTATTGGCTGTTCTATATGTTTTCGTCGTACAGGATAAACAAAGTCGGATCGATAGAATTAAAGAACATGTCGTTGTTTTTCGTCGTCATACTCATACTCGTTGTGGACGTTGCGGCGAGTTCGTTCGTGACGTATTACAACAGCGAAAAATTCGATAAAACGTACTCGATCATGCTATACATGTACAACGTGTTTTGCTGTTTGCTCGCGCTGTATATTCAGTTCGAGCTCGCACTGCGCAAAAAACTCGAAACCGATTATAACATAGTTAATACGCTGTGGACGAAAAAGAACGAACAGTACAATCTCAGCAAAGAGAATGTAGAGCTCATAAACTTGAAATGCCACGATTTGAAACATCAGATCCGAAACATCGGAAATAACGCCGCGCTCAACGCCGAAACGATAGGCGAGATAGAAAACTTAATTTCCATATATGACAGTTCGGTAAAAACGCGAAACGTCGCGCTCGATGTTATTCTCACCGAAAAGAGCCTTATTTGCAATAAGCACGGCATAAAGCTTTCCTGTATAATCGACGGCGAAAGTCTTGATTTTATGTCCGAAGCGGATCTGTACTCGCTGTTCGGCAACATTGTCGATAATGCGGTGGAAGCGGTAATGAAGCTTTCCGCCGACGCCCGTGTGGTAAGTCTTACGGTAAAAAGAGTAAACGACTTTTTGTCTGTGAATATTCACAACAGATTCGACGGGGAACTCGAATTCGACGGTTCGCTGCCCGTCACGACGAAAGCGGACAAGGACTGTCACGGCTACGGCATGAAAAGCGTGTACGCAATAAGCAAAAAGTATGACGGCACTCTTTCCATAACTGCCGACAACGGGATATTCAATCTCAATATTATTTTTCCGTTACCTCTCAAAACGACATAATACGTTGTGTATTTTTCGATTACGTTAAAAATATTGATTTATTTTGTACCTGTGCTATACTGCGAATTGCATAAGGGCATTTTCATCTGCCCGTATAGCAATCGAAATAGGAGGTAAGTGATGAAAGTAAGAAACATAATCGGCATTACTGTGATAGCGATACTCGTTGCATTTTTTATAGCCGCCGATTGTATATTGCTCGAACCAACCATGCGAACTACCGTCACGGGGCTTTTATGTTCGCCCGAGCCGCTCGCCGTGCTCGAAGACGACGAGGACGAGGAGAGCGGCGGTCAAGCCGTATCGCGCAAGATCGTGGAAGAGGGAGCGGTGCTCGTGCGCAATGAGAATAATACGTTGCCGCTTTCTTTTTCCGCCGACAAAAAAGTAAACGTTTTCGGCAGAGCGTCCACCGATTGGCTTTACGGCGGTTCGGGATCGGGACGAGTAGTGAATGAGAACGACGGTGGGTCTAATGTGGACTTTTTGGCGGCACTTAAAAAGTACGGCATATCCTATAACGAAACGCTCGCAAGCGCATACGGGCGTTGGCTGACGCCGCAAGGCACAGGCGGTTCGATAGGCGCGAAGCCGTGGGACTATTACAAGATCACCGAACCCGCAATAAACGATACCGCCGTGTATTCCGATCAATTGCTGTCCGAAGCGAAGGCGTTTTCCGATACGGCAATAGTAGTTATATCACGCAGGGCAGGTGAAACCATAGACTGCCCCCGAGTACAATACAAGCATAAAGTAAGTCCGGGAATGCAACAAACGGACGAAAGCCGCCACTATCTCGAAATTTCGGAAGAGGAAGAAGGTTTGCTTAGATATGTCGGCGCCAATTACAAAAAAGCGATCGTGCTTATAAATTCCTCCAACGTAATGGAGCTCGGATTTTTAGAGACGATACCGGGAATCGACAGTTGCCTCGTAGTGGGGATGACCTGAACGCGCGGTGCCGTGGGCATTCCGTCGTTGCTGTACGGCTCGGTTTCGCCGAGCGGCAGACTTGCCGATACTTATGCTTACGATTTAGAAGATCATGTCAACTACAATCTAACGGGGTTCGATGGCGTGGTTTTTTACGGCGACGCCGACGGACTGTATCCCGGCGGTACAAAATTGAATTCATTGCCCGACATTCCGACCGGTCCGTACTATTACGATTATTCGGAAGGTATATACGTCGGTTATCGTTGGTTTGAAACGGCGGATGCCGAGGGCGTGTGGAACGGTAGAACGCGCAATGTTCTCGACGCGAGCGGTAATACGTTTACCAAAACAGGTTACGACGCGGTTGTGCAATATCCATTCGGGTTCGGGCTTTCTTATAATACTTGCGATTGGAGTTTGGTGAGCGCCGTTCCTGCGTCGGGATCGAATATTACGCTCGATACGGAAATCAAATTGACCGTGCGTGTAACAAACAACGGTAAAGCGCTCGCGCGCGACACGATTCAGCTTTACTCGACACCCGAATATCATAAAGGCGAAATAGAAAAATCGTCGGTCAATCTCATCGATTTCGAAAAAACCGACGATATAGACATAGGTATGTATTCGGACGTAGAATTTACGCTCAAAGGCAGCGATCTCGTGAGCTACGATTGCTACGACAAAAATAACAACGGAAACAAAGGTTATGAACTCGACCGCGGCGCATATACGCTGTCATTCCGTTCGGACAGTCATCATATTAAATGCAACGCGGTAACTTACAACGTCGCGGAAACGGAAAACATGCTCGAAGATCCCGATACCGGCGCACGCGTTCAAAACCGTTTTACGGGCAGCGACGCACTTGACGGAATATCGGTAGACGGATTGGGCGAAAATGGCGGCAATCAAGACATATATTATATGAGCCGCGAGGATTTTCCCAAAACGGCGATCGAGCGCAAAAGCGCGCGCAATATTCCGCAAAACGTAAAAGACACGGTGCTGTTTACTTCCGATATGGAAAAGGCGTGGAACGACGCTGACAAAGACGTGTACGGCGACGACATAGACAAATCCCCCGTAACTTTTGGCAAAAACAACGGGCTTAAAGTATTTGAAAACGGTTCTATAACCGACATCGGCAAAAAACTCGGAATGCCCGAAAATTTCGATTGCGAAGAATGGGGATTGCTTCTCGATCAACTCGATCGCGCCGAAGCGTTTCGAATGATCGGTATAGGCGCAGCCGGAACCCCTGCGGTCGATTCGGTCGGGAAGCCGGTGTTGTACGATTACGACGGACCGGCTCAAGCGGGGGGCTTTAACGGCGCAGTCAAAGTCAAGGGCGTCGGTTTTCCGTGCGCATTCGTTATCGCTCAAACTTGGAATAAGAAGCTCGCGTTAATGTTCGGCGCGTCGTTCGGCGAGGGCATGAAAGACGTTGCGGGAATGAACGGTGTGTTCGGTCCCGGTTGCAACATTCACAGAAGCCCGTTCGGCGGACGGAACTTCGAATATTACAGCGAAGACCCGTTGCTTTCGGGAAAGATCGTCGCGAACGTTGTTTACGGCATGAAAACGCAGGGGCGTTACGCGTTCGTGAAACACTTCGCGCTCGCCGAATCCGAAACGGGCAGAGAAACGTATTACGGTTGGGTGAGCGAGCAGGCGCTTCGCGAAATTTATCTCGAACCTTTTCGTTTGGCGGTAGTCGAGGGTGAAACCGTAGGTATTATGACCGCTTATAACCGCGTGGGCGGAGTATGGGCAGGCGGAAGCATAGCGCTTCAAGACGCAGTGCTTCGCGAAGAATGGGGTTTCAAAGGCGCTATCATCACCGATTTCTCCGATCACAATCAGTATATGAGCATGAATCAGGCGATAAGAACGGGCGGCGATCTCGGTATGAGCGTAGGACTTTCGGGTAGCAATACAAACGGCGCTCGTTTTGACCGCGAAGTTCGCTCTGCCGTCAAAAACGTGCTGTATATGTGGCTCAATTCCGAATATACGGCAACGGTCGCAAATCTTGATTACGTGTCTACAAGCGGACTGAGCGAAGCATGGGTTTGGTGGATACCCACTCTTATAGATATACAACTTTTGGTATACTTTTCGTGCGCGCTGTGGTTATTCTTTATAATTTTGAGTACTAGAAAAGATTTGAAGCTTAAAGCCGAACTCGTTGCTCGCGGAGAATGGCTCAACTGGTCGGAGCGTAGGGAATTGAGAAAAAAGCAACGTGTGCGGAAACGTGAGGATAACAGAAAAGTATGCGCCGCGGAATTGAATATGCACATGCCGAAATGGAAAGAACGGTAAGGCGTTTGGAAGAACAAAACGCGATACAGCGCGAGTATATAGGGCGCTTGGAGACAACCGGCGTTCTATCGGAGCAACCCGACAACGAATCTGCGGCGGAAGATGCGCGCATAGGCGAAGTCATAGCGTTCGTCGACGAGCTCAAGCAAGAGCGCGAACAAAAGAGGATCGCCGACGAGAAGCGCAAGGATGCGGCGGCAAGGCGGCGCGAGGAGTCGAAGAATAAACCCAAAGCGCCCAAGCCTCCTACAACGAATGAAAGACTCGACGGACTCAAAAACGAGATCGAAGAACTTCGTCGGCTTATAGCGCAAAACAATGCGGGAGGTAATCAAGATGACTAAAAAGAAGATTATTACGATTTCGGTCGCGGCGGTATTGGTGGCCGGACTTGTCACGGCGGAGCTCGCTATTCCGCTCACGTCTTATGTAGAATTTCGCACACGTAAAGACGAGGTGGTAGATGCTGTTATAGCGCGTGATTCGGAGACGCTTAAATCTATAAAGGCTGAATTGAAGGACGGCGTGCGGTATTACGAAAACGGTTTGGCCGCCCCTGTTAACGACGATTTGATCGTTACCGCGAAATACGGCGGAAAGTATGCACAGGCAACTTATGTAACGCTCGAATCCGATGATTTTATGATATCGAACGTTTCGGACATGTTTGCCGAATCAGGCGGAGATATCAGTGTGACGTATAACGGCAAATCGACCGAGTTGCATTGCGACCTTACGCCGCTCGAGTTGGAAAGTGCGACGATAGTAGAAAATCCGTATTTAGTCGTATATGGAAATAACGATAAATTCGACCCCGACGGCATGGTGATAAACGCATTGTTCAACGACGGAATAGCTCGTGAGATCGATACTTTTTCGGAATCGACCGAAATATTGTCGATCGTTAATAAAAGCGCTAATTGTTCGTTTACGTATCTCGGTAAAACTTACGGATTCGATGTTCCGGTCACTGTAAACGAAACCGTAGATAACGGAGAAATTAAAGAACTTGTTCTTCCGCGCGGCACGACTATGGTTAAAGCCGGCGAACAGATAAATCAAGAGCAAGTGAATGTAATGGGTCTGTACGAATCGGGCAACCGTATAAAACTTAAACCCAATGAATATTATTTTGCGGAAGATAAAACCGCGGTGCTTGGCGAAGAGTGCACTGTGCAAGCGATGCTCAACGGTCATGAGGAACTGACTGTCGACGTACCCGTCTACGTGTATCAGGACTTGGAATGCGAAAACGGAAAGGCAGAGGGCGGTTTGACTATAACGACCTCAAAAATCAATAATGTAAATTCATACGATCCATACACACGTACTTTTACGCCTACGGGCGAGGAAGCTACGGTGCTGAATGAGAGCTTCAAAACGAAGATATCCGCTTATAATTACGACGTACTTAAAGGTATATCGTTTAACGTGGAAATGAAAGAAGCGTGTTACGGCGATTTAGTCCTTCGTACCACCAACGGCATGTATATGGGCGATACCGCGCGCAGTATGGGCAAATACGTGTTTGACGATGTTTGGTCATTCAATGTCAACGGATCTACGGTGCACGCCGCCAATGAAGTTGTTGTTCCCGGTGTAGATCCGTCGGATGCGCTTTTGGAGGAGTCGACAAGCACTCCCGCTTGGAATGCGCTTAGATCGGTACTTGTCGACGTTCGCGTACGTCACGTGCAATTTGCTAAGGGAACAAACGTAATAACTTTATATCTCGATTGGAAAAAAGAAAGCACAGTGAGCGTTTGGAACGAGATAGGCGGCGAGCTCTTGGATCGTATACGCGTGGAAGTAACCGACTTTTCGCAACCGCATACGGTGGGCGATTTTGTCGAAGCCGTAGAGCCGACGTGTACGGAAGACGGGATCTATGCTCATGCTGTTTGCTCGGTGTGCGACAACATGGTGGATATCGAAGGCAATAATATTTTGGAACCTATTCCGGCTCTCGGTCATGATTACGGCGAGTACGAAAAAACAGACGAAGATCATGTCCGCACATGCGCACGTTGCGGAAACGAGGATTGCGGAACGCACGAGTATAAGCATGTGAATACCGACAGCGTCAATCATTATGACGAATGCGAAGTTTGCGGAAAAACGATCAACGAACAAGAGCACGATTTTGAGTTGTCGTTTACGCTGAAAAACAAAGTTTACGACACCGCTTACGAATTTTCCGCTTCCGATATAACATGCGGCATGAAGTGCAAAGAATGTGGATATGTAAACAACACTCCGACGAACGACTATACCTTTAAGACGAAAAACAGCGGACATATTCGTAATGCTTTGGTGATTACTTATAAAAACGTCGATTATGAATTGCCGTTTATAACCAAGGTGGAAGCGGAAAACGCAGCGCTGTGTACATTAAGCGGCGGTTCGGGTACAGGGAATAATCCTAAAGTTAGTATCGCAAAGGCAAAAGTTGTGGAATGCAGGGATGACGGAAAAATCTACTTTGCTCAACCGGAAGTTACCGTCGATTGCGTGCAAGGCTTTAAGGTTAAGGACGCAGATTGGAAAAACAGTAAAGATGGGAAGTGGAGCGATAAAAACGGTGAAAAATCTATCACCGTGACGGTAAACGTGGAAAAAGCGGGAAAATACAAACTCGGTGCGAGTATGACAAATTCCAACTGTCAAGATAATACAAATAAATTCGGCGAAATAAAGCTCGGCAACTATTTCGCATTGCTTGCGGACGGATCTTCCGACTCTATTATTCCCGACACTACGGTGCTAAAAGGATCGGTTTGCGGTGAACGCGACGCCACATGGACATGGTTCTTCGATGTCGATCTCGGCGAGATCGATCTGACGGAGGGAGAACACACTTTCAAGTTTATGTTGGAAGTCCTACCGGGAAAATGGGGAAACATGTGGAACGATTACGGCGACGTAAAAGTCGATTACTTTACTTTCGAACTCGTCGAACATCCCGAATCGTAACAAAGAGTAATTTATAGTATTGAAAAACAAATAAAGACGGCGCGGTTACGTGTATTTAATAGGTAATTCGGAAAAACTTTAAATTTTATATGAATGCACTGTGAAACGGGCAAGTCAAAGGAACAAGGATTTGATATTTCGTCAAGTCCTTTTTCTTTTACTTAAAAAAGCGCAAAAATATGATATGATCTCTATATAAATTATGTGGATGTGTGCGGATGCTTTTACGGCAAATTGAATATTTCGTTACAATAGTGATTCGTTTTAAGTGTGAAAACGCGCCGTAAATAATTGACAATAATACCGTGTCGGGGGTATAATATATGTCAATAATTTACGGTGCGGGTCAAGAATGGAATTCAAATTACACAGTCCATACAAGCCGACGGGCGATCAGCCGCAGGCGATAGAAAAACTTGTCAACGGGATAGAAGACGGGCTCGCGGCGCAGGTGTTAAAGGGCGTTACTGGCAGCGGCAAAACGTTTACGATGGCAAACGTGATCGAGCGCGTTCAGCGACCTACGCTTATACTTGCGCACAATAAAACGCTCGCGGCACAGCTTTGCAACGAGTTTCGCGAGTTCTTTCCCGAAAACCGCGTCGAGTTTTTCGTCAGTTATTACGACTACTATCAGCCCGAGGCGTATATCCCGTCGACCGATACGTATATCGAAAAGGACTTGGCGATAAACGACGAGATAGACAAGCTCAGGCACAGCGCTACGTGCTCGCTCCACGAGATCGGAAGAGCACACGTCTGAACTCCAGTCACTAAGGTCAATCTC
>CANDGE010000044.1 GCA_947384195.1 uncultured Clostridia bacterium
CGAGATTGACCTTAGTGACTGGAGTTCAGACGTGTGCTCTTCCGATCTTCGTTCAATTGGTCGTTGAGCCTGGATATTTTTTGTTGCAGACGTATCGCGCGACGTAAAACTTCGTCGTCGGCTACACGTTTTTTTGTATTGTGCGGCGTTTCGTCGCGAGCTTGCGATTGACGATCGGTACGTTCCGCACGCGGCGGACGGCAAAGCTCTTGCGTGAGTTCGCGGCGAGTGCGCACGGTCGGACGCGGCGCGAGCGCCGTTTTTGTTTCGTACGACAGGCACGACGCGAGCATTTTATACAGCGGCGTAACGTCGTCGGCGGCGAGCGCGGCGAGTTCTGCCGAGCTTATTGCGGACGGGGCGGTGCGGTGATAGCCCAAGCCGAAACCTTTCAGCTTGCAAAACAGCATACAGAAAATGCGCACCGTAAGTTCGGAGCCGCGGTCGAACGGATGCAAAATAACGAGTTCGCGCATATAATGTGATAGGTAGCCCGCGAAATCGTCCTTTGCGGTTTGCGGAGAACTTCCTATCCCGTTCATTTTGGTGACTATCGCTTTGAGCGAGCCCGCAATATATTTGGGATCGGTGTGCGCGTTGCCGTTTGTGTAAGCGTCGACGGTGCGCGGCTTGCCCGCATCGGGATCGACGTCGCCGAAGATCGATTTATGCAACAACATGACCGATATTGCGGTGACGGGGTCGGCAATGCTTTTTTGCGCGGCGCGCAGAGCGCGGAAAAATATTATGTTGTTGCACAGCCTTTCGTAAGCGGCGGACGACGGCGCGGACGCGCGCAAATGTTTGAGCTTGGGCGCGAGATATTTGTCCGCGTCCAGCTTGCCGATAAGCATCATAAGTCCGTCCGTTTCCGCGGCGGACGGTATCTTGCGTCCGTCTGCCGCCATTGCCGTTTTGACGGCGCGGAGTATTTTATTGGCTTCGTGCAATTCCATACGTTATTATTATACCACGAGTTAATGCGATTTGCAATATTTTAACGCGAATTATATCGATTACGGCGGTATTCTATGTATCGGCGCGCGAACGCGGAATTTTACGAATGTGCTCAAAACGATTGAAAAAAAATCTCAAACGGAGTAGAATATATGTGTGACCTTTTGAGCGATTGGACTACCTTCGGGATAGGCGGCAGAGCACGGCGTATAGCGGTAGCGCGGTCGCGCGGCGAGCTGACCGATCTTGCGTGCGAAGGGATCGTGCTCGGTCGCGGTTCCGATGTATTGGCGAGCGACGACGGGTACGACGGCACGATCGCGATCAACCGTTACGAGCGTATAATGCGCGACGGAAATACCGTTACGGTCGGATCGGGAACTCGACTTTGCGAATTGTGCGCGTTCCTTGCCGAAAACGGATTGTCGGGACTCGAATGGGCTTTGGGCATACCGGGGTCGGCGGGCGGCGCGGTGCGCATGAATGCGGGCGCGTTCGGCGGCGCGGTGTCGGACAGACTGTTGTACGCGGACATAGTGCGCGACGGAAAACCTGTGCGGCTTTCTCGCGACGAACTCGGATTCGGATATCGCAAAAGCGATCTCGGGAAAAACGACGTCGTGATAGATGCGGCGTTTGCGTTGGAGCGCGGCGTTCCGTCCGATATAAAAGCGCGCGGAGCGCAATATGCCGCTATGCGGCGTGCGACGCAACCGACGGGCAAAAGCGCGGGGTCTGTGTTCAAAAATCCGCGCGGCGTGTCCGTGGGACGGATATTCGACGATGCCGGACTTAAAGGTTTGCGGCGCGGCGGCGCGGTGATATCGCCTAAGCACGCAAATATAATAGTCAATACGGGCGGCGCGACGGCGCGCGACGTTTGCGAACTCATATCCGTCATGAAAAGCGTTTTGCTAGAAAAAGGCGTGGCGGCGCAAGAGGAAATAATTTACATAGGCGATTTCGGAGGATAATCGATCGATGGCGTTTTGGGGCGACTATCATACGCATACGACATACAGCCGTCACGGCAAAAAACTTCATGCCAAGGGAACGGTGCTTCAAAACGCTTTGAAAGCGGCGGAGATCGGGCTCAAAGAGCTTGCGATCACCGATCACGGCTACGGACATGCTTACGGAGTATCGGACGAGACGGCGTTCGCCGCGCTTAAAGAAGATTGTCGCGAAGCCGAACGTATCACCGGCGTAAGAATATATGCGGGGCTTGAAAACAATCTCGACCCGCGTAGCGGCAAGCGCAAGGAAATACCGCCGTTTTTGAATATAGACGACGGCGTGCTTTCCGAACTCGAAATAGTGCAAGGCGGATATCACGCGTTTATCGGCACGCCGTATATGATAAACAATATGATGTTTTGGACGCGCAACGTTATATTCGGCGTTCCTACGCGTAAGCTTATCGAGCGCAATACAGCCGCATACAAGCGCATGATAGACGAGTACCCGATAGATTTTATAGGGCATTTGAACCGCGGCATCGTAGCGGATGCCGTGGAAGTGGCAAAGTACGCGCATGAGCGCGGGGTATATATCGAGCTGAACGGCAGGCATAAAACGTTAAAGCGCGACGAACTGCGCGCAATGGCGGCGGCGGGCGTCGAGTTTATTTGCAATTCCGACGCGCACCGACCCGAGAGCGTCGGAGACATGACGCTCGGAGAAAGTCTTATAAAAGAGAGCGGTATACCGTACGAGTCGGTCGCAAATTGGGAGCGTTTGCCGAATTTTCGGTCGCGCAATTTCAAGTCGGCACGCGCGGCGCGGTCGAGCGGGGTGAGCGGTGTCGACGATTAGCGGTATCGATTTAAAGCGCGAGTTCATAGCGGTGCGCGTAAAGGGCGCGGAGCGCGAGGCGTTGCTGTCGGGATTCGTGCGGTCGTGTATGTCGATAGAGTTGAGCGGCAGGGACGGGATCATGCTCGGGCTCGATTGCCAAACGGAGTTTGTGCGGGAGTATATAGCGGGGCTCATGCTCAAAACGTACAAGATCTCGCCAAAGTATAAGGACGGCGGCTTGACGTACGTCGACTGCGACAAGCTGTTGCGCATACTCGGCATAATAAGTTCCGACGGCGGGTTCGAGATATCGGGCATACCCGAGCGTTACGTCGGCTATGCGTCGGCATATGTGCGCGGTATGTTTTTGGGGTGCGGGAGTTTTTCGGTGCACGGCGCGGACGCCGCCAAGCTCGAAAAAACGGGCGGCGGATATCATTGCGAATTTTCGTTTGTCAGCGAAAGCCTTGCGGACGAGCTTACCGAGCTTTTGGAGCGCAACGGGATAGCCGTGCGAAAAATGGTTCGCGCCGAAAAATACGTCGTGTATGCAAAGGACAGCGAAAACGTCGGCAACTGTCTTGCGCTAATGCGCGCGGACAAGACCGCGCTCAAACTGATCGACACCGTGGTAACGCTGTCCGTCAAGCGCGACGTTAACCGTCTAAACAACTGCGATCTCGCAAACATGACTCGAACTTCGGTCGCGGCGGTCGAAGTTACCGATGCGATAGATTATATAGAAAGCACGGTGGGGTTGGGCACGTTGCACCCAAAGCTGTTGGAGGCTGCGGACGCGCGCAAGAATTCGCCCGATGCGTCGCTCGTGGAGCTCGCGTTCGAGCTTGGTATTTCCAAATCGGGACTCAAACACCGATACGATAAGATAATAGCGATAGCCCGAGATATAGAAAGCAACAGGTCGACACGGTAGGCTAAGGAGAACATACGACAATGAAACAGTTTGCGCATTTACACGTTCATACGGAATTTTCGTTGCTTGACGGCGCGGTTCGCACCGACAAGATTTTCGCGCTGTGCGATCGATCTGATATACCCGCTATCGCGATGACCGATCACGGCAATATGTACGGGGCGATCGAGTTTTTGAAAGCGGCGGTCAAGTATACAGACAAGGACGCCGATTTTTTGACGTTCATGAAAGAACGTAGACCGTTTAAGGTAAAGCCGATAATCGGTTGCGAAGTGTATATGACCGATGATATGCACGTCAAGGAAAAGGGCGCCAACGGCGCGCCGCCCAAGCTGAACCACTTGGTGTTACTCGCCAAAAACGAAGCGGGCTATCACAATCTCGTCAAGATAGTGTCGGCGGGATTTACCGAGGGCATGTATTACAAGCCGCGCGTCGACTTCGAGTGCATAAAGGCGCACAGCGAGGGGCTCATAGTGCTGTCGGCATGTGTTGCGGGCGTGATACCGCAAGCCATACTCAAAAAGGATTATGCGCTCGCCGACGAGTGGATAAAAAAGTTCAAGGGCGTGTTCGGCGACGATTTTTACGTGGAGATACAAAACCACAATATCGCCGAGCAAAAAATAGTTTTGCCGCATCTCATTCGGTTGGCTAAGGAAAACGGCGTTAAGATAGTTGCGACCAACGACGCGCATTATCTTACCAAAGAAGATTCCAAAATGCAAAAGGTGCTAATGGCGATATCGTTCCACTCGACGCTCGTCGGCGACGACGACGGCGGTGCTCGGGGCGATATTGCAGGGGAGAGCGTTTCCGACGACAAGTATTTTCCGACGGAGGAATTTTACGTCAAGTCGTACGACGAGATGTATAAGGCTTTGCCGTACGAGGATGCGCTGGACGTTACGATCGAGATAGCCGATAAATGCGATCCGTATTTCATACGCAAAGAGCCGTTGTTGCCGTCGTACGCGCCGCCCGACGGCTTGACTGCCGAGCAGTATTTGCGCAAGCTCACTTTTGACGGGCTGAAAGTCAGATACGGCGAGATAACCGACGAAGTGCGCGAGCGCGCCGAATACGAGCTCGGCATAGTAGAGCGGTTGCATTTTGTCGATTATTTTCTTATCGTGTGGGATTTTATAAACTACGCCGAAAGTCAGGGCATACCCGTCGGGCTGGGACGCGGTAGCGGCGCGGGAAGCATAGTCGCATACGCGATAGGCATCACCAAGATCGACCCGCTCAAATACGCGCTCATTTTCGAGCGGTTTCTCAATCCCGAGCGCGTAAGCAATCCCGACTTCGATATAGACTTTTGCGTGGACAGGCGCGGCGAAGTAATAGACTACGTTACGCGCAAGTACGGGGAGAACAACGTTTCGCAGATAGCGACTTTCGGCACGATGGCGACCAAGGCGGCTATAAAGGACGTCGGGCGAGTGTTCGATCTGCCGTTTGCCGAAGTGAACAATATCACGAAAATGATCCCGCGCGGCTCCGAAAAAATGCACATCAAAGATTTGCTGGGTCGCGGCGTCGATAAGGAAGGCAAGCCTATTCCGGGCGTGCCCGAAATGATAGCCCTGTACGAAAACGATCCTACGGCAAAACGTGTTTTGGACATGGCGGAAAAAATAGAGGGTATGCCGCGGCAGATAGGTATGCACGCGGCGGGCGTCATAATCTGCCGCGATCCGATAGCGGATCACGTGCCGCTGTCGCGCACAAACGAAGACGTAATCGTTACTCAGTACGACATGATAGTCGACGAAGAGCTCGGGCTTTTGAAAATGGACTTTTTGGGGCTTACGACGCTTACCGATATCAAAAAAGCGAGCGACTATATCAAGCAACAGCACGGCGTGGAAATAGACTTCGTCAAGCTCGGATACGACGATCCCAAGGTGTACGAGCTTATAGGCAGCGGTAACACCGAGGCGGTGTTCCAGCTCGAATCGGGCGGCATGAAAGGGTTTATGCGCGAGCTTCAACCGTCCAATCTCGAAGACGTAATAGCAGGCATATCGCTGTATCGTCCCGGTCCGATGGACGCGATCCCCGATTTTATCAAGAACAAAAAGAACCCCGACAAGATCAAATATCTGCACAAGCTGATGGAGCCCATACTGCGCGTCACTTACGGCATAATCGTTTACCAGGAGCAGGTCATGGACGTCGTGCGCGTTTTGGGCGGATACTCGATGGGCGGCGCGGATAACATTCGCCGAATGATGAGCAAAAAGAAACTTGCCGCAATGGAAGCGGAGCGTCAGGTGTTTATCAACGGCGGCGTCGACAAAAAGACGGGCAACAAGATCCCCGGCGCGGTGGCAAACGGCGTGCCCGCCAACGTAGCCAACGATATATACGACATGCTCATCAAGTTCGCCAGTTACGGCTTTAACAAATCTCACGCGGCGGCGTATGCGCACGTTACTTATCAAACGGCATATCTTAAATGCTACTATCCGGTCGAGTATTTTACGGCGGTTCTGAATAACCGCATAAACAAGCTCGACGAGCTCACGCACTATTTGTCGTACCTTAAAGAGGCGAAGATAGAGGTCTTGCCGCCGAGCATAAACAAGTCGGGCGCGGAATATTCGGTGGAAAACGGGTGCGTGCGCATAGGCATGGGCGCTATCAAAGGCGTGGGCGTGCCCATTATCAACAAGATAGTGGAAGAGCGCGAGCGCAACGGCGAATATAAGGATTTCGTCGAGTTCGTTTCGCGCATGGAAGACCCCGAAACGGGTAAGAGCCTTATAAACCGCCGCATGGTGGAATCGCTCATTTATGCGGGCGCGTTCGATTGTTTCGGAAAAAAGCGCGCCGTACTGATAGCGGCGTTCCCGAGCGTTATGGACAAGGTGCAAAAGGAGCGCGCCGCAAAAATGAGCGGACAGCTCAGCTTTTTTGAAGTCGCCCCGGAGATCAAAACCGAATTCAAATATCCCGACGTCGACGAGTATTCGCCAAACGAGAAGTATAAGCGCGAAAAGGAAGTCGCGGGCGTGTACTTATCGGGACACCCGTTGTCGGCATATATCGATAAACTCAAACAGTACAGGTACAATACGTCCATGCTCGATCCCGAGCTCGCCGATTGTCCGCCCGTCGACACGCGTATCAAGCTCGGCGGTATGCTGACCGCAACGGTGAACAAGCTCACAAAAAAGGGCAATCCCATGGGGACGGCGGTGCTCGAAGATCTTTACGGAACGGTGGAAATATTGGCGTTTAACAAAACGTTTGAAAAGATCAAGCCGCTGTGGATAAAGGACACGGCGGTCGAGATCTCGGGTGTGCTAAAGCTCAACGATAACGGCATGTCGATATACGTCGACGATCTTAAACCGTTCGACGCCGCCGACGCCGTCGCGTCCAAGATATGCTGTTACTTCTCGCTCGCGGACACGGCGTTGCTCGACGAAGTGCGCGAGATAGTCGCGGCGTATTCGGGCAGGGACTATATTTATATCAAGAATACCGACGACGGAAAACTTTACAGGCTCAGCGATAAATTCGATATTTCGTCGCTGTCAAAGGGCGAGCTTTGCGCCGTGCTCGGCAGTGAAAACGTCAAAGAACAATCGAATAATTGAGCGAAAATATTGGTCAAAAGCCTTTATTTTCGACAAATAATATGGTATAATCTATACAAATAAACATATAAGTTGTAAGAGGTGTTTACATGAATAAAATTGCTGTACTTACGAGCGGCGGCGACGCGCCGGGCATGAATGCGGCGATACGCGCGGTGGTGCGTTACGGCATAGGCATGGGTATGGAAGTCATGGGCGTGGAGCGCGGACTTCAAGGTCTTATCGACGATCTTTTCGTACCGATGAACATGCGAAGCGTGTCCGATATTATCCAACGCGGCGGGACTATACTCAAAACGGCGCGCTGCCCCGAATTCAAGACCGAAGCGGGTCAGCAAAAGGCGATAAAGAATCTGCGCGCTCGCGGTGTGGAAGGGCTTATCGTAATAGGCGGCGACGGATCGTTCATGGGCGCGAAGGCGATGACCGATCACGGGTTTCCGTCGATAGGCATACCGGGCACGATAGACAACGATCTTGCGTATACCGATTATACGCTCGGCTTCGACACTGCGTGCAACACCATACTCGATGCGATAAACAAGATCCGCGACACTATGAGTTCGCACGAGCGCGTATCCATAATAGAAGTAATGGGGCGTAATTGCGGCGACCTTGCGCTGTATACGGGGCTGTGCGGCGGCGCGGAAGTCATAATCGTGCCCGAACACCCGCTGTCCATCGACGAGATAGTCGATACTCTCGGCGGCGGTAAAAATGCGGGCAAGACGAGCGGTATAATAGTGCTTGCGGAGGGTGCGGGTCAAGCCGACGAACTCAAAGAACAGCTCAAACAGCGTACCGATATGACGGTAAAGTCCACGCGGCTCGGTCATGTTCAGCGCGGCGGCAGTCCGTCTTGTCGCGATCGGTATCTCGGCACGTGTTTCGGCGTGCACGCCGTCAAGCTGTTAAAGCAAGGCATAGGCAATCGCATAGTCGGTATAAAAAATCACAAGTTCTACGACATGGATATCATCGAAGGTATAGCCATGAAAAAGACTTTCGATATAGATCTTTACAACACGGCGGTCATAGTAGGCAAATAAAACCGACAAGACGGATCATACGGTAAATAAAACGCTTGGATATTTCCAAGCGTTTTTGCTGTACAAAAAAGGGCGTTTATTATAACGCCCTTTGCTGTGAAGTATCTTAATTATTCGATCATGCGTGACCTGCGCAACCCAAAACGTGAACGAGCTTATGCCGCACGCATTCGGTGACGAGCGCTCTGCCGTCGCCGAGATACTGGCGCGGGTCGAAGTGCGCGGGATTTTCGGCGAAGTGCTTGCGTATCGCGGCGGTAAAGGCAAGACGAAGGTCGGAGTCGACGTTGATCTTGCACACTGCCATGGACGACGCTTTGCGGAGCATTTCTTCGGGAATGCCTTTTGCACCGGGCATAGCGCCGCCGAAGTCGTTGACCATTTTCACGTAGTCGGGGAGAACGGAGCTTGCGCCGTGGAGAACGATGGGGAATTTGGGCAGGAGCTGCGCGACTTTTTCCAAAATATCAAAGCGCAATTTTGCTTCGCCTTTGAACTTGAATGCGCCGTGGCTTGTGCCGATAGCGATAGCGAGCGAGTCTACGCCCGTTTTTGCGACGAATTCCGCCGCTTCTTCGGGATCGGTGAACAGCGCGTCCGATTCCGAAACTTTGACGTTATCTTCCACGCCCGCGAGCCGACCGAGCTCGGCTTCGACTACTACGCCGTGGTCGTGCGCGTACTTGACTACCTGCGACGTGATCTTGATGTTTTCGGCGAGCGGGTGAGACGATGCGTCGATCATAACGGAAGTAAAGCCCGCCTTTATGACGTCGACGCAAAGGTCGTAAGAACTGCCGTGGTCGAGATGTAAGCAAATGGGCAAGCCCGAATCTTCCACCGCGGCTTGAACCATTTTCGTAAGATACAGGGGGTTGGCATACTTAATCGCGCTACCCGATACTTGGAGAATCAACGGGGCTTTTTCGAGCTTGCCTGCTTCGACTATACCCTGTATGGTTTCCATATTGTTGATGTTGAATGCGCCGATCGCATATCCGCCTTCGTATGCTTTGGCGAACATGTCCTTTGTGGTTACTAACGGCATAATGTTTTGTTACCTCCGAAAAAACATTTTACTGTTATCATTATACCATATTTTATTGTGATTGTACAATGATTTGACCAATGTTTTATTGACTTTTTTACGGCGACGATTTATACTTGAATAGGAGGTTTTATCATGAAAGACGAAAGGATAGTAAAGCTGGCGCACAATCTCGTCAATTATTCGGTGGCGGCAAAAAAGGGCGACAAGGTGCTTGTAGAGGCGTTCGACGTGCCGTATCCGCTCGTGACCGAGCTTGTAAAGGCGATCTATGCGGTCGGCGCGCAAGCTTTTGTCACAAATATAGATACGCGCGTGCGTGCCGAGCTATTAAAGGGCGCGAGCGACGCTCAGCTCGAACTTTGGGCAAAGCACGATGCGGCGGTCATGAACGACATGGACTGTTATATAGGACTGCGCGGCGGCGATAACGCTTACGAGAATTCGGACGTGCCGAACGAGCGCATGGATAAGTACATGAGCATATACATGCACCCCGTGCACCACGAAATTCGCGTCAAAAAGACGCGGTGGTGCGTTTTGCGTTATCCGTCGCCGTCCATGGCACAGCTTGCGGGCATGTCTACGGAGCAGTTTGAGAATCATTATTTTAACGTGTGCAATCTCGATTATTCCAAAATGGACAAGGCTATGGACGCGCTCAAAGCGCTTATGGAAAAAACAGACAAAGTAAGGCTTGTTGCAAAGGATACCGATCTCACGTTTTCGATAAAAGGCATACCCGCCGTCAAGTGCGCGGGCGAAATGAATATACCCGACGGCGAAGTGTATACCGCGCCCGTCAAGGGTTCGGTCAACGGCGTTATAACGTACAACACGCCCAGCGTTTATAACGGGACTAAATTCGAGTGGGTAAAACTCACGTTCAAGGACGGAAAAATAATAGACGCAGACAGCTCTAACAAGCAAAAGTCGGACGCGATATTCGATACCGACGACGGCGCGCGGTATGTAGGCGAGTTCGCCATAGGCGTCAACCCGTATATTACCGAGGCGATAGGCGACATACTGTTCGACGAGAAGATTTGCGGGTCGATACATTTTACTCCCGGGTGCTGTTACGACGATGCGTACAACGGCAATATTTCCGCGGTGCATTGGGACTTGGTGCTCAGGCAAACGCCCGAAGTTGGCGGCGGGAAAATATACTTCGACGGCGTGCTCATCCGCGATAACGGACGGTTCGTTTTGCCCGAACTGATGCCGCTCGATCCCGAAAACTTGAAATAGCGCCAATGCGCGGTTTGCGCTTTACAACGGAGACAGTGAAATGTTTGAATTAAAATACACGATCGCCGACGCGGACATGCGCGCCGTCAACAAAAAGATAAGCTTGTTTTATTTCGCGCTGTATTTTTGCGTAGCGCTCGGCGGGCTTGCTACCGGTATTGCATCGATCGTATTAAAGCCGACGACCCTGACGTATATCGCGGGCATAATACTCACCGTGCTCGGCGGGCTATTGCTTGCGTGCGCCGTGTTATTGCTCGTCGCGCCCAAGACGTCGCTCGAAAGCGTCGTGTCGACGGGCGACGGCGAGCTTACCGTCAAGATAGATCACGACGGAGTGACCGTCGGCGATACAGAGCTTTCGTATTCCGACATGACCGCGGTCAAAAACAAAAAGACGTATTTGCTCGTTTATTTCGGGAAGTTTCGCGCATTGCTTATAAAGGATGCAATCGTGAACGGCGGATCTATGCCCGAGCTGTATGCTTTTGTCGCGGCGCGTGCGGGCAGAACGTTGCCGCCGTCGCTTGCGGCGGACAACGCCGAAAGCGCGAAAAAAACTCCCGACGGGAACGGCGCGGAAGAGTCCGACGGGTAAGTTAAAGTTATTAAAATACTTGACGAAAGATATCGCTTGTGATATACTTGTAAAGGTGTGTGTAAACACCGCAGAATAACAATCGAAATTACAATTCGGAGGTAATTATGGCAAACGTAAAAGTTGCAATCAACGGTTTCGGGCGTATCGGACGCCTTGCGTTCCGTCAAATGTTCGGCGCAAAAGGCTACGAGATCGTCGCGATCAACGATCTGACGAGCCCCGCTATGCTCGCAAATCTGCTCAAATACGACACCGCTCAGGGCGGTTATTGCGGCAGGATAGGCGAAGGCGCGCACACGGTATCGTCCAAAGAGCCCGAGCTCAACGACGACAAGACCGTTAAAAAGCCCGGTTCGATAACCGTCGACGGTAAAGAGATCACTATATACGCGATGCCCAAAGCGCAGGATCTGCCTTGGGGCAAGCTCGGCGTGGACGTCGTGCTCGAATGCACGGGCTTCTACTGCTCGAAAGATAAATCGATGGCGCACATCCAAGCCGGCGCAAAGAAAGTCGTTATTTCAGCGCCTGCGGGCAACGATCTTAAAACGGTCGTTTTCAGCGTTAACGAGAAAACGCTCACCAAGGACGATCAGGTCATTTCCGCCGCATCGTGCACGACCAACTGCTTGGCGCCTATGGCGAAAGCGCTCAACGATTACGCGCCCGTACAGTCGGGTATCATGAGCACTATCCACGCTTATACGGGCGACCAAATGATCCTTGACGGTCCGCACCGCAAAGGCGATATGCGCCGTGCGCGCGCGGGCGCAGCCAACATCGTTCCCAACTCGACGGGTGCGGCAAAGGCTATCGGCTTGGTCATACCCGAGCTTAACGGCAAGCTTATCGGCTCGGCACAGCGCGTGCCCGTTCCTACCGGCTCGACCACCATACTCACCGCGGTCGTAAAGGGTAAGGACGTTACCAAGGAAGGCATCAACGCCGCCATGAAGAAAGCCGCGTCCGAATCGTTCGGTTACAACGAAGATCCCATCGTTTCGTCCGACGTTATCGGTATGCGCTACGGCAGCTTGTTCGACGCGACCCAGACCATGGTTTCCAAGGTCGGCGACGATCTTTATCAAGTTCAGGTCGTGTCGTGGTACGATAACGAGAATTCCTATACCAGCCAGATGGTCAGGACTATCAAGTACTTCGCCGAACTCTAAAATTTCAGAGCGTATCCGCGGCGCGATGCGGCGTCGGCGGCGCACCGATTACGGTCATTTGCTGTAATGTAAACTCCCGTCGATCGGTGCTCGGGCTTTCTTGTCCGACTTGCGTCTGCGCACTAAAACGGCATATACTGTTTGCATTGCGGTTATGCAGGTAAAACTATCGTTTATATGATGACCGCATGCAAATGGCGGTTGCTTGTCACAAAATTAAAACGTCGCCGCTTTATCGTGGCTCCGATTGCGGATCATGGGTAAATTGCGGGCGAAACAAAAAAGGCGTAACTGTATGTTACGTCTTTTTTGTTGTTTGTGAGCGGGCGAAAAGGCGAACAGAGTGAGCTGAATTTATTAAGCTTAATAATTGTAATAACTGTTTTGGTAATGACCGAGCTATACTTTATCCCATTTGGCGTATAATGTAATATCATCCGTAACGATTTCGGATGAAAAATCCCAGCTGTTGATGCATTGCGATTCCTTGTACCAACCGACAAATTCATATCCGCGTTTGCTCGGCGATTGCGGTTCTGTACATAATGTGTCTTTTTTAACAATGCTGTAATATGTTTTTTGTGTTCCGCCGTCGGCGTCGAAAACTATTTCATAATGGTTTTCCATCATACGCAGATCGTACTCTTTGCGGTATTTTGAAAGAATATATCTTCCGTCATAAGAACTGTCATAAGTATGATCCATAGCGTCTGTGTTGATCTGAACCGAATTTATATCCAAAAATGTTTCTCCGTATCTATCGACACAGTGGAATGAATTTATTTGTGCATTGACTATTAAATTGCCGGAGAAGTTTTTAAAGCCGCAATCGACCAAGGTATCTATATCATGATCTATGATTATATTTTCGATCGTTGCGGCATCGATTCCGTATTTTTTGTATGGCGCAGAATTAATAGGGCGATAGTATTCTCCGATGCGTTTAACGGTGTATCCGCCTAACATTTCGGGTATAATCAGTTTGTCTATATTTTCCGAATCGTTGACGAGTCCCAAGATAACCGAATACTTATAGCCGTCTTCGTTTTCGCGTATGTAATAGTGCCAACCGTTGTCTTCTTGCTTTATTTTCCAGGGATCTTTATATTTATCGAGTAGTTAGAGTTTTGCGCAACCGCATAAAGCGAGCAAACCGAAAAGCGTTATGCAATATATTATAAATAAAAACGATACGAGCGATTTGATCCGCTTTACGGCAACCGTTGTACTTATTGCGTTATATTTTATATTATATGCATTTTCGGTTTTTTGCATTTCAGACTCCGAATGTTTCGGTTGTTTGATTTGTTACGAGATGTAACTGTTTTTACGGTATTACGATGTTTGTTTACAATACGGCGAGCCAAATAATTACGGCAATCGCGGAAACGATAAATGCCGCGAGATATATTAATAGCGATATCTTGCAAAGAACATCCTTGCGGAACAAGCAGGCGAGCGCGCCGCCGAGTATGGACAGCACGAACGCGACTATCGCGACAGGCACCGCCACAAGCGTCATTCCGCTCACGCTTGTCGCGATCGAGACCGTTATGACGCCGACCGTTGCGACGATCGCCGTTATGGCGGCGCATATTACAGTGAGTATAGGTATCAGCTTTTTCATGTGTATATTCTATCACATAAACGTGCTAATGTCGAGCGGCGTGCGCAAAAAAGTTGACAAAGCCGTCAAACGCAGTGTATAATACTGTTTGAAACAAATGAGTCAGCCGTAAGTATCGGTATTGAACAGTAAACAGAGGCGTATATCATGATTTGTCCGCAATGCGGCTACGACATGGGAACGAAAAGCAAGTGCTTGCGTTGCGGGTACGAAGAAAAAACGCTCGCGGTCGTAGATAAAAGCGAAAAAAGAGAGGAGCCCCGTCGGGACGAAGAAAAGATCGAGACCAAGGTCATCGATCCTTGCAACGTGTATCTTACGCACCAATACGGTTATGACGATTACGACAGCGATTACGTTGCTTTCGGCAGTCCGTTTTCGTCGCTGTTCGACGATCTGTTCGGCGACCCGATAAGCGATCTGTTGGGCGGGCTGTTCGGGTTCGATATAGGCGGTTCGCGGCGAACGCAGGCGCGCGGACGGCAACAGGAAGAACAGCCTAAAAAGAAGCGCAAGCAAGGTCCTATCGTGGAAATGGATAAAAACGATTTCGAGATACTCGACGAAAACGACAATCCCGTCGAACAAAAGCCCAAGCAAAACGCGCACGCATCCGAGCGTCGCTCCGACGGCGGTCAATCGGTCAATACGCACAAGAATCCGTTTAAACGCAAGCCGCGCAAATAGCGCTCGACTGTCTCGATCGAACAAAATCGTAAACAGCACAAACGCCGCACCGATCTATCGGTGCGGCGTTTGTTGTTTTGCATTATTCGGATATATCGGAGATTAATCCTTCTTTGCTCTGTTCTTGTAGCCTTCCAAGCGGGCTTTGGCTTCCTGCTCGGCGCGCTCGAACAAGGCTTGCGCTATCTCGGGCTTGGCTTTTGCAAGCGATTTGTATCGCGTTTCGCCCGCGATAAAGTCTTGATAGCTGCCCGTCGGATCTTTGCTGTCGAGTATGAACGGGTTTTCGCCCTTGTCGGCGAGCTCGGGATTGAAGCGGTAGAGCTGCCAGTAACCGGCTTTGACCGCTTTGTCCTCTTCCTCCATGCCTTTGCTCATGTCTATACCGTGATTGATACACGTTGCGTACGCGATGATGAGCGACGGACCGTGGTAAGCTTCCGCTTCCGCGATCGCTTTGATGACTTGGTTTTTATCCGCGCCCATGGCGACCTGTGCCACATACACGTAACCGTATGTCATAGCCATCGCGCCCAAGTCTTTCTTTTTGGTGCGCTTGCCGCCCGCGGCGAACTTCGCGACCGAGCCGGTAGGGGTGGATTTGCTCGACTGACCGCCCGTGTTGCTGTACACCTCGGTGTCGACTACGAGCACGTTAACGTCTTCGCCCGAAGCGAGCACGTGATCCAAGCCGCCGTAGCCGATATCGTACG
>CANDGE010000045.1 GCA_947384195.1 uncultured Clostridia bacterium
CTCTCGAACATATCGTTCGAGAGCTTTTGTCCTTGCTTGAAAGTATAACTCCTAAAAATTTAATTTTTTAATTCCCTATGGGAAGTGCGTTTTCGGTCGGGCGCGTTTTTGCGTTATGTATATTCAAAGTGCGTTATTCGTCATGCGCGGCGTGCGAATGCAGGCATTTGGCGCGGGTCGCTTCGCCGCCGCGAATATGCCTTACGCTGAGATTGTAGTCCAAAACTCCGCGCACGCGCTCGAACAGCGCGCGGTCCAAGTGCGGCAGACGCTCGGTAACGTGCTTATGTACCGTCGATTTTCCCATGTCGAATTTTTTTGCGGCGTCGCGTACGGTACACGCATTTTCGGCTATATAAGAACCGAGCTCGATAGTGAGTGTGTCCTTGTCTGTCATGATGATCTCCTATACATAGGTTTACGGTTGTATAAGATATGCGAAAATTCGACCGATTAGTACTTAATTCGGGAATAAGAGAAAAAAGCCGAGCGCGTTCGCGCGTTGTGCGAAACGTCGGTCGACTCACGCAAAGCAAGCGTCCGCGATTATAAAAACACTTGACTAAAAATAAGGTATCGGTTATAATATATCGTGAATAAATAGGCAAGGAGATAATTATGCCCAGAGAATATATTATGACCGCCGCAGGCAAGCGCGAGCTCGAAGAGCGTCTCGAACATATCAAGATGGTGGAAATGCCCGCCATCGTCGAAGAGATAGCCAAAGCGCGCGCGCAGGGCGATCTTTCGGAAAACGCCGAGTACGAGATCGCGCGCGAGGAACAGGCGCAGCTCCAAAACGAGCTCGACGCCATAAAGGACAAGCTCGCCAATGCCAAGGTACTCGACGAAAAGTCTATCAACGACGACATCGTGTCCATAGGTTGCGCGGTGGAAGTAGTCGAAGCCGACGTCGCCGACGGACTCGCGGAAGTGGAAAAGAGCGGGCTTACTCGCACTGACGTTATAGAAGGGTTTCTTTCCAAGATGTCGGTCAACGACATGCGCGCCAACCGTTATAACCGCGGCATACTCAACGAGCTGACGGAAAGCGACTACGCGCTCGCGGGGTGCGAGCTTTTGGCGGGCAAGCGGTTCAAAAAGGAAGAGCTTATCGATAAGGGTTTTACCGACGATATGCTCGCCGCAAAGGTCAAGGTCAAGTCCAAGCTCGATAAAGCGAAGTGCGCCGGGCTCAGAGTTTATACGATAGTCGGTTCGCACGAAGCGGATGCGCTCAACGGCAGGATATCCAACGAGTCGCGCGTCGGCGCGGCGCTTTTGGACAAGACCGAAAACGACGTCGTTATGGTCGGCGATCTGCTGTTTAAGATCGTCGGTATCATGGTCGACAGAAAGGCTGTAAAAAAGCAATAAACGCATCAAACGTATAAGAGAGATAAACATGGCTGAACAAAACAATAACGTTCCCGAGCCTATCGAGGAACAGGATATAGACGCGCTCAAAGCGGTGCGGCTCGGCAAGCTCAACGAGCTTTGCGCGGCTAATGCAGATCCGTTTAAAATAACGAGCTTCGACGTGACGGCGCACGCCGTCGATATCACGTCCGCGCCCGAAGAAGGTAAAACGGTTTCCGTCGCGGGCAGGCTCATGAGCAAGCGCGTAATGGGCAAGGCGAGCTTCGGGCATATGCTCGACCGTTCGGGACAGATACAGATATACGTAAAAAAAGACAATCTCGGCGACGAGAAATACGACGGATTTAAAAAACAGATAGATATAGGCGACGTGATCGGCGTGGTCGGCGAGGTGTTTGTTACGCACCGCGGCGAAGTTTCGATCGCCGTCAAAGAACTGACGTTGCTCGCTAAGTCGCTCACGCCGTTGCCCGAAAAATGGCACGGACTCAAAGACAACGATTTGCGCTACCGCAAGCGTTATCTCGATCTGATCGTGAATGCCGACGTTAAGGATACGTTTGTCAAGCGCAGTAAGATAATTACTGCGATACGCAATTATTTGGACGGCGAAGATTTTATCGAGGTGGAAACGCCTATACTCAACACGGTTGCCGGCGGCGCGGCGGCGCGTCCGTTCATAACGCACCACAACACGCTCGATCTCGATATGTACATGCGCATTGCGCCCGAGCTGTATTTAAAGCGGCTCATAGTCGGCGGGCTCGAACGCGTATACGAGCTCGGTCGGAATTTCCGCAACGAGGGTATGGACATCAAGCATAATCCCGAGTTCACCATGATCGAGCTGTATCAGGCTTACGGCGATTATACCGATATGATGAAGCGCACGGAAGATATTTACCGTGCGGCGGCGCACGCCGTCGGACTGGGCGACAAGATCACGTATCAGGGCAAGGAGATAGATATCTCCACGCCGTGGCGCAGGGTCGCTATGCGCGACATCGTAAAGGAAGTGACGGGCGTCGACTTTATGACGCTCACCCCCGCACAGGCGCAAGCCGAGCTCAAAAGCCGCGGCATCGATCCCGAAGGGGATAAGAACGCCGCCGAGTGCATGTACGTTGCGTTCGACAAACTCGTGGAGAGCACGCTCATACAGCCGACGTTCGTCACGGGCTATCCCATAGAAGTATCGCCGCTCGCCAAGCGCGACGGCAACGGGCTCACGTATCGGTTCGAGTTCTTTATCAACGGTTGGGAGGGCGGTAACGCTTATTCCGAGCTCAACGACCCGATCGATCAGGCGGGACGGTTTGAAACGCAACGCGCGATGATGAAGCAGGGCAACGACGAAGCGCAAGCCGCCGACGACGATTTTGTCGAGGCGCTCGAATACGGTATGCCGCCGACGGGCGGACTCGGCATAGGTATCGACCGCATGGTCATGCTTTTGACGGACAGCGCGTCTATACGCGACGTTATACTGTTTCCCACAATGAAACCGCGCAAAAAATAATTGCGGACGAACGCGCAGGACCGTACGGCGATCGACTATCGTTCGCGCCGTGCTTATGACGTTATCCTGTTCGCGATATGGTAATGATTTGAAGACTGAAATGACACGACAGCCGCTTTATGACGCGCTTAAAGCCGCCGCGGCGCGCGACCGATTGCGTTTGCATACGCCCGGGCATAAGGGCAAGCTGTGCGGGCTCGATATAACCGAGCTGACGGATGACCGCTTTCCCGCGAACAGCGTGCGGGAGGCGGAAAAATTCGCCGCCGAGATATTCGGCGCACGGCACGCGCGATTTTTGTGCGGCGGCAGTTCTCAGGGCGTCAAGGCGTCGGTGTTTTTTGCGGACTGCGTCGCGATAGTCGACGTCAATTCGCATCGCTCGGTATTCGACGGATCCAAGCTTTCGGGCAAGCCGTGCGTTACGGCGGGCGAAAAGGAAAGCATATATCCGCTTACCGTCAAGCAGATAGCCGACGCTATAACGCCGCAAACAAAAGCGGTCGCGGTAACGTCGCCGACGTATTACGGCTACCGTGCCGACGTCGACGGGATAGCGGACTACTGCAAAAAGCGCGGACTGCTGTTTATAGTCGACAGCGCGCACGGCGCGCATTTCGGGTTTTCGGATAAGCTTCCGCCGAGCGCCGCGCCGCATTGCGATATTTGCAACGTGTCCACGCACAAAACTCTGTCTGCGCTCACGCAAAGCGCATTGCTTTTCGACAACTTAAACGATGCCGACGGCGCGCGATTGAGCGACGTCGTCGACGTGATGGGCACTACGAGCCCGTCGTATCCGCTGTACGCGTCGATAGACTGCGCGGTGAGAAAAGCGTCTATGCGGGAAACGCGCGCGGCGTACGATGCGCTGTATGCGCCGACGGAGCAACTCAAACGCGAGTTCCCGTTTTTGAAAAACGACGATTTTACTCGGCTCGTGCTCGACTGCGAAAAGCTCGGAGTGCCCGCCGATAAACTCAACGCCGCGCTCGTTCGGCGCGGCGTGTATTCGGAAAAGGTCGACTGCAAGCGCATAGTGTTTATCCTGACGGCGGAAAATACTCCCGACGACATTGACGAGTTGCGCATCGCGCTCGTTGCAAGCATATCGGAGATACGATGAACAAAGGCAAATTTATAGTATTGGAAGGCGTCGAGGGCGCGGGCAAGAGCAGACAGTGTTCTTTGCTCGTCGACGCGCTCAACGCAAACGGATGTCCCGCGGTGTTGACTCGCGAGCCGGGCGGCGCGCCGCTTGCCGAAGCGTTGCGTCGGCTTTTGCTCGATCCCGCATATTCGCCCGACGCGATATCCGAGCTGTATATGTATTCCGCGGCGCGACGCGATCATCTTAATAAAGCGGTGTTCCCCGCGCTTGACGACGGTAAGGTCGTAGTGTGCGACAGGTTCACGTACTCGACGCTTGCATATCAGGGATACGGCAGAGGGCTCGATATCGATTTCATACGCAAGGTCAATGCGTGCACTATAACGCCGCTTACCGTCGATCTCGCTTTGTTTATCGACGTGTCGCCCGAAGTCGGGTTCGCGCGCAAGGGCGGCGCGGACAGATCCGACAGGCTGGAACGCGAGAATTCGGAATTTTTCGATCGCGTGTACGACGGATTCAAAGCCATGTGCGCGGCGGGCGAGCTCGTGTCGGTATCCGCTGACGGAACGAAGGAACAGACCGCGCAAAAAATCTACAAGGCGGTAATGCAAATACTGTGAGCGATATCGGACAACTCCAAAAATACGCGGAGCTGTACGCGCAGTCGGATGCGGTAAAGGCGATCGACACGCGGTTTCGCGCGAGCTCGATATTGCTATCGGGCGAGGACGATGACGGGCTGAAAGTGCTTGCGCGGATAGTTGCCGCCAAGCTCGTCGGCATCGCCGTGAGTGCGGCATTCGACGAGCATACCGATATTGTCGTTTATCCCAAGCCGCAGGAGCAAAAGGCTAAAAGCGGGAAAAAATCGACCGCCGAAAAACAAAAGCGATATGCCATATCGGTCGACGATATACGCGATATCATAGATTCGCTGTATCTCACGCCGTTCGAGCTTGACAAGCGTATTTATATAATAGAAAACGCCGAGAGCATGAGCGAGATATTGCAAAACAAGCTTTTGAAATCGCTCGAAGAACCGCCGCCGCGCGTTTGCTTTATACTGTGCGCGAGCGGCAGGCTGTTGCCTACCGTCGAGTCGCGCTGTAACAGGATAGAGCTTCCGCCGTTCGATATAGAAACGGTCGCGACCGAGCTTGCCAAGCATCATGCGGATAAGTCCGCCGTCGCGCTCGCGGCGCGGGCGAGCCGCGGGAACTTCGGTTTGGCGGAGAGCATTTTAAAGGACGCGGGCTTTGCCGATATGTACAAAGCGGCAAAGGACATACTGAAAACGGCGACGGGCAGTAAGGCGTTTGCAAAGACCGCCGCTATATACGAAAAGCTCACGCGCGAGCGCATAGACAGCGCGCTCGGCATAATGGAATATCTTTTGAGCGATATAGCGCGGTATACGGCGGGCGTGGAAACGGTGTTCGACAGCCGCGACGTCGCCGAAGCCGCAAACGGCTTTACGCCGTATTCCGCCGCGCTTTGCGCAGACTGCGTGCGCACCGCGCGCAAGCAGATCGCCGCCAACTGTATGCCGTCGGCGGTAATGGACACAATGATATTGAAGATCATGGAGGAGAAAGCAAAATGCCGAAAGTTATAGGCGTGCGATTCAGGACTTCGCCGCGGATGTATTACTTTGCGCCGACGGAAGGCGAGCAATATGTTAAGGATATGCAGGTGGTGGTGGAAACTCAGCGCGGAGTGGAACTTGCTACCGTCGTTATGCCGATCACCGAAGTCACCGAGGATAAGATCGTCGCGCCGCTCAAACCGATAGTGCGCATCGCCACCGACGACGATATCCGCGCGGTCACGGCGGACAACGATCAAAAACAGGAAATACTTGCCGTCGCCAAGCAAAAGGTCGCGGCGCGCGGGCTCGATATGAAAATAGTCGATTGCGAATTCACAGTCGACCACAGCAAGCTCGTGCTGTATTTCACCGCAGAACAGCGCGTGGACTTTCGCGAGCTCGTGCGCGATCTCGCATCGGCGTTCCGCAACCGTATCGATCTCAGACAGATCGGTGCGCGCGACGAGTGCAAGCTTATAGGCTCGCTCGGCTCGTGCGGTATGCCGTGCTGTTGCGGCAGGTTCGAGTCGGACAGCGCGCACGTTTCGATCAAAATGGCAAAAAATCAAAATCTCGCGTTGACCCCAAACAAGATAAACGGCATGTGCGGCAGATTGCTGTGCTGTCTCGCTTACGAAAATAAGACGTACGAGGACGTGATCAAGCGTTGTCCCAAGCACGGCGCGGCGGTCGTTTGCCCAGACGGCAGACGCGGTACGGTAGTATCTGTCACGCCGCTCACCGAAAAAGTGCGCGTGCGCGTGGGCGACGACGAAAGTTTCGAGTTTTGCGAATACGATTTGTCCGACTTGACGCGCGAGCAAGCCGACGGAGCCGCGCCGTCCGCGCAGAACGGGCAGGGTCCGCGGACGGAAAAGCCGAGCGACCGTCGTCCCGACGGAGAGCGGCGCGAGCGCGGCGGTAAAAACGACCGCAGACACGACCGCGATCAACGACGTTCCGCCGACGGAAAAAACAACGGGAATAACGGCAACGGCGCGCGCAAGACGGCGGACGCGCAAGCTAACGGTAGCGTCGGCAAAAACGGCAACAACGGAAGTAACGGAAACGCGGGCGGCGGGAACGGTCGCAATAAGAATCGCCGCCGCAACCGCAGCAAAAACAAAAACGGCGAGCTCGGCGCAAAGCCGACGCCGCCCGACGGCGCCGGCGAGTGACGGGCGGCACAGGCGGCGATAAATAAAAGTTCGCAACGGCGAACCTTAATAATCTTGCCAACCGTCTTGACAATTTCGACAATTAATGGTATACTTTCACCATATGAACCGCCGATCGAGGTCGTGCGGCGTCCTTGCTATCGATTTCCGTGCTACGTGCTACAATATGTCGTGTCGTACCTGCTACGAATGCACAGTATAATATTCGTATCACAAAAATCGTCGACGCAATTACGTTCGCGTCACTTGAACATCGGTTCCCATAAATAATTGGAGGTACATCATGGCACACAAAATTTCCGACGAATGCGTAGCGTGCGGTGCGTGCGCGGCGGCTTGCCCCGTAAACGCCATCAGCGAGGGCGACGGTAAATACGTGGTAGACGCAGACGCTTGCATAGATTGCGGCGCGTGCGAGGGCGAGTGCCCTACGGGCGCTATCACCGAGTAATATCGGTTTAAGTTACAACATCGGTCGGACGGTAAACGGATAAAGTTTGCCGTCCGATTTTTTATGCGCGACAATTTTGTTTCCGACGATACGGCACGGCACGTTCGCATTATGCGTGCGTGTCGATTTTTGTCGTAAGGGCGGAACGCTATTTATTTTTGCTGTAATACGGCATACTATCGGAGTGAAAGAAAGGAGCAGGTCGTTCGGGCGTTCCGCCGTTGCGCTCGCGGCGATAGGAATAATAGCCAAGCTGATAGGCGCGCTGTACCGCGTGCCGCTGACGAATATCGTCGGCGCGGAAGGCATGGGGCTGTACCAAATGGTATTCCCGTTGTATACCGTGCTATTGGCGTTTTGCGGCGGCGGAATAACGAGCGCGGTCTCGCGCGTTGTCGCCAAGTACACCGCGGTCGGCAACGACGCGGCGTGTTTGCGCGCCGTCAGGGTGGCGATAATACCGCTGATAGGCGTGTCCGTCGCGTCGGCGGTCGGCGTGGCGCTGTTGCGCAACGTTATATCGAGCGTGCAGGGCAACGTCGACGCGAGCGTTGCGTATCTCGCCATATGTCCGTCGTTGCTGTTTACGAGCGGGATAAACGTATTGCGCGGATATTTTCAGGGCAGATCGGTCATGCTGCCGAGCGGGATCAGTCAACTGATCGAGCAGGTCATCAAGCTCGCGCTCGGGCTGTATCTGTCGCGCGTGCTGTTGCCGTACGGCGTTAAATACGCCGTTGCGGGCGCGCTCATAGGCGTAATGTCGAGCGAGCTGTGCGCGCTCGCGTACCTTACCGTCAGATTTTTCGTGACGGTGAAAAAGCGAAAGCGGTACGTGCCGTTTGCCGTGCCTATCGCGGAGACCGCCGCGGATTTTTCAGTGCCCGAGCCCGTCGAAAACAAAACTCTGTTCAAGGAGCTGTTTACTTTCGCGTTGTCGGTAACGCTCGGCTCGCTCGTTTTGCCGATAACGCAAATGATAGATTCGGCGCTGGTCATAAATCTTTTGAGCTACGGCGGCGCGGACAGGGGGCAGGCGACCGCGCTGTTCGGGCTGTTGGTCGGACCTGTCGGTACACTAATAAACATGCCGACGGTGGTCGCGTTGTCGGTCGCGATCGCCTTTTTGCCTGCGATAACGACGGCGGTAGCGCGCGGCGGCGACGCATCTGCGGCGACGAGAAGCGCGGCAAAATGGATAATGCTGTTTACCGTGCCGATGACGGCGGTGTTCATGTTTTTCCCCGATCGCGTTTGCTCGACGCTGTACGGCAGGGGACTGACGGTCGAACAGCTCGCGGAGGCGGCGCGGTTATTGCGCGTTCAGGCGGTAGGCGTGTTTTATATAGGCGTGTTGCAATTGGCGACGGCGGTATTGCAGGGGCATAATAAAGCGCACGTGCCCGTTATAAACCTTATAGTCGGCGCGTGCGTCAAGGTGGGGCTGACGCCGATACTCGTGCAAGCGTTCGGGATAATAGGCGCGGCGGGCGCAACTACGGCGTGCTATGCGGTCGCGGCGACATTGTCCGCGCGCAGTGCGTACAAGTGCACGCCCATCGGCTTGAACGTAGCGGACTCGTTTATAAAACCCGTTGCGCTCACCGCGCTCGGCGCGGGCGCGTTTATCGGTATGCTCGCCGTTTTGGCGTATACGGGTTTGGCATACCGCTGGCAAACGATCGTTGCGGCGGCGGTTTTTCTTGCGGTATACGGCGCGGGGATAGTCGTCACGGGCGTGATCGACGTAAAAAGCGTGCTCGCAAAGTTCAAAGCGCACAGGCGCAATTCGTTGCAATAAAACGCATAAAATCGGGCGTATAGTCTTGATTTTTACGACGCTATGGTTTATAATAATGACGTAAAGCGAATTATTATAAGGAAGCACTCGTATGATAGACATCAATCTTATACGCACTCAAACAGCCGCTGTCGCGGCGGCGCTCGAAAAACGCGGAGTCAAAGCCGATCTCGACGAGATACTCGCGCTCGACGCCGAACGTCGCGAGATAATAGGCAAGACGGAAACGCTCAAAGCCGAAAAGAACAAGGTGAGCGCCGATATCCCGCGCCTTAAAAAGAGCGGTCGACCCGTCGAGCCTATTTTTGCGAAAATGCGCGAGCTCGGCGACGAGATAACTAAAAACGACGATACGCTCAAAGCCGTAGAGGAAAAGTTGCGCGTCGCGCTGTTGTGCTTGCCTAATATTCCCGACGACGACGTTGCGGCGGGCGGAAAGGAGAATAACGCCGTAGTCAAGGTGTTCGGCAAAAAGCCCGAGTTCGGTTTCGCCATCAAAAACCACGTCGAGCTTTGCGAAAGCTTAAAGCTCATCGATTACGAGCGCGGCGTCAAGCTGGCGGGCAACGGGTCTTGGCTTTACACCGGGCGCGGCGCGGTCATGGAATGGGCGCTTTTGAATTATTTTATAAAAACGCATATAAAAGACGGCTATACGTTTATATTGCCGCCGCACATGCTCAATTACGAGTGCGGCTTGGGCGCGGGGCAGTTTCCCAAGTTCGAGGACGACGTTTATCGTGTGGACACTGCGGAAAGCGGTGCGGCGCGCAGGTTTATGTTGCCTACGGCGGAGACCGCGCTCGTGAATATTTATCGCGGCGAGATATTGCAGGAAAACGAACTGCCTAAAAAGCTGTTCGCATACACGCCGTGCTACCGCAAGGAAGCGGGGTCTTACCGCGCCGAGGAACGCGGCATGATCCGCGGGCATCAGTTCGACAAGGTGGAAATGGTGCAGGTCACTACGCCCGAAAACAGCAAGGCGGCGTTTGAGGAGCTTGTCGGCAAGGCGTGCGCGCTGGTAGAAGGCTTGGGTCTGCATTACAGACTGAGCAAGCTGGCGGCGGGCGATTGCTCGGCGTCTATGGCGCGGACGTACGATATAGAAGTGTGGATACCGTCCATGGGTATTTACAAGGAAGTCAGCTCGGTGTCCAATGCCAACGATTATCAGGCGCGGCGCAACATGACGCGCTATCGCGCCGCCGACGGCAAGATAGGTTATGTTCACACTCTTAACGGCTCCGGGCTCGCAACGTCGCGCATACTTCCCGCGATCGTCGAGCAATACCAAAACGAGGACGGCTCGGTGACCGTGCCCGAGATTTTGCGCGAGTTCGTCGGAACGGATGTTTTGAGGTAAACGGATATGTTCGGACACAGAAGAAGGAACGGCTTTGACGGCGACGGGCTTATACCCGACGATAAAGGCTTTAACGGCATGACGGGCTACGAGGAAAAAACGGTGTTTTCCACCGATCTCGGCAAAGCGCCCGAGTCTGCCGCGCAAACTGCGACTGCCGTGCAAAACGGATTTTCCGCCGTATCGTCGACAGCCGAGCGTCCCATGGTTTTTGTTTCCAAGGAAAACAGCGGCGTGTTTATTTACGAATACTCCGACCGCTTGGAATATTACGTTAAGCTCGAAAGCAGTATGTTCATGTTTAACGTAGTCAAAAAAGTTTGACAGAGTAGATTGGCTTATGGATCTGGACAGGGTACGCGGATTTATAATGATGACTAAGACCGCCGACAAGGTAGCGTTGGCGGGCGGCGGTCTCGATTTGCCGTCGGTCGATCGTCCCAAACTGGACGCGGTCGAGCTCGGCGAGTTTGTGTTGCCGCACGCGGTAGCCGAGCCGTTGCAGATAGCGCTCGGCTGTACGTTCTCGCCCGAGCTTTGCGCGGAAGCGGCAAAAGCGACCGCGGCGGCGGCGTACGACGCCGAACTTGCGTTTGCCGGCACGGTCGGGTGCGGACTGATACGCGACCCTATGTCGCCGTCGGCGGCGGAGCTGTTTTCGGAGGATCCGTTGGTCGTCGCCGAGCTGTTGAAGGGATATACGCCGATCGACGGGTTCGGGTTTGTATTTACCGACAGCTTGGGACAGGAACGGTTTGTCGACCGCACGATCGACGCCCGCGCTTTACGCGAGTTGTATTTGTACCCGCTGATAAAAGCGGGCATGTCCGCGGCGGCGTTACGGCTGGACGGCGGATATCTTAACGGCGAGCGAGTTTGCGATTCGCGCGACGTGTACGGTTTGCTTACGGGCTGTATCCCGCCCGACGCTATGGTGATCACGCAGTACGGCGATATGCCGAGTGCGGAAAACCTTTTCGGCAACGGTTTGTACATACTCGGCGCGCCGTCGACGTTCAAGCGCGACGTTTTACGCGATATCGCGTGGGGCGCGGTCGACGAGAGCGACGTCGATTCGGCTATCGAGCGAACGCTCGCCGTTGCGGTAAAAACGCATAACATGTATTCCGCGCCCGACCGAAATTGCTTTGACGGTGCGGCTATGCCCGATATCGCGCGCGACGCGACGGTGTTGCTAAAAAACGACGGCGTATTGCCCGCGTCGGGCAAGCGCCCGACTTTTTTCGGCGATCCCGCGCAGTTCGGCAACGCGGTTTATCCTATAAACGATGCGGTAAAGTCGCACGGTTCGTTAAACGTGTTTCTCGTCACCGATTACGAAAACAACGGGGTATCGGATGCGTTTGCGAGCGCGATAGTAAACGTCGCGGCGGTCGCGTCGACCGCAGTCGTGTTTTGCGGCTGTTGCGCCGTTCAGTTCGACTTTGCCGACAAAGTAAACGCAGTGCTGTTTTGTCCGCAACGTCCGAGCATAGCGCAACTTACGGCAATGCTCGTCGACGGCGAAAGCTCGCCGCGCGGACACTTGCCTTTCACTTGGAGCAGATATCGCGCAGACTATCCGTGCAATAACAAAAAGTTTGCGGCGCGCGGAGATTTCCGTTACGAATCCATGTACAGCGGTTATATGCTGTTCAACAACTTTGCGTACGACGTTTCGTTCCCGTTCGGTCACGGGCTCGACTATACGCGATACGAGCTCTCCAAGCTTAAATTGTCGAGCTCGGGCTCGAAGATCGCCGTCGAGTTCGTCGTAAAGAACGAGGGCGCGCACGTCGGCGTCGCGCTGTGTCAGGTTTACGTGTCGTTGCCCGATGCGCCCGTTTACGGCATAAGCAAGCGACTTGCGGCGTTTAAGCGCGTTCCGCTCGACCCGACCGAAAACAGTAAAGTAACGTTGGAAATAGACATCAACGATCTCGCCGTGTACAACGACGAGTACGACAGCTTTACCGCCGTCGGCGGAAAGTACATCGTCGATATAGGACTGTCGTCCGTCGATATCCGTTTGCACGGCGATATTAAGGTCGCCGCCGCGTCGCGCGTAGTCGCGGGTCTCGGCGAAAAAGCCGCGCCGACGTATTTCGCCGCAGGCAAGGGCGCAAAGTTCGAGCCGACCGCGCCCGAGATAGAGCGGTTGCTGAAAGTCCCGTTCATAAAAAAAGCGGACGCGCATCCCGAGCTCGCTCCTCCGCCTGCCGCAACCATCAAAAAAGCGCTCAAACGCGCCGACAAATGGACAGACCCGTCGGTGCGCCCCGTCGTGCGATACAGGATATCGACCACGCCGGTGCGCAATCAACCCAAATAATATCGTCTTACTTATTTCGACGCCGACATTGCCGACGTCGAAATTTTTTTGTATGTTTTAGGTTGATTTGTCAACTTTTCGGTTGACAACGTCGGGAATATAGGGTATAATGTGTACATGACGCAAGTCGAGATTCGTATGGAAAAGATTTTTGAAAATTTTACTATCAACATTTTAAAGCTCAATAAGCTGGTCAACAGGATCAAGCAGTACGAAATGAAGGAATTCGGACTGCGCGCCATTCACGTTATGTGCGGATATTATTTGACCGAGTATCCCGACGGGCTTACGGCGAGCGAGCTTGCCAAATATACGCTCGAGGACAAAGCCGCCATATCGCGCGCGGTGGCGACCATGCGCGAAAAAGAACTTGTTACTTGCGATCTTAAAAAGTACAATTCCAATATAGTACTTACCGAAAAGGGTAGGCGGTTTGCCGAAGCCGTCGCGCAAAAAGCGGAGCGCGCGGTGCTTGCGGGCAGCGCCGATCAGACCGACGGCGAGCGCGAGGTGTTTTACAAGACGTTGGGCTCGATCGTAGAAAATCTTACCGAGTATTGCGACAAGCTTATCAAGGACTGAACGTTTTTCGGACGCAATGCCGTATAGCCGAGCGTCGCAGCGAATAACGCTGTCTTGAAGATATGAAAATTCCATACCGTATAGAGATATACGGCGTGTTTAGATATGCCGAAAATACAAAGAATCCAAAGGAGTTATTTATGGGAGAAGAAAATTCCAAGATATCCGTCACGGAAGCGCCCGTGAAAAAGACCAAGCTGTGGATCAAGATCGTATGTATAGTGCTTGCATCGATCGTAGCGATCGTCGCCGTGCTCGGCATTACGTTCGCATGTGTGTGGAGCAACGAGATATCCACCGTGCGCAGTTTCAAGCAATTGCGCGAACGAAACGACGACAATCTCGAAGGCTCGGTATACTACATGAACGTCAAGGGCGGATTTTACTTCGACGATTTTCTCGCCAAGGGCGGTGCGTCGAGCGATAAGCAGTTGATAAAGTTCATAACCGACAACATCACGCGCGGGCTTATAAGCATATCGATAGGCGAAACGGATATCGGCTGTTCGTCGTTTACCGCCGTAACGCCGGACGGCGACAGGCTGTTTGCGCGCAACTACGATTTTGCAAAGACCAATGTTTGCGTCACGCTGTGCGATCCCGGAAACGGCAGACATAAATCGTTCTCGACGGTCGATCTGAATTACATAGGAATGAGCCCCGAAAAGGACGTAAACGGTCTTATGAACGAGATAACTTGTCTTGCGGCGCCGTTTACGCCGCTCGACGGGATCAACGATGCGGGCGTTGCGTGCGGCATATACATGTCTTATCAGGGCGGCGACGTTAACGACGGCACGGTCGCGACAAACCAGCAGGCAGAAGGCAAGGACGATATCACGTCTACGACCATGCTGCGCATGATACTCGATTATGCAGACGATGTGGACAGCGCCGTCGAACTCGTCAAAAAGTACAATCTCCACGACTCCGCCAATACGTCGTTCCATTACATGGTAGCCGACGCGACGGGCAAGAGCGCCATTCTCGAATGGTTGCCCGTCGACGGCACGGACGCTACCGATAACGACGGTGCGGCGCGCGAGCTCGTAGTTACGTACAATACCGACGAAATGTACGAAACGCTCCGCGACGGTTCGGACTTTAAATATCAGTGGATAACCAACTTTATCGTCAAGGATCACGACAAGTACTACGCCGATAACGACGGCAAGCCCGGTTACGACAGGTATGAGCATATATACGAACGCTTGCATGCCACCGACGGAACGGTGGAAAACGAAGCCGCCGCAATGCAGATACTTAAAGAAGTCGGCAGGCGTACATGGAAGCCCAACGGCAAGGGGTGCACGGTGCACAGCGCGGTGTTCAACCTTACCAAAAAGACGGTGATGTGGGTGCCTAACGAAAACTACGACGATCCGACCGCGGTATACACTTATTCGCTCGAAACGGGTAAGCTCGTATCGCAGGGCAGATAAAAACGCTTGCCGCGTAACGGCTGACTGGTGCTAAACAAAATGCGCTCGGTAAAGCACAATTCCCATAGGGAATGAAAAACCGAATAACGACAAAGAACTCTCGAACAAATATGCTCGAGAGTTCTTTGTGATTGTAATTAAGTAAACTAAATAAAAATTCATATTAGGTCGGATATGCACAACTGAAAGTATAAATGTAACTATCAAAACTAATATTCATTTTATATTTTTTGAATTGCGATTTCTTTTTTATCTTAAAGCCATTATTTGTAAGTAATCTATTTGATGCAATATTATCTTGTGCAACTTCCGCAGTTATTTCAATGCCGCCATTGTTGCGTATCCAAGTAACGATTAACGTCAACAGTTCAGAACCGAATCTTTTTCTCCAATAGTTCTTATGAATACAATATCCTATATCAAATATTTTCCTTTTTTCGTCAGGGAAAATGCAAGCAGAACCTATTATCTCATCAGAACCGTTTAGCACAACCGTTAAATAATATCCGTCGGGATTATTTTCAAGACCGTCAAGTGCTTTTTGGAAATCGCTATCAACATATTCCGCCGTCGGGTCGCTCATATATTTGCCATTCACTTCGTCAAACCACATTTCGGTAAGATATGGCAGGTCTTTTTTTTGATAATTTCGTACAGTTATTCTTGAAGAAA
>CANDGE010000046.1 GCA_947384195.1 uncultured Clostridia bacterium
AGATTGACCTTAGTGACTGGAGTTCAGACGTGTGCTCTTCCGATCTGTACAAATATCGTTATAAAAGGCGCAAACGGTAATTCGAGCTTTCAATTTCAGCCCGGACCTATTTTCAGTAATATAATTCTTGCGGATGAGATCAACAGAGCAACGCCTAAAACACAATCGGCGTTGCTCGAGGCTATGCAAGAGCATACTGTCACGGTTATGGGCGTATCGCGCAAGTTGAACGAGCCGTTCTTTGTATTAGCTACTCAAAACCCGATTGAGCAGGATGGAACATATCCGTTGCCGGAAGCGCAAATGGATAGGTTTATGTTTAAACTGCTTGTTCCGAATCCCGGTCTAGACGATTTGATGCAAATAGTCAATTTGACGCAAAAAACAATGGCGGAGGTTGCGGAGGCGGCTTGTTCCGGCGACGAACTTTTACAAATGCGTGCGACGGCTAATCAGATTCCTGTTGCGCAAGATGTTTTGCGTTATGCTATGATGTTATGTTCGGCAACGCATCCCGACAGCGAGTGTGCTTCCGAAGCGTCCAAAAAATATGTGCGGTTGGGGGCGAGCCCGCGCGCGGGACAAGCTCTTATTTCCGCGGCAAAGGTCAAGGCTTTGTTGAAAGGTCGGTTTAACGTTGCTTACAGTGACATCAACGAGCTTGCTTATCCTGTTTTGCGTCACCGCATGAAAATGAATTTCGAAGCGATAGCGGGACGGGTTTCTGCCGATGACGTTATTAGAATGATCATCGACGAGCTTGGTAAAAAGTTTAAGTTGCCTGTCGGTGCTGATGAAAAAGGTATGAGCGTCGATGTGTCCGAGCTTGCCGATTCGGCCGTAAAACAAGCCGATGATATTTCTGTCGATGCGGAAGGCGAGACAGATAAAAAGACAAAAAAATCAAAAAGGAAGCTTGCTAAAAAATAATGAAAGTCTCTTACTTGAACGATGAATTTTTCAGTCGGTTGGAGACTTTGGCGTTAAATCTTCATGCGGATCTGTCCGGATATTTCGGCGGTAAACATCGTGTCAGAACATACGGACAAACTGTCGAATTCGCGGATTATCGCGAGTATATGCTCGGTGACGATATTCGTAGGATAGACTGGAATCTTTACAGTCGTTTTGAGAAATTTTTTATAAAATTGTTTACCGACGAACGGCAAATGCATGTTCGGATATTTTTGGATTGCTCGGCGTCAATGGGTAAGGTAAATCCGAGCAAGGGCGCTTATGCCGTAGGCGTTGCTGCGGCTTTGGGTTTTTTATCCGTACATAATATGGACAAATTATCCTTTAATTTGATTAAAAACAACGCGGTCGATAATCCATATGGAACCATAGTCGGCAAAAACATGTTTTTTAGGGCTATACGCGATCTTGATAATGTCGAGTTTGACGGCGAATGCGATATTTCTTCGGCAATTACGAGCAGTCGCATCGAATCTTCGGGCGACGGATTGGCGATAATAATTTCCGATTTTTTTACTGAAAACGATTGGAAAAAAGCCGTCGATTATTTGTGCTATAAGAACCAACAAGTTTTGCTTGTGCAGGTTATGGCAAGAGAAGAAGTCGATCCGCTTTATGATGGTAGAGTAAATCTTATCGATTCCGAGTCCGTCGATATTGCAGACGTTAAAAACATGAAATTGCGTATTACGCGCGCAATGCAAAAAGCTTATGAGGAAGCTTTGACTGATTATCGTAACGAGCTACGCTCGTTTTGCGTTTCGCGAGGCGCCGATTTTATATCGGTCGCAACGGACAAAGCCATCGAAAAAGTATTGTTCGGCGAGCTGTTTAAGGTAGGTGTTATAGAATGAGTTGGTATACGCCGCTCGGGTTTTTGGGATTATTGGGATTGGCTGTATTGATCCTAATTTATTTGCTTAAACCCAATTATCAAAATCAGGCTGTTTCCAGTACGTTTATTTGGAAATTGAGTTTGAAATACAGAAAACGCAAGAATCCTATCAGTAAGCTGAGAAACTTGTTGATTTTGTTATGTCAAATATTAATTATAACATCGTGCGCATTTGTATTGGCTCAGCCGGTTCTTGCAGATGAAAAAAATGTTATTTCCAATGAAAAGATTATTATTATTGATGCGTCTGCAAATATGATGGCATCAGTAGATAACGAAACGCGTTTTGAGCGTGCCGTACGCGGTGCAAAAGAATATGTCGATTCCGTTCTTATCGACGGCGGAACGGTCACCGTTGTTTTAGCGCAAGCGAAGTATTATTGTATGTTTTACAGAGTTAATTCCGAAAGCGCGGAATCAAACGAGATCGATGTCAAATTGGATGATTTGATTTCGGGCGAACAAACGGCGTGCACTTTCGGCAACGGAGATATCGACGGAGCAATGGATTTTGCGGAAGGCATAACCAGAGATAATCCGCTTGCGGAAGTATATTTATATACGGGAACTACTTATCTCGATAACGGTAATGTAACGGTCATAGATGTGTCCGAAGATAATGAGTGGAATGTTGCCGTTTTGAATGGGTATTCCGAATTCAGTGATGGGTATTACGGCTTTTATGCGGATGTCGTCAGTTACGGCAGAGATGTCAGAGTTACCGTAACGTGTGAAGTTTCGGGCATTAATGCAGATGCGGATCCCGATAAACCGAATGCAGACGGGATAAAATCGGTGTATTCTCAAGAAGTGCGTTTGTCGGGCAATAGAGTTGAAACATTGGTGTTTAATCCTTCCGATATAGACGGCGCTGCGGGTATATATTCATATAAGAGCGCTAAGATCGGTATTGAAATTAACGATTCTTTTCTGTATGATAACGATTTTTATATTTATGGCGGATCGCGCGATAGGATCAATTTGCAATATGCCACTACCGAACGGAATCCGTTTTTCAGAAATATAGTGTTGGGAATGCGCGACGCATACTTGGATACTTGGGATATACGGGTTTCCGAAGTAAACGATAATAAAAAACCCGAGCTTGAAGGGTTCGATATGTATATTTTTGAACATTCAATGCCCGAAACTTTGCCTAAAGACGGCGTGGTGTTTTTGATGGGCATGGTGAATGCGCCATCGGAGCTCGATATTGCAATGGGTGATACCATAAAGATAAATAACCCGAGCAAGGATAAGTTGTTTTGGCTTACGCGCGGCGACAATCATCCTATAATGCAATTCGTAAATAGCACTCAAATCGGTGTATCTGCTTATACGAGAATATTGGATTGGGATCCCGATCGATACACGCCTTTGATGTTTTGCGAGGGCGATCCTGTCATTTTGGTTGAGAACAGTTCGGAAATCAAGCGTATAGTATGTACATTCGATATACACAATTCAACGCTTTCTATGTTGGATTTCCCGGGCTTGCTTTACGGTATCTACGAATATTTTATTCCGACTACTACCGATAGTTTTGTTTATGACGTCAATCAAGAAATTACGGTCAACGCTCGCGGCAATGATTTAACCGTAAGTAGTGCAAACGGTGATGTCTCGGTCATTCACGAAGTTCCGAGCGTTATCACGCCGGAAGTAAGCGGTATATATACATTTACTCAGACGTTATTGTCGGGCAGGCAAGTTATAGATACTGTATTCGTTAAAATACCGCAAGAGCAAAGTAATTTGATAAGAGAGATAGAAGTTTTGAACGGTCCCGTTAAAATCGACATTACCGAAATGGAATTGATTTGGGATATTATATTCTATATTTTGGGATTTGCCGTTTTGTTAATATTTGCGGAGTGGTGGCTGAACTCCCGTATCGGGGTATAAGGAGCATTATATGTCGAATTTTGCTATTGAATTTGAATACCCGTGGTTGTTGTTGCTGCTTATTCCCGCAATTGCGTTGTCGTTATTTCCGTATTTCAGAACTCAAAAAAAATACAGACGCACTCGCAATCGCATTGTTTCGTTGGTTTTGCATATAGCGATTTTAACTATCTCGATATTTGCTTTATCAGGATTGTTTTTCTCATATGATAAAGTCAATACGGAAAACGAGCTTTTATTATTAGTCGATGCTTCGTTTAGCTCCGAAGAAAACGAAAGCGCAAAAAACGAGTTTATTCGCGAAGTGATTAACGAGAGTGCATCAAACAAGGTCGGGGTCGTTACATTCGGTTACGATCAGGTGTATGCCGTGGAATTGACTAACGATACGGGTAAAGCTTATAGACAGTATTTGGATGCGCCGCTACCCGATACGACCGCTACGGATATTGCCGCAGCATTAAATTACGCCCGCAGTCTGTTCAAAAGTCCGACGACCGCTAAGATAGTATTGATTTCCGATGGTATAGAGACAGACGGTAATGCTATGACTGCGATTAAGTCGGTCGCGGCATCAGGTATCCACGTCGATACTGTATATATGCCTAATACTTACAGTGACGAAGTGCAATTGATAGATATAACTTTGCCCGATTATAATATCGCGGTCAACGATTCGTTTGAATTGAAGATTACGACGCAAAGCTCATATAAGGGCGAGGCAACCATTGAAATGTGGGATAATGACATTGCCGTAAGCTCTCAAGAGATACAACTCGATAACGGGGTACAAAATTTTATATTCGAGCATAAGTTTACATCGCCCGGTTTGCATAAGCTATGTTTTAAAGTAACGAGCAACGGGGATGGGCTCAATCAGAATAATGTATATTATTCGTATTATTATATAGAATCTTTTGATAATATACTTATATTGGCGCGCGATCCCGTTGAAGCTTCGGAATTAAATGCTATGCTTAGTGAAATATATACAGTCACAGTTGTCGATATTTCCGATGAAAGCGAAGTCCCCATGACTTTAAACGAACTGCGTTTGTATGACGAAGTCATTTTAATGAATATAGCAAATTCCGATATGCCGGACGGATTTATCGAAATATTAAATTCGTATGTTTATGATCTGGGTGGCGGCGTGTTTACGGTAGGCGGAAGCAAGATCGATGAAAACGGAGATAAAGTAGCCAACGCTTATAACAGAAACGATCTTTACGGTACTTTATATCAAAATATGCTGCCTATTCAGGCGATAAATTATACGCCGCCGTTGGGTGTTGTGATCATAATCGACAGATCGGGAAGTATGTCGAGCCCTGATAATGTTTCCGGATTGTCCAAACTCGAAGCCGCCAAAAAAGGCGCTCGGGAAGCGTTGTATTCTTTAAGCGAGCGTGATTATGTCGGTATTATCACATTGGATGACGATTTCAATGTTTTGCAATCAATAGTCCCGACTACGCAACAAAACGCAATTATTTCTACTATCGAAAGCATAGAGCTGGGCGGCGGCACCAATTATAAAAATTCCATTTCGTATGCAGGTTCTATGTTGGCCGCATTGACTAATGTCGAAAAACGTCATATTATTCTTATATCCGACGGTGAACCGGGCGATCAACTTAGTGATTTCGGTCCTGTAATACAAGCTAACTATGAGAATAGGGGCATAACATTTTCTATGGTGACAGTCGGTGATTCCAATAAAGAATCGCAGTTGCGTGAAGCTGTAGAATTAGGCGGCGGATATTATTATGCTATCGGAAGCGGTAATAATATATCGCTGTCGGATGCATTGCGTGAAGATTTGAGCTTGCCTGAGATAAAGGAGTATGAAGCCAAGCCGTTTACTCCCGAAATACGCGAATTTACTTCCGTGGTAAACGGTATCACGCAAGAAAATATGCCTCAACTCGGCGGTTATTACGGAACTAAACCCAAACAAGACGTTGTGTCTCCGCTGTACGCCGAGTATGTTCCGTTGTACGCTCAGTGGCAATACGGCAAGGGACAAGTAGGTAGCTTTATGAGCGATCTGCAAGGAACGCAGGATAGCTGGTCATATGAGTTTATGTCAAGCGATGTCGGTAAAAAGTTTATTTTTAACGTGGTAAATGCTTTGTTCCCGCAAAAGAGTATTAGATACGATTGGGATATTTCGATGGAAAGCGACAATTATTCTACTACGTTGAGTATTGTTACCAATCTGCAAGATAATGAAGTTATAGATGTTACCGTAACCGGTCCGTCGATCGACGGAGAAAACGCCAATGTGCAGAATATTCGTAGAACAAAAAATGAAGCGTATAGTCGTATTACATTTGCAACTATACAAGCGGGCATATATGAAGTTGTAGTAAAAAAATTAGCGGCTGACGGAACTATGCTATCAGAATATAAGTCTTATAAAGCATTTTCATATTCAAAAGAGTATGATATGTTTATCGATAAGGAAGCCTGTCGCAAATTAATGGCGGAAATAGCCGAAACGGCGCAGGGTGCAGTTGTTACAGAGCCGCTTGAGGTATTTGCGGGCTTTGTAGAAGTATTGCATTTGGAATATAACCCGCGCATCCCGATGCTGATTATTGTGATAGTATTGTTCCTATTGGATATCGCGGTCAGAAAATTCAAGTGGAAGTGGATACATGAATTGGTGCGCGAGCATAAAGCGAAAAATAATAACGTCGACGGATGACAAATGAGATGTTCCAAGGAGTTTTTATGAGAAAAATTCATATAATTATATTATCATTAATAATCACGGTGGTTGCGGGTTTTTTGTTTGTTGCATGTGGCGCGCCGCGACTTGCGTCGCCGAGCGATTTGACTATTGAGAACAAAACATTGTCGTGGAACGCCGTAGATAACGCACGCGGGTATACGGTAGAGATAGCGGGCGAGCAACATGATTTGCGACGTACTACTTTTTCCTTCGATAATGTTTTTCTTGAAGAAGGAACTTACACATTTCGTGTCAAAGCACGCGGTAACGGTGTGGATTTTTCCGATTCGGATTGGGCGACGATAGATTATGTGCAAGGCTATGAAAACGGCTTGACATATACATTGACGGAACTCGGTCATTCTTATGAGGTTTCGAGTGTCGGCAGAGCTAAGGGTGATGTCGTAATAGACGATTATTATAACGGGTTACCTGTTACAGGCATAGGTAGGCTTGCTTTTACAAATAGTTTGGATTTGACTTCTGTAACATTCGGAAAAAACATACGGTCCGTTGGTTCACGGGCATTTTACGGGTGTTCAAAGCTTGAAACAGTTGTTTTGAACGATGGGTTAGTTGATATCGGCGATACGGCGTTCCAAACATGCAGAGAATTGACTGAGATCGAAATACCGAATACCGTTACGACTATCGGTGATAATGCCTTTGCTTTTTGCCGCAAATTGGAAGCGGTAAATATCGGAATCGGCGTTACGTCAATAGGTAAGTACGCATTCAACACCTGTGTTTCGCTTAATCAAATAGTTTTGCCGACAAGTGTTGCCCGATTGGGGGCGAATTCATTTCAATCATGTTCTGCGTTGAAAGAAGTTAAAATCGAATCGCTCGCGATGAATTGTGATGCTTCCGTCTTTATGAATTGCGAAAGTTTGGTTTCTGTCGATTTCGGGAATTGTGAGATGGCTATTTCCGACAATATGTTTTCCGGTTGTGCGGCTTTAACTGATTTGGTGATACCGGATAGCGTATTAAGCATAGCTACGGGCGCGTTTCGCAATTGTTCGGCTTTGAAAAATATCAGTATAGGCAGCGGGGTAACGTCGATAGGTCAGTTTGCTTTTTTCGGTACTGCCGCTTATACGGAATCAGTCGATAAAATCATTGTTGTGGACAACTGGGCGGTCGGAGTAAAGAGCAATCCTTCCGGAGTGAACGATATTACGGATGAAGATATCTCTTTGTTGCGCAATAAAAATATTGTCGGTATAGCGGAATTCGCTTTTCGCGATAGTGCCAATATTATTACTGTCGTTTTGCCGAATAGCGTCAAATATATCGGTAGAGGTGCATTCTACTTGTGTTCGGGGTTGATGGCTATCGAATTGGGTGACGAAACCGAGATGATCGGTTACGGTGCTTTCCGTAGTTGCAGATCGTTGATCGCAATAGACATGGGCGAAAGCTTGCAGGTAATAGAATCATATGCTTTTGCCGATTGCGAAAATTTGCAAGCCGAATCCGTTACTATTCCAAAGACTGTTGTTAAAATAGGAACCTATGCATTTTATAATACGTATAGTTGGAAAGCCAATATAGATAATTTGGGCGGCCCCGGCATTTTGTACGTCGATGACTGGGTCGTTGCATGTAGTACTAAAAAGACCGGTGCTGTCGAAGTGGGTAGCGGTATACGCGGGGTAGCGGATTATGCTTTTGCTTACTGTGAAACTTTGAGAGAAGTTAAATTGCCGGATACGGTAAAAATTATAGGAGAGGGGGCGTTTTACGGCTGTTTGGGTAAGTATATGGGGGATCAAACGATGTTCCCTGCTTTTACTGCAAACATTCCGTACGGTGTCGAAAAGATAGAACCGTATACTTATTATCGTTCTGCGCTGTCCGGCGTTATCGATATCCCCAACACTGTTAAAATTATAGGTCTTGCGGCGTTTTCGGGTTGCACGCAGTTGAATTCCGTGACTATTCCCAACGAAGTCGTCGAGCTCGGCGATTATGCGTTTTGGGGATGTACCGCATTGCGTAGCGTAACGTTAAGCAATCGGATAACGGAAATCAAGAATTACACTTTCAGCGGTTGTTCGGCTTTATCCGAAATAACTATACCCAACAGTGTGATAAGGATAGGCGACTATGCGTTTTTCAGGTGTGAAAATCTGCAAAAAGCGGATATGGGTGACGGAGTAATTTCCATCGGTAGTAAGGCTTTTTATATGTGCATATCGTTGAACGATCTGAACGTCAGCCCCAATTTGATAACAATAGATAGTTATGCGTTTTATAAATGCGTAAGCTTGGAGAATTTCGATTTTAGCGATAGGTTAAACAGGATAGGCGATTTTTCTTTTTACGGTTGCGTTAAGTTTGACAATATATCGTTGCCGGAAAGTTTAACATATATCGGTAACAGCGCTTTCCGCTACTGTTCTTCGCTCAATAGTGTTGCGTTAGGCAAGTATTTAGAGTATATAGGCAGCTATGCTTTTTACGGTTGTCGCGAGTTGACTTTTTACAGTGAAACGGATAGTGAACCTGTGGGTTGGCAGTGGCGTTGGAATTCTTTGTTCAGACCGGTAGTATACGGATGTACTTTCGGTAATGATAGCGGCGCAATGTATGTGGCATCGATAACATTGAAAGAAAATTCGATTGCAAATTATAATGCGTACGGCGGCATTTCGGCCCCGTCGCGTAGCGGCTATACTTTTGCGGGTTGGGCGACAAGCGCTACATCAAACGAGATCATATATAGTGCGGAAGATATTTATAAAGCTCCTGTCGATACGGTATTATATGCTGTATGGACGCAAGAAGCATAATAATTAGTTGACCATATAAGCGTCGATGTTTTGTCGGCGCTTATATTCGTGTCAATATGGCGTAAGCGTTTACTATTTCCGAAATACCTATTTTAAAATTTTGCGGACTTGTCGACGGAAGACAAATTGCCTTTGAAATGAGCGGATTGTTAATGTTTAAATTATATTTATGCAAAAGCTCGTGCGCCTTTTTGCCTGTGGTAAAAACACGATTTATTTTCGGATATTTTTTAAGCAGTTCGTTGATATCGTTGAAGATGACATTTTTTATCGTGCTGTCGGACGCCCCGATGATGTCGCATGTTTTTACGACATCCCAAAGCGCCAATCCATTGGATAGTGCAAGCTGTTTTCGTTCTTCGATCGTTTTCGGTTGGCGATCGTTATTGAAGACGGTCGATAATATTTTCCAAAATCTATTTTGCGGATGAGCATAATAGAATTTTTCCTGCGCCGATTTCGGCGAGAGCATCGACCCAAGTATTAAAGTGTGGCTGTTGCTGTCGATGAGCGGCGATACATCCAAATGAGAAGCCTTGCGAATTTCCATTTATATCTCCGTTTGTTAAGATATGTATACGATATCATTATATCATATATCGATCGCAAAATCGAGTAATTGATTCTTTTATTCATATTTTATTAAATGGGATATAATTGCTTGCGTAAGTCAATGCTGTATGTTATAATTTATTTATCTGTCATGAAAAATAGTTGATCATGCTGTTGGATGACGGAAATCATAAATTTATTGGCGGACTACTTTATGAATATTACTGAGAGCATCAAATATATCGGCGTTAACGATAAAACATTGGATCTGTTTGAAGGACAGTATCAAGTGCCTAACGGAGTGTCGTATAATTCTTATATTATAATCGACGAAAAGATAGCGGTAATGGACACCGTGGACATTCGTAAAACAGAAGAGTGGCTCGATAATATCGAGATAGCGCTATGCGGACGGATCCCCGATTATTTGGTCGTTTCGCATATGGAGCCCGATCATTCGGCGAGTTTGAAGGCTTTTATTCAAAAATATCCTTCGACTGTCGTTGTGGGTAACGATAAAACTTTTAATATAGCCGATCGGTTTTTCGGCGATATATTCAAAAACAAACATATAGTCAAGGACGGCGACGAGCTTTCGCTCGGCAAGCATACGCTTAAATTCGTGTTTGCTCCGATGGTGCATTGGCCCGAAGTTATGTTCTCGTACGAACCGACCGAAAAAGTTTTGTTTTCCGCCGACGCATTCGGTAAATTCGGTGCGCTCGACTGCGACGAAGATTGGACGTGTGAGGCTCGGCGGTATTACTTTAACATCGTCGGCAAATACGGCGCTACCGTTCAAAGCGTGTTGAAAAAAGCGGCGGCATTGGATATAAATATCATCTGTCCGTTGCACGGACCTGTTTTGACCGAAAATCTTGAGTATTATATCGGGAAGTATAATGTTTGGAGTTCGTATCAGCCCGAGGACAGCGGCGTTATGATAGCATATGCGTCTATTTACGGCAATACGAGAGCGGCGGCGGAAGCGCTCGCGGAGCGTTTGCGCGAAAACGGGGTAAAGGTCGCAATGGCCGATCTTGCGCGCGACGATATGGCTGAGGCATTAGAGGATGCGTTCCGTTATGACAGGCTTGTCGTTGCGAGTATTACCTATGACGGTGCAATCTTGCCCGCAATGACCGATTTTATAAATCATTTGAAATTAAAAAACTATCAAAGCAGAACGGTTGCGTTTATAGAGAACGGAAGCTGGGCGCCGATGGCGGCAAAGCTTATGCGGTCGAGCTTTGAAGAAATGAAAAACATCGAATTTATCGATAAAACAGTAATCGTCAAATCCGCAATGAGTGCAGAAACGGAAAACGATATTAAAGAACTTGCCGCGCGTTTGATCAAATAATGCAGTAAATTCAGTAGATATCCCGATCTCAGTCGGGATATTTTTTGTGGTTTTTTGGCGGTTGCGTATGGAATATTGCAAACAAAACCCCCCTAAAATCTTCAACTTATGACAGTAAAATGAGTGAAAAACGCACCTATAACATTAAGGACGAAAATTTTACATACACTGTGTTGGATATTAAAGCGTTTCGTGAAAGTGTTTAGTTTTTGCTATACAAAAACACCGCTCTGATTCTCGCTTTAACGGCTTTTCTTTCTCGAGCGATAAGACTTTATCGTGAAAAAGCGTTTCGTGGCTTGTTTGGGCGGTTTCAGTGCGTGTAATATTAAATTTGAACAAATATTTGCATATCGTTTTATTCGTATGAAATAGGTAAAGCAAAACGAGCGTTGGGGAACTTCGCGGAATTTTGGCGGTATTGGAATATGGATAATACAATGAGTCCGATGTTTGGGTTCGCTTTGGGTGCGGCTATTTTGATAAATGTATCAATAGATGAGATTTTAATAGAAAAAGCGCGATATGTTGTGCATATCACGCTTTTTCTTACTGATTGTTGTGGTACACCCTCGGAGACTCGAACTCCGGACCCACTGATTAAGAGTCAGTTGCTCTACCAACTGAGCTAAGGATGCTCACAGCATAGTTATATTACCACACGGCAAAGTAATTGTCAAGGGATTTAACGCAGTTTAATTAAAAATGCAGCCGTTCTTTATGAATTTTAACGATTGTGCGTAACATGTCCTATACGTATAAATGCCGATACGTAAGGCGAATGTTTCAATGTAAAAAATAAAAATAAATTTTTGAAAACGGCATGATTTTTGTTGACAAATTCTATCGAATGTTGTATAGTAATTAAGCTATTGAAGTAGGTTATGGACCTTTAGCTCAGTTGGTTAGAGCAACCGGCTCATAACCGGTTTGTCCGGGGTTCAAGTCCCTGAAGGTCCACCAAATTGTGGCCCGGTAGTACAGATGGTTAGTACGCCAGCCTGTCACGCTGGAGGTCGAGGGTTCAAGTCCCTTCCGGGTCGCCATATACTTGCCTCGGTAGCTCAGTCGGTAGAGCAAGGGACTGAAAATCCCTGTGTCGGTGGTTCGATTCCGCCCCGAGGCACCACAACCTGCGAAGATGCCGAAGTAGCTCAATCGGTAGAGCAACTGACTTGTAATCAGTAGGTTGCGGGTTCAAGTCCCATCTTCGGCTCCAAGAGCGTCGAAATCAAAAGTTTCGGCGTTTTTTTGTTTTAAGGAAATCGTAAGATCTCGGCGGAACACGGTATTGGTCGATTCTGAATGGGGAAAAGCGCTTCGTCTTTTTAAGGCCGCATAACGACGAAGTGTATGTCGAGTATGTTTTTAGATGGCATCGGACAGATGTTTCTATCTGCTTGCGAAAATTATTTTAGTGTTTAAAATCCTTTTTGAGCGAGTTCTTCGCATAGCTGTAAATAGAAAGAGTATATTCGGTCTTTTTTGCTTTTTCGCACCATGAAATCGACGATTTCGGAATGCGATACCGAGCTGTCGATGCAATCGCCTTTATATTCGCCGAACATTGCCGATTCTGCGGAAACCAATCCGTCGGACGGTTTTGCTTCCGCATGTTTGGAAAAATACAGCGGAATGCCCATGATAAAATCGTCGCGACTTTTTTCGAGGGTAGTAGAATAGCTTTGACAATAAACGCCGTTTATGTCGGTCAAATACTCGCTGTCGTCGTGCAATTTCAATTGTTTGCATACTTCGAGGGCGTTCGGATGTTTATCGCCGAAAATACGATACCATAAGTTTACCCAAAATGCTATGAATTTTACTATCGGCTTGGGCAGACGCAAAAGCTTTGTGGCGATCGGCGAGCCTTTGTGCGGCGTGCACAGCGTAGTTAGCGACGCAACGTAGCCGGTCATGTCGAGTTTGCTTATCATATGCACGGCATCGAGCCCGCCTTTGGAATGAGCGATAATATTTACTTTATCGCAATTTTCCGTTGCGATAATTTTTTCGGTAAATATTTTTAATTGTGTTGCATTATTTTCGATAGTCCCGAAGCCGTCGGTCTTTGCCGTAAACACTTTACAACCGTTACTCCTTAATACTTTTTCTATCCTGCCGAATGCTTTAAAAAACGCTATGTCTTTGAGCGCGATCCCGTGCACGAGCACGATCGGATATTTTGTGTGTATTTTATTTTTCGGTTCCGAGCTTTTCATTGCTTGTATAGTTTATCATATTTGCACGATAAATGCAAGAAAGCCGATAAAATACAGATTAAAGTCGAAGTGTGTCGAATTCGGTTGACAAACGCTTAATGCGCAAGTATAATTATTTTATGAATAAACCTATCGAAATAGCCGCAAATTATGTCGGCATAGCAAAAGGTAAGACCGCGCAAAAATGGTACGTATCGTTTATACTCGGTGTGCTTGCCGGTGCGTTTATTGCGTTCGGCGGCGCGCTTGCCACCGTTGCCGGTTCGGGATTTGCGGGGATCCAAGCCGCGCTAATAAAGGGCGCGGTGTTTCCGCTCGGGTTGATACTGGTCGTAATTTGCGGCGCGGAGCTGTTTACCGGCAACTGTCTGCTGATCGCGCCGCTTTTGAGTCGTGATATCGAGCCTGTAAAGACCTTGAAGAGCTGGGGCATAGTTTATCTCGGCAATTTTGTCGGCGCGTCGTTGGTCGCCGTTTTGGTCGTTTACGGCGGGTCTTTATCGGAAAGCGGTGTTCAAGCGTGTATTTCGGTTGCCGCAGCCAAAAGCAGTACGGGCTTCGGATACATGTTTCTTCGCGCTATACCGTGTAACATTTTGGTGTGTCTTGCGGTGTGGGCGGCTATGGCGAGTAAGAGTGCGAGCGGAAAAATACTTGCGGTGTATTTGCCCGTGTTCGCTTTTGTGGTTTGCGGATTCGAGCACAGCATAGCAAATATGTACTATATTATGGCTGGATCGATGGCGTCGGGCGGCGCGGGGTTTAATTTCGGCTACGGCGTGCTTAACGGCATAATTGCGCCGACATTGGGAAACATCATAGGCGGCGGAGCGATCGCCGTGGCATATTTTGCGGTGTATTTCAAGCGAAGCAAACCGCTCGGCGATGAGCTTGCATCGAAAGAAAAGGAGCGATGATCATGGTCAGGATATCTGTCGATTCGGCGTCCGATATAGATAAAAACGAGGCGGAGCAATCGGGCGTTTCGCTTATTCCCATGATCGTTCGATTCGGCGATACTGAATATTTAGACGGCGTCGATCTTTCGCGTCGCGAATTTTTCGAGAAGCTGATTGAAAGCGACGAGCTTCCGCAAACTAGTCAGATCAACGAATGTCGGTTCGAGGAGCATTATGCCGCGCTCACCGAAAACGGCGACGACGTTATTTCCATAGTAATTTCGTCTAAGCTGTCGGGAACTTACGATTGCGCATGTCGTGCTGCCGAGAAATTCGCGGGCAAAGTGCGTGTCATCGACAGCCTTAATGCGAGTGCGGGCGAACGGCTGTTGTGCATGTACGCGTTGCGTCTTGTGCGCGACGGGGCGATGACTGTCGACGAAATAGTCGCAGAGCTCGATAAAGCAAAAACAAAGATACGTTTTATGGCGTTGCTCGGCACGCTCGAATATCTGAAAAAAGGCGGGCGCATATCGTCGGCTGTTGCGCTTGCGGGCGAGATATTCTCTATAAAGCCGGTAATTTCCATCGACGACGGCGAAGTCAAGCTTATCGGAAAAGCTATGGGTTCCAAACGCGGACGCAATCTTTTGACGCAGTTTATCGACCGATACGGAGTCGATTTCGATATGCCGTATGCTTTGGTGTATTCGGGGCTTTCGGACGAGCTTTTGACTAAATACGTTCGCGACAGCGAAAAGCTGTGGGTCGGGAAAGCCGACGTGTTGCCGAAGTTCGTTATAGGCAGTACGATAGGATCGCATATCGGTCCGGGCGCGATAGGCGTAGCGTTTTTCGCAAAATAAGTATTTAATAAAAATCGGCGCGGTCGCGTCGATTTTTTGTCTAATTATGCAAAATAAACCACTTGCTATGCAAGTGGTCACCGACTAGCCTATGGCGTTCCATAGAGACAAAAAAGACCTCCTATGCTATAATAG
>CANDGE010000047.1 GCA_947384195.1 uncultured Clostridia bacterium
TTAGGGCTTTTGCCCGCATATGAGAAACCCCCGGCTTCGCCGGGGGAGTTTCATTGCCGCCGCATTCGGGACATTTGACCAATGCCATATCACCATACCTCCGTTTCGACTTTTACGGTATCGAAATATTTTTTGTATTTGATCTCCGATTTTTCAAAGTATATCCGCATGTTTATGTTTTTCTCGGTCGCAAGCCAGAGCTTGTACTTTTTTAGAATAAGACATGACGCTTTGATCTTTTTGTCGAGAAATATCCTGCTCGCGATAATCGCCGCAAGTCCTATCGCTACAAGCGCTATCATAGCTACGAGCATTACCGCCATTAATTCCGATTGCGGATCCAAACCGAATATTTTGTGCAAAACCTGTCCGCTAAATAGCACGAGCATCGCTACCGTAAAGCACACATACGACAGTTTGGAGATAAACATCAGATCGTAAACGTCGTCGTTTATCTTGCCGTATTGCGGGTGCGCGGCGTAAAATTCGTCGCGCAACTCGTTCTTTTGCGCGACGGGCAGTGCGTCGAAATCCCGTTTCTCGTCGGCGCGATCTTTTCCGTTCGTAAGATCGCAACCGCAGTGCACGCACCTTTTGGCGGTGTCGCTTATATTACCGTTGCATTTGGGACACTGTGTCAAAGCCATTGCCGCATCTCCCCGCATACGCTCGTCGCGACTTTGTCGTTGTCGTCGTTTTTGCCGTCGCCCACCGCGTATGCCGCTATACAAAACAGTATTGCCGCCGCCGACAGCGTGGCTACGACCGCTACGCATATATTGCGCAGACGCGACGGTTTGCGCTTGTCCTTTGCGAGCGCGCTTAGATTTGCCATATTGTTTCTCCTTTATCTAATGTGTACATAATATAATGTAAACATTATAATACTCTGAAAGTCTATATGTCAAGTATTTTTACGTTATATAATGTATACATTATATATGTGAGGTCGCGAGTCATGCATTTACGCATTTTGGATATACTCAAAGAAAAGGGCAAGACCAAGTATTGGCTTTATATCAGGCTCGGATTGAGTTATCAAAATTTCAACAAGATGATATACAATCAGACAAAGAGCATAAAGTACGAAAATCTCAAAGCGTTGTGCGATATTTTGGAGTGCACGCCCAACGATCTTTTTGAAGAATATCATAAGGGGTGACGGGGAGTTGCGCCTACGCCGAGAGTGTCGACATTATCGTCGGTATTTCGAGCTAATAGGATATAATAGGCGTTTGCTTATATGTTATAACTTAACATATGAGCAAAAGATTTAAGCCTATCGAATTGTTGTCGGCGACCGTCATGCTCGTCGTTTGTTGCGGTGCGAGCATATACGGGATATTGCCGTTCGGCACGGCAATGTTTTGCGCGCTTTCGGGCGCGGTGTTCATAGGGTTTGTCGCGCCCGTTTATTTGCTATGCGCGTTTTTGTTTACGTTCGAGCTTTGGCGGTTGTATGCGGCGGGCGCGGTCATGATCATAATGGCGGTGCGGTGGTTTTCGGGGCTTAAAATACCGCGGTGCGACCGACAGATAGCAAAGACGTTGTTCTCCGTTTCGGCGATAGTCGTAGAAACCGTGATATCGGGATTGTTCATACCCGTCGCCGACGCGGTGATGACGGGGTTTTTCGCGTGCGTGTTTTTGTATTTTGCGATGCGCGCGGCGGAGTGCGTAGGCAATAGGTTTGCGTACAAATTGGGAGTGGTAGAGGCGGCGTCGGTCTGCGTCGTAATGTTCGCGTCGGGGTTGGCGTTCGGCAGAGCGGAGCTGTACGGCGTTACGGCGGGGCTTGCGCCCGCAATGTTCGTTGCGCTCATGCTCGGCGCTGTCGGAAAAAAAGCCGCGCTCGCGTGCGGAGCGGCGCTCGCATTGGGTTTGGGCATAAACGGCGAGATCGCGCTTGCGCCCGCATTTATCGCCTGTGTGCTCGCGATAGTCGCGTTCGACGCGTTGCCGCGCCCCGTATATTCGATAGTTTCCGTCGGAGTATTCTGCGCGGTCGCCGTTCTGTTTTACGTCGATCCCGTTACCGTCGGTTGGAGCGCGCTCGCGCTGTCCGTAGGGGCGTTGCTTTTTTGCGTTATTCCGCGCCGCGCCGTTCGCGCCGTGCGCGCATATTTCGACTTCGACGGATCGGCGCGGCTCGCCGTGCGGCATTATATAAACCGTACCAAAGCGGACGCGGGCAACGGTATGCTCGCGGTGGCGTCGGTATTCGACGAAACGGCGCGCCTGCTTAACGCGCTCGGCACGCCGCCGCCCGATCATACTGCGATAGGCGCGTCCATAGCCGACGGGATATGCCCGTACTGTCCGCGCTATGCCGAGTGCGACCGCGGCGCGGCGACCGAAGCGTTTACGGCGCTTGCCGAGCGCGCGTATATCGGCAAGTCGATAATCGCCGAGCTGCCCGAATTTTTTACTCGCGAGTGTTCGCGTACAGTCGATATAGTGAGCGCCGCGACCGCGGTGACCGAAAACGCGCGCGAGCTCGCCGCAGTGCGCGAAAGCGAGAACAAAGCCAAGTCGATAGTTACCGAGCGGCTTGCCGCCGTCAAAGACGTGCTCGAAGAACTCGGGAAGAATCAAGCCTTGCCCGTCGGGTTCGACGGCGTTGCGGAAGAGCGCATAGCTGCGGAGCTCAACAATAACGGCGTGCCGTGCGCCGACGTGTTTTGCACGCGCGACGGCGTGACTGCGATAGTAAGGACGGATACCGCGTCGCGTGAAAGGATAGCGCGCGCAGTCGGCGTTTGCCTTAAAGCCAAGTGCGAGATAGTGTCGCTCGAAAAGACTCAGGCGGCGGGGTGGAGCGTCGCGACGCTCAAAAAGCGCCCGGCATACGAGGCGGTGTATGCGCGCGCGGGGCTTGCCAAGGACGGGATATCGGGCGACAGCTATACGTTTAAACGTATAGGCGACAGATTTCTCACGGCGTTGCTCGACGGTATGGGAACGGGCGTGCGCGCGGGCGAAAGCTCGGGCGCGGCCGTCGAGCTAATAGAATGTTTTTATCGCGCGGGGTTCGATTCGAGATCGGTGCTGACCGGCGTGAACAGGTTTTTAAAGCTTCCGACGGCGGAAAATTATTCCGCGGCGGACGTGGCGGTCTGCGATCTTGCGACAGCCAACGTCGATATAATCAAGATAGGCTCGCCGCCGTGCTTCATCAAGACCGCAGACACCGTGCTCAAAATAGAAGGGAATTCGCTTCCGATAGGCGTGCTCGACGAAATGCGCCCGTCGGTAGTGACAAAGCGATTGTATCCCGGGCAAATGTTGATACTCGTCACCGACGGCGTGAGCGATTGTTTTTCGGGCGACGAGCTGCCCGAGTTCATAAACGGACTGTCTGCGTTCAATCCCGAAAAAGCGGTGAACGACATACTTTCTCGCGCGCTCGCGCTCGGCGGCGGTACGCCGAAAGACGACATGACTGCCATCGCTTTTCGACTGTTCGACGCGCCGAAAAAGAACAAAGCTTGATATGCGCGCCGTATCGCTCAGGTACTTGCGTCGATGTAGATCGTTTTAATTGACTTTTGCTCCGAAATGTTATACACTTTATTCATAAATCCGACATAGACAGGTCAATAAATTTTTATGGATAAAGCAAAGATACGCAACGTAGCGATCATAGCGCACGTCGACCACGGTAAGACGTCGCTCGTAAACGAGCTTTTAAAGCAAGGCAATGTTTTTCGCGATAATCAGGCGGTCGCCGATCGCGTCATGGACAGTAACGCGCTCGAACGCGAACGCGGCATTACCATACTCAGTAAAAACGCGTCGTGCATGTACGACGGGTTTAAGATAAACATAGTCGATACGCCGGGTCACGCCGATTTCGGCGGCGAGGTGGAGCGCGTTCTGAAAATGGTAGACGGCGCGCTTTTGGTCGTGGACGCATTTGAAGGACCGATGCCGCAAACGCGGTTCGTGTTGGAACGTGCGCTCGCTTTGGGACTGAATATAATAGTCGTAGTCAACAAGACCGACCGCCCCGACGCGCGGTTGAAAGAAGTCGTGGACGAGATATTGGAATTGTTTATGGATCTCGACGCGAACGACGATCAGCTCAACAGCCCGTTCGTTTTCGCGTCGGCGCGCGATGGCGTCGCGTCCAAATCGATCACCGATCACGGCAGGAACATGCAACCGCTGTTCCAAACGATCATAGAGCATATCCCCGCGCCTGCGGGCGAAGCGGACAAGCCGCTCGCTATGCTCGTTTCGAGCGCCGAGCATAACGATTACGTCGGCAAGCTCGCCGTCGGCAAGATAGGCAATGGCGTTATATCCGTCGGGGACAGCGTCGTACTTACCAATTTTCACGACAATACGAAAAACGTCAAGAGCAAGGTCGTCAGCCTGTTCACTTACGAGGGCTTAAAGCGCGTGCCGACCGAAAGCGCGTCGGTGGGCGATATCGTTTGCGTGTCGGGCATCGACGGCGTTATGATAGGCGATACGATATGTTCGGAAACGGACGTCAAACCGATAGAATTCGTAAAGATCGCCGAGCCGAGCGTGGAAATGACTTTTATGGTCAACGATTCGCCGCTTGCGGGCAAGGAAGGCAAGTACGTCACGAGCAGACACCTGCGCGACAGACTGTATAAGGAAGCCGTAAAGGATCTTTCTTTGCGCGTGTCGGACGGCGCTACCGCCGATAGCTTTGTCGTTTGCGGCAGGGGCGAAATGCACTTGTCCATTCTCATAGAAACAATGCGGCGCGCGGGCTATGAGTTTGCGGTGAGTATGCCCAAGGTGCTTATAAAGACGATAGACGGCGTTAAGTGCGAGCCGATAGACCGCGTGTTTATAGACGTGCCCGAAGGCTGCGTCGGTACGGTAATGAGCAAAATGGGCACGCGTAAGGGCGAGCTCGTGGACATGACGCCGCACGGCAGTCGTATAAAAATGAACTTCAAAGTACCCGCTCGCGGCATGTTCGGATATCAGAGCGAGCTTTTGACGGATACCAAGGGCGAAGGCATAATGGCGAGCGTATTCGACGGCTACGAGCCGTATAAAGGCGAGATCGACCGTCGCGAGTTCGGATCGCTTATCGCGCACGAAGAGGGCGAATCCATCGTGTACGGCTTGTTCAACGCCCAGGAGCGCGGCACGTTGTTTATAGGCGCGGGCGTGCCCGTATATGCGGGCATGGTCGTCGGACTCAATCCGCGCGGCGACGATATAGTAGTCAACGTTTGCAAGCGCAAGCATTTGACCAATACGCGAAGCTCGGGCAGCGACGACGCGCTCAAACTCATAACGCCGATGCGCATGACGCTCGAAGACTGCTTGGAATTCTTGGCGGACGACGAGATACTCGAAGTCACGCCCAAAAGCTTGCGCATAAGAAAGCGTTTGCTCGACGCAACGGCGCGTATGCGAGAGCGTGCAAAGATGCTCGGCTTGGGTAAACATGTCAACGAGTAATGTCGTTATTGTCGGGACGATATTTTTGCCGTCCCGAGTGAGCACGATCGACTTGTTTTGATGGTTTTGTCATTTCGAGCGTTTTTTGCTTACCGAAAGATCTCGCATCCGAAATCGGTCGAGATCATTCGACGCGGCGCGAACGCTTTGTGCGGAATGGCGATAACGGAGCATGCCCGTCGTCAACGACGGCTTTCGGACGCTTCGCAGTACAAACAACGATAGGCGCTTGTATAAAACAAAAGGAGAAATACCATGGCACAGCAAACCGTTCTCGTCGTCGATTTCGGCGGACAGTACAATCAGTTGATAGCGCGCAGAGTTCGCGAGGCGAACGTTTACTGCGAGCTTATTTCGTATGAAAAGATCGTCGAAAAGATGACCGAAACAAATCCGATAGGGCTTGTGTTTACGGGCGGTCCCGCATCGTTCAACGAGCCGAACGCGCCGCGGATCCCCGCGGAAGTGTTTGACGCGGGCATTCCCGTTTTGGGCATTTGCTACGGCTGTCAGTTGATAGCGGGCACGCTGGGCGGCGCGGTAGGCAACGGTCCGCGCGAGTACGGCAGACGCGTGCTCGACGTTACGAACAAAAAGTCCAAGCTGTTCGACGGCGTCAAAGCAAAGTCGACGTGCTGGATGAGCCATACCATTTATATAGAGAAACTGCCTGTCGGGTTCGACGTGACCGCTACAACCGAAACGTGCCCCGTAGCGGCTATGGAAAACGCCGAGAAAAAGCTGTACGGCGTGCAGTTCCATCCCGAAGTGATGCACACCGAGGAAGGGTTCAAAATGCTCAAAAACTTCCTTTACGGCGTGTGCGGCGCGGCGGGCGATTGGACTATGAGCGGTTATATAGAAAGAACGGTAAAGCAACTGCGTGAAAAAATAGGCGACAAAAAAATAGTTTGCGCGCTTTCGGGCGGCGTGGACTCGGCGGTCGCGGCGGCGCTCGTACACAGGGCGTGCCCGCAATTACAGTGTATATTCGTAGATCACGGATTGTTGCGCAAGGGCGAAGCGGAGGAAGTCGTGCGCGTGTTCCGAGACGAGCAGGGTATGAATCTTACGGCTGTCGACGCGTCCGAGCGGTTTTTGAGCAAGCTCGACGGCGTTACCGAGCCCGAAAAAAAGCGCAAGATAATAGGCGAGCAGTTTATACGCGTGTTCGAGGACGAAGGTAAAAAATTGGGCGGCTCGGTCGATTATTTGGTGCAGGGCACTATTTATCCCGACGTCATCGAGAGCGGGCTCAATCATTCGGCTAAGATAAAAAGCCACCATAATGTCGGCGGATTGCCCGCGGCGATCAAATTCAAAGAGCTTATCGAACCGCTCAGACTGCTGTTTAAGGACGAGGTGCGGCGGCTCGGGTTCGAGCTCGGCTTACCCGAAAATGTGGTCATGCGACAACCGTTCCCCGGTCCGGGGCTTGCGATCCGCATAATAGGCGAGATCACTTCGGACAAGCTCGCGATACTTCGCGAAGCCGATCACATTTTGCGCGACGAGATAGCCAAGAACGGACTCGACAAAGAGATCTGGCAATACTTTGCCGCGCTTACAAACATCCGTACCGTGGGAGTAATGGGCGATGAACGCACCTACGATTATACGGTCGTGCTCCGCGCCGTGACGAGCGTGGACGGCATGACCGCCGATTGGGCGCGTATCCCTTACGACGTTTTACAGGTCATATCCGAGCGCATAGTCAACGAAGTCAAGCACGTCAACCGCGTAGTTTACGACGTGACGAGCAAGCCGCCCGCGACTATCGAATTAGAGTAATCGATAAAGCGATAAGCATTTCGATTTTTGCGGTTTTATACGCCTTGTCGATCGCCGATAAGCAACGGAGATAAAAAATAATGAAACAACAAGAACTTAAAGCAAAAGTATTTCCGCGTATCTGGGCAAAGACCATGCTCGGCGATAAAATCACCCGCAGTTATATGTACGATCTCGGCGAGCCGTTCGACGAGAATAATCTGTTTACGTATATCAGCGAAATAACGCGCGCTATGGATATCCCTACGCCCATAGTGCTGAAAAGCCATGCGTATAATTTCGTGCATTTCAACGTCGCTAAATTTTTGCGGCGCGAGTACGTAGAAGAAGTCGACTTCGACTTTTTTACCATCGAAAATTCGGCGGGCACGATCAAGCCGTTGCCGCGTTATTTTTGCGAAGATATGTAAGCGTTCGACGACCGCCGTCGCGCCCGTAAATTTTCCACTTATGGGGAAAATATCATATACGCAGTTGACAAACCACGCATTTCGGATTATAATATATACAGTCCGAATATATCGGGCGTTACGGAAATACTTAGTAATTTCCGAAAGGAGACGTATATGAAAAGGATATTCGCATGTATCGTTTCGCTGATGACGGCGCTTGTTATGTGCTTTGCGTTCGTCGCTTGCGACGGACGTCCGAGCGGCGTTGTTCCCGACGGAGATCCGGGCGGTAACACGCCTGCTCCCACGCCTACCCCCACGCCCGACGGCGGGAAGGACGGCATGGCGGCTAAGGCTTTGAACGCCGTGCGCGAGCTGTTTGACGAAAGCGGATTTAAAGGTGAGGTAGGTTATAAGCTGTCGTCCGACGGAATAAAAGCATCGAACGGCGTTATCGAGCAAACGGTTGCCGCAGAAAAGCGCGGCAACGTGTTGCGCGCGAGCTATACGACATCCGACGGGGAAAAGGACGTGCTTTTCGATCTCGATACCGGCTACGAATACAATGTCAAAGAAGTCGACGGCGCGCTCGAAGTCTTGCGTGCCGACAGCGTTTTGCCTGCGGGGCTGTACGGTTATGCGCAAACCATGATAGGCGAGCTCGTGCCCGACGGCGACGTGACGGCGGACGACGAGCTTATCGAATACGACGCGACGACAAAGACGGTTTCTTTCCATGCCGACGGCGCGGAAAAGATCAACGATATGCTCGAACCGCTTTACACCGCTTACAAGAGCGGATCGGTGATCGATCTTCTCGACGGATATATCGAATATTTCAGCGACGGCGCGTATACATTTTCGCATACGACGGCTGTCGGCGTTATATCGATCTACGATTTGATCTATGGTTATATCGGTACGTTCAAGGATATGGATATAGGCACGGTGCTCGAAACGGCGAAAAGCATGGGGCTCGATATACAAGCCATGCTCGAACAGAACGGCATCGACGTTTTGGCGACGCTCGCGCAGTACGGCGTCGACATTACGGAAGAACAACTCTTGGCGCGCAAGCTCGGTCAAGTGATGGTCGGCGCTTATAATGCCTTGGGACGGATCTTGGGCGGAGCGAATACGCCGTCGTCCGCGCAGGACGGCGAGCAGACGCCGAGCGGCGGCACGGACGAGATGTTGTCTATGATTTTGTCGGCGGCGCTGAAAGGCGCGTTCGTCGATGACGCAGACGGCTCTACGGCCGAAAAGGCGTTTGCCGACGTCGTCGAAATGCTCGACGCGCTTAAAGTCAAGGCGTTGATAGATAACCTTTCCGAACAGGATCCCGAGCTCGTCGCGTTTATCGCGAACGGTGTGGAGCTGAAAAAGCTTACGACCGACGTTTCGGTCAAGCTCGACGATTCGGATAAGCTTTCGGAGTTGAAATTCGAGTTTGTGCTTGCTCACGCTTATACAGGCGATGTCGCCGCGGACTTTTCGTTCCTTGCCGATAATAACTATACGGCAGAGTTTACCGTTACGGTCACGGAGCATATGGCTTCGTCTCAAGCATTCGAGTATACGTTCGGCGACGGATATTCGATAAATGCGTATTCGGCGGGCGCGATAGTTTACGGTGAGATAACGGACGACATAACGGTGTTTGTGGAATTGGGCGCGCTCGACGTCAATGCTTCTGTGACGGGCGTGTATAAGGTCGATGCGGATCGCACTATGATCGAACTGCAATGCGGCGATAAAGTTACGTATGACGCCGCGACGTCCGTAATAACGATAAAAGCCGATTTTTACAACGAGTTTTTGGCGACGGCGACGAGCGGCGAAAAGTTGTCCGTCGAGCTGTCGATCGATCCCGCGCTTTCGAGCGCGCCGATATACGTCGGGGTAGAGTATCTTCCCGACGATCCGCAGGCGTTGTTGGAGTATTTGGCGGAAAAGCTGAAAAGCATCTATCCGCCCGACGGCGGCGAGCCGCCTATCGTGACCGATCCCGACCAAGGCGGCGAGATCGCTTATGTGGCGTGATCTCGGCGTTTTGAGTAAATATCGTCGGTGCGGGCGCGCTACCCGCATATCCAAACGATTGACAAACGGCATGACTAAATGTTAAAATTCAGTCATGCCGTTTTTGCAATTTAAAAACGTCGATTATTCGTACCCGAGCGGCGAGAACGACTATATCACGGCGTTGCGTTCCGTAAGCCTTACCGTGGAACGCGGCGAGTTTGTCGCGCTGGTCGGTTGCAACGGGTCGGGCAAGTCTACGCTTGCGCGGCTGTGCAACGGCTTGCTTGCGCCCGACGGCGGCGAAGTGACGGTGGACGGCATGTCGACCGTCGATAAGAGCGAGCTTTACGAGATCCGCAAAAGGATAGGCGTTGTTTTTCAGAATCCCGACAATCAGACCGTGACTACCGTCGTAGAGGACGATGTGGCGTTCGGACCGGAAAATCTCGGTTTGCCGCCCGCCGAGATACGCGAGCGCGTCGACACGGCGTTGAAGTCGGTCGGCATGAGCGAGTATGCCAAAAGCGGTCCCGCTCGACTTTCGGGCGGACAAAAACAGCGCGTTGCGATAGCGGGCGTGCTTGCGATAAAGCCCGAGCTGATGGTGCTCGACGAGGCGACGGGTATGCTCGATCCCGACGGGCGCAGAGAAGTGCTTGACGTTGTGAGAAAGCTCAATCGCGACGAAAACATGGCGGTCTTGATGATAACGCATTTTATGGAAGAAGCCGCCGCCGCCGACAGGATAATCATTCTCGACCGCGGGAGCGTCGTCGCCGACGGCGGGCGCGAGCTGTTTTCCGCGCCGGAGATATTTACCGATGCGGGACTCGATCTGCCCGTATACGTGCGCGTCGCGCAAAAGTTAAAGGCGCGGGGCATGGATATAGGTTGCCCGCTGTCCGCGGAACAGTTTGTCGCGGCTGTCAAAGCGCGGCTGTCGGCTGACGGAGGCTGCGTATGATAGCGGTAAAGAATTTATCTTACGTATACAGTCCCAAAACGCCGTTCGGTACGCAGGCGTTGTTCGGCATAGAACTCGACATACGAACGGGCGATTTTTTCGGGATCATCGGAAGCACCGGCGCAGGCAAAAGCACGCTCGTCAACCATTTCAACGCGCTTATACGCATACAAAAAAACAGCGGTACCGTGCTTGTCGACGACGTCGATCTTTCGGCCAAAAAGCTCGACGTACGCAGTTTGCGCGCCAAGGTCGGCATGGTGTTTCAATATCCCGAATATCAGTTGTTCGACGACACCGTCGAAAAGGACGTTATGTTCGGTCCGAAAAATCTCGGATTGCCCGTCGAAGAGCAGAAACAACGCGCGCGGCAGGCGATAGAGCTTGTCGGGCTCGATTACGATAATATCGCAGGGCGTTCGCCGTTCGAGCTGTCGGGCGGGCAAAAGCGCAGGGTCGCGCTTGCGGGCGTGCTCGCTATGCGCCCCGAGATCCTGATATTGGACGAGCCCACCGCGGGCATAGACCCCGTCGGTAAGCGCAAGCTCATGGAGCTCATACTCGAAGTAAAAAAGACGTGCCCTACGATAGTGATGATCTCGCATAATATGGATGAAATTGCGGGATATTGCAACAGGATCGCGGTCCTGTCGCGCGGAACGGTAAAGGGCGTTTTTGCGCCGCGCGAGCTGTTCGGGTCGCGTGAGCTTTTGGAAAAAAGCGGCGTGGAGTTGCCGCTCGTGACCGAGCTTGCCGTAGGGCTTGCGGATTCGGGCGTGGATATAGACAGATCTATCATAGACGAAGACGAGCTTGTCGGCGCGATCTTAAAGGCAGGCGAACATGCGTGACATGACTATCGGTCAGTATTATCCCGCATCGTCGCCCGTACACCGCGCCGACCCGCGAATAAAGCTCGTGATACTGTTATTGTACATGGTGACAGTGTTCTTTTGCGACAGCTTTTTATCGTTCGGGTTTATGACGTTTTTCGTGCTGGTTACGGTGTTTATGTCGCGAGTCCCGCTTTTAAAGGTGCTCAAAGGACTTAAATTCGTGCTGATCATCGTGCTCATAACGACGTTGCTGATGATGGTGTTTTACGCCGACGGCAACGCCGAGCCTATTGCTGAGTGGTGGATATTCCGCATTTATCTGAGCGGGATATATGCGTCGGTAAAGCTCGCGTGGCGGTTGCTGTTGCTCATTCTCATGCCGACGGTGCTTACGTTGACTTCTACGCCTACGGAGCTGTGCGACGGGCTGGAAAGCTTGCTGTCGCCGCTCAAAGCGATCAAATTCCCCGTGCACGAGCTCGCGCTCATCATGAGTATCGCGTTGCGGCTCGTCCCCACGCTCATCGAGGAAACGGACAAAATAATCAACGCGCAAAAAGCGCGCGGCGCGGCGTTCGAGTCCAAAAACCCGTTCAAAAAGATCAAAGCGATGGTACCCGTGCTTATCCCGCTGTTCGTGTCGAGTTTTCGTCGCGCCGACGATCTCGCCGATGCCATGGACAGTCGGTGCTATCGCGGCGCGAAAGGCAGAACGCGCATGAATAAGCTGAAACTGCGCGTTGGCGATATCGTTGCGTTGCTCGGTTGGTGCGCAGTGACCGTGTGCGTGCTGTTCCTGAAATACAATTGGTTCGGTTGGAGCTTTATCGCCGCATGGGGGCTTTGATCGATCGGAAGTCGAGTCGGTCGATCGTCAAAACCGCGCGATCGGGGATCGATATCGATCGATAGCGGGATCGTTCGTATAGCTATATCGAAATTTGACCCGATAAATCAGTTATGAGATATAAGATAACATTATCATACGACGGCACGGGCTTTTGCGGGTGGCAAAGCCAGCCGAACGGCGGAAGCGTACAGGACGCTGTCGAGCAAGCGGTTTTCAAGCTGTTCGGCGAGCGTTCGCGCGTAGTCGGTTCGGGGCGGACGGATGCGGGCGTACATGCGCTCGGTCAGGTCGCGCATTTCGATTGCGGAAAAGAGTTGCCGCTCAAAAACGTTACGGGCGGACTCAATGCGTATTTGCCTAGTGCGGTGCGCGTATTGTCGGCGGACGCCGTGTCGACTGACTTCGACGCGCGCAAAAGCGCAAAGCGAAAGACGTATATGTATTTGATGTTCGCAGGCTCGCCGTTGCCGGTGCTCAACGACCGCGTGCTGTTTTTGCCCGAAACGCCGAATATGCGGGAGCTCGACGAGCAAGCGAAAAAGCTCATAGGCACGCATGACTTCGCAACGTTCATGGCGGCGGGCGGCGGGGCAAAGACGTCCGTGCGCACGGTGTACGACGCGCGTTTCGAGCGCGACGGGAGCTTTATCGAATTCTATATAACGGCTAACGGGTTTTTGTATAATATGGTGCGCATAATCGTCGCGCAGTTGTTAAAGGCGGAACGCGGCGGCGCGGATATTGCCGAGCTTATCGAAAAGCGCGACAGGAACTGTGCGAAAGAGCTTGCGCCCGCTTGCGGGCTGTATTTGCACGACGTTGTTTACGGTGGCGAAAATGAGTAGCGACGGATATTTTTTCGAGTATATGCGCGAGCTGTTGGGCGAGCGGTTCGATGCGTTCGTCGATGCGTACGAGCATAAACCGCGGCATAAAGCGTTGCGCGTCAACACGCTCAAAATTACGTCCGAGCGTTTTGCGGAGCTCGTCGCCGCGCCGCTGAAACGCAATCCGTTGTGCGCCGCATCGTTTTATTGCGACGTCAAGCCGTCGCTCGATCCGCTGTACCATGCGGGATTGTATTATATGCAAGAACCTTCGGCTTCGGCGGCGGTCGCGGCGTTTTCGCCGTTCATAGGCGAGCGTGTGCTCGATCTTTGCGCCGCGCCCGGCGGAAAAGCGACGCAGGCGGCGCAGTTTATGAACGGCGGCGGGATAATATTTTGCAACGATCCCGAATACAAGCGCGTCAAAGCGCTGATCGAAAATATTGAGCGGTTGGGAGTAAGTAACGCCGTTGTTACGTGCAACACAGCGTCCGATTACCGCAAGGCGGGATTCGACGGATATTTCGATACGCTCATAGTCGACGCGCCGTGTAGCGGCGGCGGCATGACGAGATACGAGAACGTTCCGTATTCGGCGGACATTGTTGCGGGCTGCGCGGCGCGGCAACGCGCTATTCTTGCCGATGCGGTCGAGCTGTTGACCGACGGCGGGCATATGCTGTACAGCACTTGCACGTTCGCCGTCGAAGAGAACGAATGTAACGTCGAATATTTGCGCTCGCTCGGCATGGAAACGGAAGATATTCCGTTGTTGCCGTGCACGGAGCGCGGCATGGGCGAACCCGACGCGCGACGCGTGTATCCGATGGAATTCGACGGCGAAGGGCACTTTTATTGTGTGCTCGTAAAAAAGTCGAAAAGCGCGCGGTGCGATAAACTGCCCATGCGTAAAAAGCGCGGCAAATCGAGTTTTAACGGTTTGACCGTCGATACCGTAGAGATATTCAAACGCGTATCGTTGCCGATCGATCCGCCCGAGCTCGACGGGCTCAACGTAGTGCGGCTCGGCGTGCCAGTTTACGGAGAAGGCAAAGAGCCGTCGCACGCGTTTATACATGCGCTTTCGCGCGAGCAGGTCGCGGCGTTCGGTGCGGCGGAGCTTGGCGATCGCGCGGGCGAGTATATTCGCGGCATGCAGATCGAAACGGACGCGCCGAGCGGTTATGCGGCGGCGACGGTATGCGGTCACGCATTGGGCGTTGTCAAATCCGCGCCGTCGGGGAACGGCGTAAACGTGTTCAAAAACAAGTATCCGAAAAATTTGCGCATATAGCGTACTCATAAAGGAGATCGATTATGGAACAAAAAAGCATGACCGTCACTAAATCGGTAAGCGCGCAGGTCAGCGCGAACAAGGTGAGCATTACGGCTACCGTTACGGGCGAGTCCAAAAAATCGTCGGCGGCGATCGAATTTGCGGACGGTAAAGCCGCGGAGCTCGTCGATGCGTTCAAGCAGTTCGACGGCGTTGTCGAGCTTTGCGCGGGAGGGATAAACGTCGGCGCTGTTTATGCCGACCGCAAGGCCGTCGGTTACCGCGCATCGCGCACGTTTTCCGCTTCGTTCGCTTATGATAAGAATACGGCGGTCAAAGTTTTGGACGCGCTCGGCGAGTTGCCGATAGAGTGGCGAATAGCGTTTTCTTTCGACGACGACGGCAGCGAGCGCAAGCGATTGTTGCGTCGCGCCGTTACCGAAGCCAAGGAGGACGCAATGGAGATAGCCGATGCGGCGGGCGTCAAGCTCGGCGAATTGGTCAAGGTGGAATATGCTCCTTCGTACGATCGTCCCGTAATGCTTCGCGCCGCGTCGCTCGGCGAAGGCTCCGCGCCCGAACAGATATCCCTTTCCGAAGCGGTCGTTTGTACGTGGGAAATAGCGAGTCGATAGTGAAAAAATAAACAAAATAAAAGATAAAAACGCAGAAAAACGTATTATATCATATTGACAAACAGAGAAGAATAGTATATAATGGGAAACAAGCGAATATAAAGGGCAGTAAAGACAAAGGCGTCGAAGAGATTTTCGA
>CANDGE010000048.1 GCA_947384195.1 uncultured Clostridia bacterium
GGATAATAATAGCAATCGTCCGTTTCGCTTAGGCTTCGCACGTCATCCCACTTGTCATAATGCGAATAGGGATAGTCGATAAACCCGAGCGCGTTCGCCGCGCTTACGGGATATGACTTTTTGACTTCATAAAAATTCCAACCGTCCTCTGATTTGTTCGGCACCGCCCAAAAAATCCCCACTTGCACTGTTTTCTTTTCCATATAAACCTCCAACTGTAAAACTGTTTACGGCTCGCGCCGCGCATTATAATAAATACCACAAATTTGTCAAAAAGTCAAGCATTTTTAACATTTTCTATATTTAATTTTGCATATTGTACGTGAATTTTTTAAGGCAGCGTAAAAATGTTGCCTTGTATGAATTTACTGTTTATTTTGTTTGCGTTGTGAGATATCTTTTTTTGCCTTATCGGAAAGCCATGATTCGTCGTATCGAACTACTCCAAACGTCATGGCAACGCCTTGATTTCTCAACGCCGAATTGAGCAATTCAAGTATGTTATCTATTTTCTCATCCAATCCCGATCTGAACTGTTTTACGAGAAAATATGCTTTAACGGAATTTTTACCGTTTTGCAGTCTTTTGCTGCGCGCAACAAGCTCACCGTATCCGCGCGCCCACCTTTTGCTTGCTCTGTCATTGATGTTTGCGCCGTAATATTCGTAGGCAAACCAAGCATAAAAGAACAGCTCGGAAACAATGCCGATGTGATCGTTGCCTTGCGGTTTTTTAAGCTCGAAAATACACAAATTGTCATCCTCGTTGATTCCCCACAAATCAAAGTACCCCGTTGGGAACTTCCTGTTCTTTTTCGTTACGGAGCCTTCAAACAATCCGTTCGGTAGTTGATCGAAAACGTACCGCAACTTTATCGGCGGGGATTGCGTCTTTAATTTTTCAAGAAAAGATTTCCGATTCATTTTCTCACACGAAAAATCTTTTTCGATAATGTGTTCTATACCTTTGTCTGGATTATATCCACTATCGCTAATGCAAGGATTATTTATATGATTTGTCTGAATTTCATTGCTAAAATCATAAACTTTATTTTGTTTATCTTCGGATATGCAAAACCACCCACGGAACAGCTTTTCAAACTTTCCCACGCGATACAAAAATCTGTTATATGAGGCATAATTTCGTGCTTTAACGCTTTTTCCTTTGCTATCGGTAGTAGGGATCTCGGTATTCCAATCCAGAACTATTTTTGCGTTAAGGAAATAACTTTTTATCAAGAGCGCCCAGCCCTCGAACGCATTGCAGTTTTCTTGCATATTTGCGTAACTTTTTTTGACGTACATATAGCAAGTGTTATCCGCGACTTCGAACTCTATTTCGATATCGCGCGGTAAAGCTTTCAAGGTTTTCTTTAATTCTTCACAAGGCATAATTTTACCTCTGTAAATTACTTTTAATAAAAAAACTTGCTGTTTTAATGCCCGTTTTTTCATCATTAAACCAGCTTTGTTCGGACTCGTAGCCGCCGTAAATAAACTTGTACAAATATCCAAAGCACGCGCCAATCCCGCGTTTTTGAACGGGAGTCATTTTCTTATCAAACACCGGCTTTTTTAGATAGTCACGCTCGTAAAGAATAAACGTTTTAAGCGGCGGTTCACCCAAAACGTCGTTGACGAATTTAATATGCGAAAGTAACTCCTCGTCTTTCAGCAGGTCCAAAAAGAGTAAATAATACTCGCGCCCTTCATCCGTCACGAACTTTTCCGTGCCTTTATAAGTTTTCAAAAAATTTTCTTCATTCCATTCCATAACAAGGTTTTCCATATTGAATATTCTATATTGACATACTACTACTTTTCAGAATATTTGTCAAGCGAGTGGAGCAAATTCTTTCAAGCGTATTTTGAGATACAGCATTACAACTCTTGCGCATACAGCCGCATAACCTTGTTGTAACGCCGCATCATAACGTGCCGGAAACCGTGAACGCCGCCCGTCGTGCAATGCAGCATTACCGCCAACTGTGCGTATGTTACGCCGTTCAGTCTGCCGTTTAACACAATTAAATGTTTTTCACCCGAATTCATAAGCGAGATGATTTTATCTACCCGCGCGTAACTCGCTTCTGTTTCTTCGTCTGACGTTTCTATAAAGTCTTTCGGATCTTTCATATACCGAAACGCTTCCAACGTAACGTTCTTTACGCCGATACGGTAGCGATTATATAACTCGCGCTTGATAATGTAATAACACTCGGCTTTTATCGTTACTTCTTTCCCTTTCTTGGAAGTATAGAGATAATCGTCCAAATGCTTGCCGAAATGCTCGCATAAGAAAAGGGCTACGTCTTGAACCAAATCGTAGTAATCGCTCAAAACGTAACCCTCGTCGTCTTTGTGCATAACGTCTATATATACTTTTTCGTGTGCCACAATAGCGTCGTTTCCTATATAGCCGATCAGCGTTTTCGTTTGCTTTATGGTTACTTTTTCTTTCATTTTGGAATACCTCCGAGATTATTAGCCTTTCGGCAGTGGCGAAAGTAGCACTGTTCGGAGATAATCTTTCTTAATCAACGGCTCGGCGGCAAATGTAAACCGCAAGCATATATTTTGTCTTTTACTTAAAAAATCATTGCATAAGAATAACGCCCGACGTTTTCTGTCTGTCGGACGTTATTACTTTATTATTGAGATTTTACGCAACGATTTTTTAAAGGTTTACATTTGCGAGAAGCAGTGCTACGATAGACACAACGAAAGGCAATCTCGGAGATGTATAATATTGTGAAAATAGTTATGATTTAATGGACTTGACAAGGTGTGGTATAATAGAAGTGTGGGGAAATATTTATTCTCACGAAACGGAATCTTAACGGTTTCCGTTTTTTGTTGCACAAAAGGAGGTTTTTATGGGAACGGAAGCAATTATCAAAACGGCAAAAACGTATCAAGAAGAATTGGACGAAAGTAATAAGCTGTTACGCCCGCCCGAAAATTTAACAGAGGAAGAACGCGCTGTATGGGAAGATATAACGTCGCTCATTATTTCAAGCACGCGTTATAAAAAGACGACGGCGGATATTGAGCTTGTATGGCAATATTGTCAAACGAAGATTATGCGTGACAGAGCGTGGCGAGAATATAACAAAAATCCCGAACGATATATCCGCATTGTCACCGGCATTTGTTCGGACGGTATGACACCGAAAGTTATGGTTAAAGAGAACGAACACTATAAGACTTGGACGGAGTGTAATAAATTGCTCGAAAAATTATTAAAAGATTTTCGGCTCACCCCCGAAGCGAGGAGAAAATAAATGAACGAATTGAAAATTGAATATATAGCGATAGATAAACTAACGCCTTATGAAAACAATACCAAAATTCATACCAAAAAGCAAATCGAGCACATCGCAAACTCTATAAAGCAATTTGGTTTTAATGACCCACTCGGCATATACGGTGAAAGTAATATTGTTCTGGAAGGCAACGGTCGCATAGAGGCAGCCAAGCTTTTGAAGTTAAAAGAATTGCCGTGTGTCAGATTGGATCATCTTTCGGCAGACGAAATGCGTGCTTATGTTATAGCGCACAACTCACTTAATCTCGAAACGGGTTTTGACGACAGTGCACTTTATTCGGAACTCAAAAAATTACAAAACTACGATTTCGGGGCTTTCGGCTTGGACGCCGAAAAGTATTTGCAAACATTTGTGCGCGTGCAAAAACGGTTATTGAAAACGATGCGTTATGTGCATTATTTAATCAGTTTGCCTATCAATGAAAACGACAATGCGATTCGGCTTATAAACGCCATTAAAGATATCGAGGGGGCGGAAATTGAATCGACAACCAACTAAAACGGACAACAAATCCGTTGGAAACAAAATTTTTATAAGGAACCACGCCATAAAAAATTTACCCGAGGTCAATGTGCTTGATTTATTCGGCGGACGAAATGTGTTATGGAAAAACATTTCCGTAAATAGATACTACGGAGTGGAATCCGAGAAAGATAAAGGGCAAAATTTGTGCGCCGATTCTCACAGTATTTTAAGCTCTTTGGATTTAAGCAAATTTAATGTGATTGACGTTGACAGTTACGGTATTTCTTTTGATATTTACAAATATTTATTGACAAGCTCGCAAGTACGAAACGGAACGATAGTAATTTACACGGTTATAACGAATGAGTTTACCAAAATCCAAAATGCCGCAAAAGATGAATTCGGGTTTAGAGCGTTTTACGATAAAGCTCCATCGCTGTTTAATGCAAGGGCAATCGAGTTTTTCTATGAGATGCTATCAAAATACGGCGTTAAAGAGGTTTCCTATTATGAAGTAAAAGACAACTTTACGAAACATTACGGCTATTTCCAAATAACGCATTGAAGGTAAAGCGGTTGCTTGATTTATTTGTCTATTTGTGTTATAATTGCCGTATGAGCGTTATATATAAACCTACAGGTATGGCGCGAGAATACAGTCCCTATGCTCTCAATATTTATATCGGGTGCAGTCATAGGTGCAAATATTGCTATGCGCCCGGAACGTTGCAGCGGCGTGCCGATTGTTACTTCGGAACGCCGTCGCCGCGCAAAAACATTTTGCGTTTAGCCGAAGCGGACTTACAAAAAACCGTTTATCGCGAGCAAATACTTCTGTCTTTCGTCGGCGATGTGTATTGCGACAGCGCGGACGGCGGCGCGACAACGCGCGCAATGCTCGAACTTCTCAATACATATAATGCGCCCGTTGCGGTTTTGAGCAAGGGCGGAAGTAAAATGTTGCGCGATTTGGACGTTTTCAAAGCGTTCGGGAACAGAATCGCCGTCGGCACGACGCTTACTTTTATGGACGAACGAAAGAGCGCGGAATGGGAGCCGTTTGCAAGTTCTCCCGAAGAACGACTGCAAACGCTGAAAACTTTGCACGATGCGGGCATAAAAACTTTTGCGAGTTTCGAGCCCACGATAGAGCCGAGCGAGAGCATAAAACTCATCGAGCGTACTCTCTCCGACAACAGCGTAGACCATTACAAGATAGGCAAGATAAATCACTATCGCGATGCCGATAAGTGGCAAGATTGGCGGCAATATCTTATCGATTGCGTAAATTTGCTAAGACCCGCTAACAAGCAGGTTTATTATAAGTTTTGTTTGCGCAAACTCGCTCCCGACGTGGAACTCACGCTGCAAGAAAAAAATCCCGATGAATATATTGTTCGTGTATAGGCATAAGGGTTCGACTTTGCTTTGCGTCAGTCCACCACCTAAAACCTAAAACGAACCACAAAATAAGTGTTCGGGTTGGGTTTTTTATTTTCACAATTTCGATTGCCGCCCTTGATTGCAAGCATTGCGGCGATTCGCTTATTTAATTGTGTTCGGGCAATCATGGCGAGCGCTTTACGTCCCGGAGTTGTTTACGCTCTATGAAAATGTGAAACATCCGTCAGCGCATAAGTATTTATTTTTTATCGAGAGTCAATGGAAAAATAATGCAGATATGGTCTTTAAGTATTCAAAAAGGATAAGTGTGAGTAAAATTTATGAAAACCTATGTTAAATGTTGCAATTGTTGTTATTGCCAACGAACAAATGACTTTTCTATTTGTTGGTGTACATATTGGGAAAAAATTGTTCGTATAATAGAAGGCTGCACCCGAGATGAGTAACAAATAAAAATTCGTTTTAGGTTATTACCGCTCCACCAAACTGTACTATCCGAACCTTTATAGTAGGTATACATAGTGTTCGGATAGTTTTCATTTTCACGAAGAACCGTTAAAAGCAAATAAACGCGCCCCAAGCCACAACAGCCGATATTTTAAACAAAATATGCCGCACTAACCTATCGTTTTGCACGAATTTCATAAAAAATAATAAAAAAACAAAGAAATTCGGGAAAAAGTCGAAAAAAGCGGGCAGTATCGCGGTATATATATTATGGACTACATTTCAACCGATGGTTTCGCCGAACGTTCCGACCGCTTATTCGCAGAATCGCTCGTTCTCGCTTGCGGTATTCCCGTTCACCTTAAAGGCTTCGACCTTCTCGTCGACTGCGCTCTCGCCTTCTCCCTTGCGCCTTTACCTTTTTCCGAGCTCTACTCATTTGTCGGCGCTCTGCATTCCATGACGGGTCATACCGTCACGCGCGACGTTTCTCACGCTTTGCGCCGCACGACCGACCTGCATATCCGACTTTCCGAGCTTTCCGGCGTCCCTGTTTCGGATAACGATACTTACAACAGGTTCGTCATCACCTTATTGAGCAAGCTTATCCGCCGCAACAGGTTCTTTAACTGATCCGTCTGTTCATTCCCCGTATTTCGGTTTGAACGTCGCCCTTGGGAGTTGCGGGCTTACGTCACGCCGTTATTCGGGATGTTCTTTCGGTCGTTCTTATCGCGCTTTGCTTTGCTTTGCTTTTGCTCGATACTTTCTTTTCGGTCATGCTTCGCCATGCCCGCACCTTTTTGCGTGCCGAAATATGAATGCCCCGCCTAACATTTTCGGCATCGAAAACAGCCGAAAACTTGACTTTTCGACTGTTCTGCGCTATTAACGCACAAGACGCTCGCGCGCTTTTTCGTATTTTTATTTACTCAAAGCGAACCGCTTTTCTATCTTGCTCCAATCGACTGCATTGAACCAATTATCGATATAAGCGCCGCGCAAATTCTTGTTCTTTAAATAGTATGCGTGCTCCCAAACATCCAAGCACAGTATCGGCGTAAGTCCGTCGACGTGCGGGGTGTTTTGGTTAGCCGTCGTCGCTATTTCGAGAACATCGCCGCTTTTCACGAGCCATGCGTAGCCCGACCCGAAAATGCCGAGCGCCGCTTTTTTGAACTTTTCGCAAAACGCGGCAAACCCGCCGAACGCCTTTTCGATAGCGGTTGCAAGCTCGCCATGCGGCTCGCGCTTGCCGTCCTTTCCCAACCCGTCGAAATAGAACGTATGATTGAACACGCCGCCGCCGTTATTGCGGACCGCCGCGCGCTTGGCTTCGGGCAAACTTTCTATATCGGTGAGCATTTGTTCGAGCGACATTTTTTTAAGCTCGTCGCTGTCCGCCAACGCATTATTGAGATTATCCACATAAGTTTGCAAATGCTTGTCGTGGTGGTAGTGCATGGTCTCCGTATCGATAAACGGTTCGAGCGCCGAATAATCGTAAGGCAACGGCTCGTTTTCAAACGGATAAAATCTCTCTTTCATAAAAACTCCTTTTGCGGCGCAAGCTTATACGTTGCCCGCGTTTTCTTTATTAAGTATAGTCGTTCCGTTCACGTTTTATCCCGATTCCGCGCACACAAAAACGGATACCGACCTTAACGATCGATATCCGTCTATGCGAACCGATTAAAGATCAATTCTCCGTTTCGTCGCGAGTTTCTTCGGCTGCCGTCGACTTATCGACCGACTCGCCGTTATCCGCGCCGTCGGCTCCTGCGCCGAGCATCTCCTTTTCGCGTTTACGCGTAAAGAACACGATCAGCACGCCCCAAACGGCAAGCGCGGCGACGATCGCAACGTCTATGACGATAAGCACTACCTGCCAAATCGCCAATTTGTAGCCGTCGATCTCGATGCTCATGATATTGCTGTTGGCGACGGTATACAATATATTTTTGGTCGCCTTGCGCAACAGCGTCACCTGCGTCGCGTCGTCGGGCATGAAGAACGTCTTGACGTCCTGAGTAAGGAACAGATCGCCGCCCGCGCGGATCATCAAATCGACATAGGTGTAGCGGTTAAGGCTGTAATCGGTAATGACCATGCCTTTAAATCCCCATTCGTCGCGCAGTATCTCCGTAAGCAGCTCATAGCTTCCGCCCGCCCAAGTAAAGCCTATGCGGTTGAACGACGACATCATTGCGCTCGCCTTGCCTTCCTTGACTGCGATCTCGAACGGCTCCAAATACAACTCGCGCATAGCCTGTTCGTTCGACCAGACCAAAATCCCGTTGAACTCGCGATCCGTCTCCTGATCGTTGATCGCGAAATGCTTGACGTAGCAGTAAACTCCTTTCGTTCTCGCGCCCTTGATAACTTCGGCGGCGAACTTACCCGACAATAGCCCGTCCTCGCTGTAATACTCCCAGTTCCTGCCCGCAAACGGACTGCGGTGAATATTGACGGCAGGCGCGTACCAGCCGCTGTACGGCATACCGTCGCCCTTTTCGTTGCCGACCAAACCTTCCTCGCCGACTATCTCGCCCATGCGGTGCGCGAGTTCTACGTTCCACGTCGCGCCGAGCAAGCATTCCGCCTGATACGAACACGTATCGTAAATAGTCGCGCCCGAAATAAAGCTCGTGAACCCGCTCGGACCGTCGCTGTCGTTGGTGAGCGGCTTATTTACAACGCCGTTAACGCCCGATATCGCATTGGTGCGGAACGCGCCGAACCCGACGAGATTTTTCATTTCGTCGAGCGATATCTCGTCGAGCAATTTTTCCCAGCGCGGATCGTCGAAGTCGACCGACCCGACGTAATTCCCGTCGGCGTCGTACAGCATATCCGCAAACGATATCCCGTTGTCGACGGGCGTCGTGCTAGGCGACGCGCCCGTTACCTGCCACTTTTTGCCTTCGTCCGATTCCGAATACTTACGCTTGATCGAGCTTTCGAGCTTGGTCAAAAGCTCCTGCGTGAGCGTGCGATCGCTGTCCGCGAGATACGCTTTGGGCATAGTGCCGTCAAAGTCCGACCGCGAAATATACGACGCCGCGGTATTATTGCCGAAAATACCCGCGCTCACGTCGTCGAAACGGTTTTCCACCGATACGGCGTTCCCGTCCGCATCGGCTATATCGCGCATAGTGACGCCCGTCGCAAGGTTATACGTCGCGCTTTGCTTTGCCGTGTGCGCGTCCGTGCCCACGATCAACGTATAATCGCCCGCTTCGAGCTCGTAGCCGTGAAACCCGTTATCGTTGGCGTCCGACCAGTCGTACGATCTCATGTCGGAAACTTTAAGCTCGAGCTCGACGGTATCCGTGCCGCCGCCTGCAATAAGCTTAGTCTTGGCGAACGCGCCCAAAACGACGTGCGCCTTTTCTATGCCGCCCTCGGTATACGGCGCGGAATAATAAAGCTGAACTACGTCCTTGCCGGCGACGTCGGTCTTGTTAGTGACCTTGACCGTGACCTTGATAATATCGTCCGCGCTTATCGCCGATCCCGTCGGCTTATCGAACGTTACTTCCCAATCGAAGTTCGTATACGACAAACCGTAACCGAACGGATACACGACGTTGGCGTTATACCACGCGTCGGGCGTTTCCGCGGTCTTGTTCTCTTCGTAGCCGCGCGTTTCGTAGTAACGGTAACCGACGTAAATGCCTTCTTCGTAATTGACGAACGCGAAGTCGCTCGTCGATCCGTCGGGTTTGAGATAGCGGTTGCCGAACTTGCTGCCGTACACGCCCGTGTTGTACCAAGTGGGGTCGAGCGTGAAGTCCGCCGCCCAGGTGTCGACGGTGTGCCCCGACGGATCGACATCGCCCGTCAAGATCCTGCCGAGCGCCATAACGCCCGTCGATCCGGGCAAGCCCATCCACAATATCGCGTCGACATCGGGATCGGCTTCGAGCGCGCCGAGCTCCATCGTCGTGCCCGTATTGAGCACGACTATTACCTTTTGAAATTTCGATTTTACGTACTCTACGAGCGCTTTCTCGTTTTTGTCGAGTTCGAGATAGTGACTGTCAGCCGACTCCGCGCCCGATACGGGCGTAGAAGAACCGAAATCGTCGGACATGGTGCGCGGCAGATCGAACCCTTCGCCGCCTATGCGCGAAAACACTATCAACGCCGCGTCGGTGTATCCGTCATACGAATTTTCGAGCGGCTCGTACGACGCTATCGGCGTTTCGCCCGTGGCAAAACCCGACAAGCGTTGACCGCTCGTCATCGGCGGGTTATTCGGCCTGCCCGAGCCCGAACGCGAGTTATCGTCGTAAAAGCTTTTTAGCACGGGATTGTATTCTATGCCCGCGGCTTTAAGACTGTCGTACAACGTTTTGCTCGACGAGCCTGTCGCGCCGCTCGCCGAGCCCGAACCGCCGTAAACGAGATCGACCGAATTTTTGCCGAACACGCTCACCTTCGCGCCGCTCGCAAGCGGCAACGCCTTATCTTTGTTTTTGAGCAGGGTTATGCCCTCGTCGGCAACGCTTTCCACAAAGCTTTGCGCCGCATCGAGCACGTCCTTTTTATTGTCGTACTCGCGGTTGTAAAGCTCGTCGCGCCGATCTTCCGTTATGTTGGCGCGCTCGCCGCCGAACACCAAACCCAGCGAGTTGTTGATTATGGGAACTTGCGTTATGACTATCGATACAGCGAGCACCAAAACAAGCAGTATGCACGTAGTCAAAAACCATGCGCGCGTTCCCTTATGCTTCCAAATAAATTTAAAGTTCATTATTGATCCTCCCGAATATATCCGCAGTCGATAATTTCGACAAGACGACAACGAAAAAGCGTCGCACCCGACCGCAAGCGACGTAACGACGCAACACGATCCGATACAACGCCTTTCCGTTTATCTTGGATATCTATTATTCCGATCAGTCGAGATTATCCTCGTGCGCGTCGAATGTAAGCGTCGCTTCCGTGATAAGCTTGATGCAGTCGATGGACGGCGCGCTCGTCGTGCCGTTGAGATACTTGTTGTCCTTCGGTTTGAAAACAATGGTGTTTTCGCCCGCTTTGAGCGAGATCTCTCCGATCGTGCGCAGTTTGAAGTTTTGCGTGCTCGACACCGAAGTTTCGGTCTTGAACCCGCTGTACGTCACGGCCGTACCGTTGACTTCGATAGCAAACGTATCGGGCGTCCACGTTATGGGCGACAGCGCGTTGCTGCCGAATATGCCTTTGAGCGTAGCGGTAGCCGCTTTATCCGACGTGATATTAAAAGTGATCGGGCTCTTTTCGCCCAAGCTTCCCACAAAGAACTCGTTGCTCGCTTCTTTGGATTCGCTTATCAAGTCGAGCCCCGCCGCGCTTCCCGACGGTCCCATGCCTACGAGCCCCGTGAGATCGGTATATTCGGCTTCAAACGTGTATTCCGTTCCCGTGCCCGAGCCGTCGTTGTTATTCTCGTCGTTGCCGTTGCCGCACGCGACAAGCGCACCGAACGAACCGAGCATACACCCGGCCAAAGCGACCGCGAGTAATTTTTTGATGAATTTTTTCATTGTCAACTCCTTTTATCTTGTTAATAGAGATGTTGCGGCGATAGCCCGATACGCCTGCGCGAAGCAAGCGTATCGGTATCAACGATTATTATTGCCTATCGTCGCGATATTTTAAACCGTTATCTTTTTTTGACCACTACGAGAGCGATAGCCGCGCCCGCCGCGATAATTCCGACTATGCCGAGCACGAGCCCCGCAACAGCCATTCCGTCGACCGCGCCGCCGTTATCGGCGTTGTCTATCGTTCCGTCTGCCGCACCGACAGTCAAAGCGAGATCTATCGACGCAGACCGATAGCCGTCCGCCGCCGCCGTCACCGTAACGGTGTAATTGCCCGCTTTGGTCGGCGTGCCGCTTATAACGCCCGTATCGGCGTCGAACGTCAAGCCGTCGGGCAGACCCGCGACCGAGTATTCGATATCGGAGAAGGCATAGTACGTGTTGAGCGACGCATTGTTGACGGCAACCGACGTATACGCCGTGCCGACCGTCGCGTTGGCGAGTTTGAGTTCGACTTCTTCGCCGTCCACTTCGGTCATGCCGTCGTAAACGACCTTAGCGCCCATAGGTATCTGCATGGCGTTGCTGTTGGCGACCATGTACAGCACCTGCTTGGTAGCCTGCTGCAAGCAATGGAGCGTGACGTTTTTGTCCGCCGCGGGCATTGCGTCGATAGTCGCTTTGTCGAGATATATACCGCCGTTTATGCCGTACACCTTGGCGTCGAGCATCATGTTCGCGCCCGCCTTGATAAGCTGATACGCATTGACCGAGTTGTAAAGAACGATATCGGTAACGACCGCGCCCTTAAAGCCCCACTCATCGCGCAAAAGCGCGGTATTCACGGCATAGCTGCCGCCGCACCAGGTATAACCGATACGAGTGAACGAACCCATGGCGAACGTTGCCTCGCCGTTCTCTACTGCGATCTGATAGCCTTTGAGATAGAGCTCGCGGATAGTCTGCTCGGTCATCCATGCCGACAAACCTTCGTTGGGCGTGCCTGCCGCCGCCATTGCGCCCGCACGATAGGTGGACGCGCCGCCGCCGTCTTGGTGGAACGCAAAGTGTTTGAGCGTAATATAGCAACCCTTGGACTTGGCGCCGAGCGAAGCCGAAGCCGCAGTCATGCCCGTGAGCACGGGGTCTTCCGAATAGTATTCGGTGTAGCGGCTGTCAAAGTAGCCGCGGTGGATGTTCATGCCGGGCGCGTACCAACCGGTATAGTTGTATGCGACGCCGCTTTCTTGCGTGGCATTGCCCCACAAGCCCTGTTCGCCGATCATAACGCCCATTTCGTACGCGAGATCTTTATTATACGTGCTCGCGATAAGCGGCTCGGAAGCAAAGTAATTGAACCTGTCCGTGCTGTCCGTGTAGTTGCCCGTCCAGCCCTTGGGACCGTCCGTATCGCGCGAGAACGGTTTGCCGATATACGGTATCGCTTTGGATTGGAAGCCACCGTTATTGACGATGTCGATCATCTCTTCGACGGTGAGCTGTTCGACGAGCTCCTGATAGCGCGCGTCTTCCGCATCCGCGCCGATAAGGTCGGAAAGAACTATCTTGTACGTGGCGCTCGTGCGCTTGGACGCGTCGCCGAGCTTGACAGTCGCTATGCCGTCGTACTTGGCGTTGAACGCCGCGTCGTCGTACGCCCACTTCTTGTACTGCTCGGATGTGATCTCCTTGACGCTCGCTTTTGCATAGCCGTCGACCGTGTCTACGGTAACGAGCTCGTTCGGCATAGTGCCTTCCCAGTCGCTGCGCGAAAGCGATACGTAGCCTTCGGACGTAAAGCCGTCGGTAACGTCGTCGAACTGATTGGTTATCTTATTGCCCGTCACTGCGGTATCGCACTTGACGAGATCCGCAACGTTTACCGTTTTGGTCATTGCGTCCGCTTTTATGTCGTGTGCGCTCGTCATGAACTTGATTTCGTAATTACCTTGTTCGAGCACATATGTTTTGGCGGTTTTATAATCGTACGACGCCATATCCTTTGCGTCGAGAGTGAGATGGACTATTTGGCTCTCGCCCGGTTTGAGCGTTTCGGTCTTGGCGTAATCGCCCAAAACTACGTGCGACTTTTCTATACCGCCATCGGTATACGGCGCGGTATAATAGAGCTCGACAACGTCTTTGCCCGCATAATTGCCTGTGTTGGTCACTTTGATATCGTAGGTGAACGATGTATCGGCGCCTACCGTTTCGGTATTGACATGTTCTCCGACAAGCGCCCACTCGAAATCGGTATACGACAAGCCGTAGCCGAACGTCCAGTTGACGTTGTCGTTATACCAGGTATACGCATTGTCGCCCGCTTTGACGTTCTCGTCGTAGCCGCGCGTTTCGTAATAGCGGTAGCCCGTATATATGCCTTCCTCATAACCGACCGACCACGTGTTGACGAGCTGACCGTCCACTTTGTAACGAGTGTAGCCCGTAAAAGTACCGTTGCCGTCGACCGACCAACCGAAATTATCGGTGCGGGTATTAAAGTTATGGTACGAAGGATCTTGTGTAAAGTCCTTAGCCCAGGTATCGGAGAGCCGACCGGACGGCGATACCGTGCCGTTGAGCACCTTGCCGAGCGCGCCCAAACCGTTGTCGCCGGGCTCGCCTATTTGAAGTATCGCGCCCACGTCGTCGAATCTCGTAAGATCGAGTTCGAGCGGCGTGCATGTGTTCAAAAGCAAAACTATGCGTTTGAACTTGCCGGAATTTACAACGTGATCGATAAGCTCGTACTGTTCTTCGTCGAGCTGTAAAGAGTGCGTGCGTTTGCCCGCGCCCGACCCGATCGCATTGGAACCGCCGCCTATCACTATAAGCGCGGCGTCGTTGTAGCCGTCGAACGACTTGACCCAGTCGCTGTTTGCGTCGAACTTTTCTATCTCGGACGCGATAGATGCGTCGCTCGGATAAACGGGCTGTTGCGTAACGGTAGGTTTGCCCTGCCAATCCGTGCCTGCGACTTCGCGCGTTTGCTCGGTCCAATCTACATACTGCGCTCTGACAACGGGGTTGACGCGGTATCCGACGCTCTCCAAGCTATCGTAGATATCCACGCTAACGCCCGCAACGCCGCCCGACGTATCGCCGCCGTTGGCGCTACCGCCCGTCGACGGTTTAGTGCCCGCACGACCGAAAACGGTCACGCGCGCGCCCTTTACGCCGCCCGAAGCGATCGGCAAAGTTTTGTTTTCGTTCTTTAACAGGACCATGCCTTCTTCGGCGATCTTCAAGTTGAGATCGAGTCCCGCCTGCATGGCTTCCGCCTTGCTCGAATACGCCGATTTGTAGAGCGGTTCAAAGCTCGCGGCAAACGCGCCGTTGGCGCCCGCTCCCGCGATACCTCCCGCCGCTCCGACGAGTCCTACCGCAGCCGCGAGCGCACCTGCGGTAACACCCTTACGTACTGCCTTGGAATGTTTCTTCATTTCATCCTTCTCCTTTATATATATTTATCTATCCGTGTTTATGTACACGCATAAACCGTGACCGACGGACCGAACGGTCGCGGCGACAGTTGTGTCATCAACGCCCCGACTCATCACGATCACCGAGTAATTTTTTATAAGTATACCCCCCCCCCGCGGGGGGTTGGGGGGGGGGTTTGGGTGAATTGAGGGAGGTTTTGTGGGTTTTTTTGGGGGGGGCGGGGGCGGGGGGGAGGGGGGGTGGGGGTTGGGGGGCAGGTG
>CANDGE010000049.1 GCA_947384195.1 uncultured Clostridia bacterium
GCGCGCGCCGTGCAAAGCGAGCATCCCGCCGTTAAATTTCACTTATTCAGCGGCGACAGCGCTACGATATCCGAAAGACTCGATAAAGGATTGATAGACTTCGGAATATTTATAGAGCCGTTTGATTCGTCCAAATACGAACGTATGCGTTTACCGTTGCACGATACCTGGGGCGTGCTCATGCGCAAGGACAGTCCGCTCGCCGACAAACCGTATATAACGCCGCAAGACCTGTGGGACAAGCCGCTCATACGGTCGCGACAGTCGATAGGCAAAAACAAAGTAAACGATTGGTTCGGAAAAAGCTCGGACGAACTCAATATCGTCGCGACGGGCAATCTTTTGTATAATATGTCGTTACTCGTCGAGCAGGGGCTCGGCTATGCCGTCGGCTTGGATAAAATAATAAATACCGCGGGAGATTCCGATCTATGCTTTCGCCCGCTGTGCCCCGAGCTTATCTCGCATCTCGATATAGCGTGGAAGAAAAATCAAACTTTTCCGAAATGCACCGAAATATTTTTGGAACGACTCGGGGAAATACTATAACGCAAAAACAGGATACCGAAAGTCGTATCCTGTTTTGATATGATCGATATTTTGCACGAACGCGCGAAACTTTACAGCAGTATGCAGATTATGCCGCCCCTGCCCTCGTTGATGATACGCGAAAGCGTTTTGCGCATTTTCTTTTGCGTTTCGTCGGGCATAGCCATGAGCTTGTTGTTGAGCCCTTCGTTGACAAGGCTGTCGAGCGATTTGCCAAACATATTGGTTTGCCAAATGCCCTTGGGATTTTGCTCGAACTCGGACAACAAATAATGAACGAGCTCCTCGCTTTGCTGTTCCGTACCTACGACGGGACAAACTTCCGTTTCTATGTCGACGCGCATTATGTGCAGACTGGGCGCGGACGCTTTGAGCTTTACGCCGAACCGCGACCCTTGCTTGAATATCTGCGGCTCTTGCAACGACATTTCGTCCATAGTCGGGGTGACCACGCCGTAGCCTGTTTCCGCCACTTCCTGCAACGCGCTGCTGAGTTTATCGAACGACCGTTTGGCTTTTACGAGATCGCCGAGCGACGCCATAAGGTCGAACTCGTCTTTAATATCGACGCCGAATTCTTCCTGTAATGCGCGATAGAACAACCCCGCCTTTTCCTTGACCGCATAAACGGCTCTGCCCTTGTCGAGCTCGACGCTTTTGAGCTCCAACGTGTCGAAAAATTCGCTGTCGAGCTCTATCTCGCCCGCTACGCAATCGCGCATTTTGCTTTTGCCTTCGGCAAGCGCCATGGCTCTCGAAACGAGATCCGCCGCTATCGCGTTTTCTACGTCCAACGCGCGTATCCAGTTAGCGGTTTCGACATACAGATCGCGGAGCGGGAATTCGTACAAAACGTTCTCGAAAAGCTTGACTATATCGTTCTTGCTCAAACTCGCAACGTTCATGGCGACAACTGCGTTACCGTACTTTTCGGAAAGCCCTTTCGCAAGCTTTTTGGTTTCCTGCGAATTCGGCACGGACGAGTTGAGCACTATGACGAACGGCTTGCCCAGCTCTTTGAGTTCCGCGACCGTGCGCTCCTCCGCCGCAACGTACGCGTCGCGCGGAAGCTCTGTCTTGATCGAGCCGTCGCTCGTCATCACAACGCCGATAGTCGAGTGATCGGCAATGACCTTGCGCGTGCCTATTTCCGCCGCGCGCTCAAACGGTATGGGCGTGTCGCTCCACGGCGTTTTGACCATGCGCGCGCCGTCGCCGTCCTTGTGCCCGGTCGCACCGTCTACCATATAGCCGACGCAATCGACAAGACGCACGGAGATCTTGGCGGTATCGTTGAGCGTGACCGTCACCGCTTCCGCGGGAACAAACTTGGGTTGCGTGGTCATGACTGCTTTGCCTTCGGCGCTCTGAGGCAGCTCGTCGCGCATACGCTCGAGCTCGTATCCGCTCGCCGACGGAATAACAAACGCGTTCATAAAATTAGTGATGAACGTCGACTTGCCCGACCGTACAGGTCCGACAACGCCGATATATATATCGCCGCCCGTCCGCTCCGTGATATCTTTGTAAACGTCGTACTCTTCCATATTACCTCCCGTCCGACAAGTTCTGCATATTTGTTTATATGTATATGACGTCGATAAACCTAATATGCCGACAATCGAATACGGTTTAATATATGTGCGTGCATATTACAAAATACCGCTCGGCATAAAATTTTTACGATAAAATCGCATAAACGAAAAAGCGCCCTAAAAGCATTTTAAGCTTTCGGACGCGACGCAAAGCAACCGACGGCTTTGCATGATCGCAAAAACGATCGAATGTCGAGCATTATTCGGCGACGATTACGCCGTCGAAAATTATTGCGCAGTCTTTTTCGGGCTTCGGTTTTTTCGGCTTGACGAGCACCACTCGCCCCTCGTTGCCCGAAAACAGCTTTTTCAAGTTTTTGCGGTGCGCAAACAAACTCAACAAAAACATCGCAAACAGTACGACGGCGCACAATATGCCCATATTGTTATGCGACGCCTGTATGCCCTCTACCGCAAGCGGCGCGCTTATCATTATAAACGACGTGAGAGAACCGACCTGAGTTATAAACAAAAAAGCTACGCCGAAAGCAAACGCGCCGAGCGTGTAAAGCGGTTGCATAGTCAAACATACGCCGATCATCGTCGCCGCGCCCTTGCCGCCTTTAAACTTCATCGTTACGGGATATACGTGACCGAGCACCGCGCAAAATCCCGCCGTGTACATGCCGAGCCTATCCGAACCGAGCCGCAAAAACTGCCCGTCGCCCATAAACAGCCAACCCAACAGACACGGGACTACGCCTTTGAGCACGTCGAGCACAAGCGTGAGCACCCCGAGTATCTTTCCGTATGAACGCAACATATTCATAGTGCCGGGATTACCGCTGCCGCATTGACGTATATCTTTGCCTTTGATCCTACTGATAAGTATGGCGCTGTTGATATTGCCTATAAAGTACGAGCATATCGCTACGAGCACGCCCGCAAGTATTTGCATCGGTTGTGAAATAGTCATAAGTTTATGTCCTTTTATTTAAGGTAGACACCGTTCGTTTCACTCCAAACGACAAAACAGCGAAACAACGATGATGATCTATCCGAAATGCTTGATTTTCGATCAACTTCGATCTTCACGTCCTATAAACTTCAATCGCACGGGCGTACCCGAAAAATCGAATGCGCGCCGAAGCGAGTTTTCCAAATATCGTTCGTACGAAAAATGTATCAGCTTTGCGTCGTTGACTTTAAACACGAACAACGGCGGGCATACGCTCGGTTGAGATACGTACAAGATCTTGGCTTTTCTGCCCTTTCTTGCCGTAGGCTCGGTCGCCGCTATCGCCTGACCTATGAGTTCGTTCAAAAGTCCCGTCGATATCCTGCGCGTAGCGTTTTCGTATACGGCGTTTACCTCGTCCAATATTTTTTCTACGCGCTGACCCGTTACCGCGGAAACAGACACGCATTTAAGATAGCTCATAAACGCAAGATGCTCTTTTAGCTCGTCCGTTTTTTGTTTGAGCGAGTAGGTATCCTTTTCCACGGCGTCCCACTTGTTGAGCACTATCACGGACGGCTTGCCCTCCTCGTGAACGAGCCCCGCTATCTTCTCGTCCTGCTCGGATATCGGTTGCGTCGCGTCCACCACTATAAGCACTGCGTCGGCACGCTTTATCGCCGCTATCGCGCGTATGACCGAATACCGCTCTATCGATCCGTCGGCGATATCGCGTTTTCGACGCATACCCGCCGTATCGATAAGCGTATACGGCTTGCCGTTGACCGTGATCTGCGTATCTACCGCGTCGCGCGTCGTACCCGCAACGTCGGATACGATACTGCGCTCGTAGCCCGATAATCTGTTGACGAGCGAGCTTTTGCCTACGTTGGGCTTGCCCACTATCGCGATCGACAACGGCTTATCGTCGCCGTCCGAACTTTCGACAGCGAACTCCGCGCACACCGCATCGAGCATGTCGCCTATACCCGAGCCGTGCTCGGCGGAAATAAGATACGGCTCGCCCAGTCCGAGCGCATAAAAATCATAGACGTTGTCGCGGTTAGCCGAGTCCGCCTTATTGACCGCAAGCACAACGTTGCGCCCGCTCTTGCGCAATACTTCGGCTATCTCCGCATCGCCCGTCAATACGCCTTGCTTTATATCGACAACGAAAATAACGACGGATGCAAGCTCTACCGCGTCCATCGCCTGTCGCTTGACCGACCGCGAAATATCGTCGTCGCCGTCGTCGATACCGCCGGTATCGATCAGCGTAAACTCCTTGCCGCACCACTCACAGTCGGCATAAAGCCTGTCGCGCGTAACGCCCGGCATGTCGTCCACTATGGCGACGCGCCGACCGCTTATTCTGTTTATCAACGTGGACTTGCCTACATTGGGACGTCCTACGATAGCTACGGTAGGTTTCATATCATGTATATTTTACCACATCGATACGAAAATGTAAAGAATTTTCACCGATCAGCGTACACAAGTACGGCAAAACAGCCGCGCACGGCGTTGCGGCGGCGACAGATCGACAAAAAGGCGCTTTTCGGTAAATTACGGTAATGGCGTTTATTGCAAGCATTCCCGTAAGAACGCGCCGAAACTATAACCGCTCGATCACTCGTCGAAATATTTTTTATATTCGTTAGGGTCGAATTCTTCGGAAAATTCGGACCTCTCGGCGGCGGTGCGCGCACGATTGCGCGCGTTGATCGTGCGTTTTATAGCCGACACGGTCTCGAACAGCGCTACGGAAAACACCGCGGCGAGTATCACCGCATCAAACGTTGCCGCCGTTCCGAACCGCATAGGCGTGTCGTATACGAAAAGATCGACGGCGGACGATATCACTTCGCCTATCGGCATTCCCGCAAACACGCCCGCGAGCGCGGCGAGCTTGGTCTTTGCGACGAGAAATGCGACAGCACCGCATAAAAAACCTATTATTATGACCGTGACCGTATCGTTGGCTATCGGCGCGATCAACAGCCACACCGATACGAACAACGCGACGACCACCGATGTTGTGACCATTGCGCGCATGATCTCGTGCGTGCGCGCGGCGAGCACGTAAAACACGACGGCAAACGCTATCGGCGCGATAAAACCCGCAACGTTGAACGTTACGCTGCCGATACCGAACTCGGGCACAAACGCACTGCCTATCAGCAATCCTATCATTACAAACGCCAGCCAGTACGCTACACCGAAGCTTTTGAAAACACGCTCGGCTATCCCGAAAAACAACAGTACGGCGACAAGACCGCACAAAACAAGTCCGATTACCATAATACACGATTATTACCATACGGGCGGACAAATATTCACGCAAACAAAAACCGCGGCTTATATCCGAACGCAAACACTGCGCCGCACACCAAACCGCGGTATTATCTTGTTCGATCACGGAAACGGTATTATTACACCGTGCCTATCCATTGAGAGAGCCGTCTTTGTCCGGAACTGTCGTTCTCACGCATATACGATATAAAATCGAAGTTTTTCCACTTAACGCCGTCGAGATTATATATCTTTACCGAATTTATCATGATATCGGGCGTAGGCGGACGCCACATATATCCCGTGGTCATTCCCGCGTTGAGCTGTGCAGTCGCCGCTATCGCTTTTATGTTTTGCAACGTCTTGTCGTTTAACGCGCGTCCGACCATGGTCGGGTTCAAGTCGTACGTTTTCTGCGTGCCGTTGCTCTCCATGCTCACTATTTGATTTGTAGCCTGCGGCTGATACGAAAATTGGAATTCGGTCGCCGTATCCGAATACAAATACGTGAGCACGCCTTCTTCCTCCAACGCTTTCACGTCCGTGCCTTTTCTGTCGGCGCGCAATCTGTATCCGAATTTATACGTAGATCTGTCAAACTTATCGTTTGCCAACGCCTTAAAAGCATCGCAATAAGCCTGACTGTCTTTGCGGTGATGAGTGCGGTTGAAATCGCTCGACGAGTAGTTGGTAGTAGGCTGCGATTCGTATCCGCCAAACCGCAACCAGCCGTTTTGCGCATCGAAAAACACGGTGTTATCGAAAAATCCGTTTTTGGCGAGAAATATAAAATTCGTCGCCGCCGTATCGTACTCGTCCTCTTCGATAACGTATTCGAGCGTCATGCCGTTGGATAAGGCGAACCGCGCGATAACTTTATGGTTGCCGTTAAAGCTATAAGGATTGACAACGTACATTATCACGGGAACAAGTATCGCCGCAAGAATAAGCGCGATCGCAACGCTTACTACCGCTATGACCGCCGCATTGGTCTTACGCGTAAGCTTTTGCGCCGCCACCATGTCCGTTTCGGCGTTCTCGCGCGTTACGGACGAACCGTCGCCCGTTCTGCCGCCCGAGCGTCCGTTTTTCTTTTTATCTTCCGCCGCGCGCAAAGCCTTACGTTCTTTTGCCGTCAGCGAATATGTGCGTTTCTGTTTCAAAATCACCCTGCCGATATATTATTTTTTATTAAGTCGAGCCTCGCGCTCGCGCCTGATACGTTCGGCGCGGTCAAGTACTTCGCCGTTCCTTTCCGTCGCACGCCTCGCCGACGGACGCTCGGTCGTGCGCCGCTCCGCACGTCGCGCGGACGCATTGCCCGCCGCATTACCGCCGCCCGCATTTTGAGCCGAACTTTCGATATCGAACTTGCGCAAAAACTCGTCGAAATCGCTGTCGCTCATAACCGAATCGTCGATCGGCGCGTCGATCACATGCTCGACCGAAATCGGTCTGTCGTACTCCGAAGTTCCTATGTCGACTTCGCTCGTAACAAAGTCGTTGGGATTTTGCTTTTGCTTGCCGCCGCCCGTAAAATAGTCTACTCTCGGTTTTTGCGGATCGGTACGCGAGTACATGCTTTCTATCGCTTGCTTTTTTGTTTTTTCGCTTGCGGCAAGTTCCTCGTCGGTGAGCTCGCGCTCGGTTTCGACTATGCTCGTATCGTCGGGCTTGTCCGCATGCGGAGCGTCGTCCTTAGCCGATGTGTCGGACATCACCGCGACCATATCCGACAATATATCTATCGGCATTTGCGGATCGGTCGACTTTTGCCGTTGCGGCTCCGCTTGCACCGCTTGCGCTTCTTTTTTAGCCGCCGTCACGGGCATTATAGGTACTTCCGTCACGTCGCGTTGCTCGACAACGGGCGCACCGAAGTCGCGCATGGTCGCATTCATATCGCGCACGTCGTCGTCCGCCAAAGTATCGATCGGCGCGACCTTTTGTTGTTGCTGTTGCGCGTCTTGCTCGGCAGTCGATCGCACTTGCTCCGCATACGCCTGTTGCGCGGCTTGCGGCATGGGCGCGGCTGTGGTCGGATACGGCGCGCTCAAAGGTTGCGGCACGACGTTGTACACTGTTTTATCGCCTTGAAGATTCCGCTTATAATAGACCGCTTTTATCAAATCGGTATAAGGTATAATAAATATAAAGCCCAAGCCGAGCGTAAAGATGCCCAATAAATACCAGCCTAAAAGCGACATACAAAGCGAAAAATACGAGCCCGTTTTTCCGCTCATTACCTTGTTTGACGCAGTCAAAGCCGCTTTTGCCGTGAGCTTAGGATTGGCTATGAGCAAGTAATTTGCCATAGACGTACGAATAAGGTATATTACGCCGGGAACGATAAGGCACAACAGCAAAAGCCCGCCCACGACCGTGCGTTGTAAACTCAACAAAAATATTTTGGTCATGTTACTGCGCACGAGCGTTTCGCCGAGCCGTCGGATATTATACGGTTTGCAACGGTACGACGCCAAATAAAAATCGACCATAGCGAAATTTATCATGCCTATCCCGACCAATGCGACCACGCAAAGCACGATGCCGTAACATATCATCACGACCGCCGCAGGCACGTTAACGCCGAGACTGACCGAAGACATGACTACAAGTGCGATAAGCGTTATGAATATCGTGAACTCGACCGCATATACGGCGATCGCCTGGTGCATATTCAAAGCGAGTTTTTTGCGCGCTTCGGTTTTTATGTCTTTGATAGTCATTTGTTTGTATTATACGTTATTTGCGGATTTTTGTCAATGATTTTTTCATACAATGCGCAAACGGGCGCAAACGCCTTTTCGCGCAAATTCGCCGAACGACGGCAACACGGGACACGCGCCCGAAAAAACGTATATCCTATAATATGTGCCGATCGCGCAAAAAATCTACATCGAAACCGCTGTCCGCAGTAAAAGCTTTGCCGTTGAGATATTCCAATCCGCCGCGCAAGCCGTCAAACGTCAATCGCACCGCCGCAAGCATTTGCGTGTCGGGCGCGCCGCTTATTCGCCGCCCCTTGATCCCGTACTTGTGCTCGCCTATTATAGGACAGCCCGCAAAACACAAATGCGCGCGTATCTGATGCGTGCGACCGGTATGCGGAAATACGCGCAATATCGCCGCATCGCCTATACGCTCGATAACGCGGTATTCCGTGATCATGGTTTTGTATCCCGCTTTTTGCTCGGCGCTGACGAGCGCAACGTTTTGCGAATGTAAAAGCTTGGTATAAGCCGTGAGCGTAGCATGATCGGCTGTCGGCGCGGGATATACCGCCGCTTCGTAAATTTTTTCGACGGTGCGCTCGCGAAACACGCGTTCGAGCTCGGCAAGCGCGCGATCGGTCTTGGCAAAAACGATAAGCCCCGTCGTGTTCGTATCAAGCCTGTGCACTGCAAAAAGCGGCTCGCCGTAAAGCTCGGGCAACGCATCGTACGGCGTACGCTTGGGTTTATCGAATATCACTATGTCGGCATCGTCGTAAACTATATTTACCGCCGACCGATCTCTGAGCCCGTCGGGCACGAACACGCTTACCGCGTCGCCGACTTGCAGTATGGCATTTGCCTTGACCCGCATACCGTTGACGCGCATTTCGCCGCTTTTGATAAGCTTGTCCGCATTGGCGCGCGACAGTCCCGCAACGTGCGACGACAAAAACGCCGCGGCACGCTGTTCCTTTTCTATTTTAAATTCTTGTCTTTTGCCCATGGCATATTCCTTATACCGTTTTTGCTTTACGTTTTCGTCCGCGCGCTTTGACTATATGCACGCTCGCCGCGAGCGCCGTTATCGCCGCCGCTACGCCTATCCATACCGCAACGACCGCTATCTTATCGACGCTCCAAGACACCGCCGACCGATAATACGCAAACGACGCGCAATAAGCTATCGCCGTATGCGCCGCAACGGATAACGCCGCGCTTTTTATCCCGTTCTCTTTGGCGAGCGCCGAAAGCGTCGCTATACACGGTACGTACAAACACGTAAAGATCATGAACGACACCGCCGCAGTCGACGATGCAAACACTTCGCCCATACCGCCCAGCGACGCTATCACCGATATCACCGTTTCTTTGGCGGCTACGCCAGTGATCAGCGCCGCCGCCGCTTGCCACGACCCGAAACCGAGCGGCGCGAATACAGGCGCTATAAATCCGGCAAACGTATTCATTATGCTCGTTTGTCCGCCGCCGCTATACCCCGTCGCAAACGAGAAATTGCAAAGCACCCACATTATGATACTTACGGCAAATACGGTCGACCCGACGCGCGCCACAAACGCCCACACATTATGCCACACGACCGAGAACACCCGTTTTGCATTCGGCAACCTATAAGGCGGCATTTCCATTATAAGCCCGTCGCCGTCGCGCTCGGGCTTGACGGCGTTCATCGATTTAAGCAGTAACAGCGCCGCGACGCAGCCCAAGATATACATAGCGGCGACCGTCAAACCGTTCAAGCCGAAGTACCCGCTTATCGCCGTAAACACCGCAAGCCGCGCACTGCACGGACAAAACGGAGTAACGAATGCCGTTCGCCGCCGCGCAGTCCCGCCCGATATACCGCGCGTCGACAAAACAGCAGTCGCCGAACAACCCAAGCCCAACACGACCGAAAACGCCGCCCGCCCCGACAGACCGAACCCTTTGAAAAAATCGTCGGTGACAAACGCCACGCGGCTCATATACCCGCTGTCCTGCAAAAGCGCCGTCAGTATGTATAATATTGCGACCTGCGGTAAGAACGCAAGCACGCCCCCGACGCCCGATATTACGCCGTCTGCGATCAGCGATGCTACCCAATCGGTCATGCCCGCATCGCGCACAAGCGTCGCAATATGCTCCGTAAGCGACGAAAGCAAGCCCGATAAAGGTTTACCCGCCTCGAAAGTTATTAGGAAAACAAGCGCCATCACCGCTATAAATATAGGCAGCGCGAGCTTGCCGAGAAATATCTTGTCCAAACGGTCCGCTCGCGCCGAATCGCGCTGTTTTTCGACCGCGCCCGTCAATATCCCGTCTATATATGCATAGCGCAAACGCGCGGGGCGATCGACGTCGCCGCTCGAACAGCCCGAGCATGACGAACATGCGCCGCCGCATTCGCCGCCGATGTTGCCGAGTTTTTCGGATATCTCGATATCGCCTTCCATACTTTTCAGCGCGGCAAATTCGGGAGTCAGTCCCGCCGCCCTTGCCGCGGACGCACAACCGACAGCCGCCGCTTTTACCGTAGGCGCAAGCAAATAATCGGGTTTGATCGGGGCGCGCCGCAATGCGATCTCCGCCGCGTCGATGATCTGCGTTTTGGGATTACCGAGCTTGACGGACGTGCCGATAACGGGCACGCCCAACCGCGCGGAAAGCTTATCGAGATCGATCTTTCCGCGCGCTTCGTCCATCATGTTAACTACGAGCACGACGCGCTTATCGGCCTCTACGAGCTGAGTAAACATGTAAAGATTGCGACGCAGGTTGTTCGCTTCCGCAACATACACGCACACGTCGTACTCGCCGTAAAGTATATTGTCGCGCGTAACGGCTTCCTCCTTCGTACGCGCGGTAAGCGAATACGCGCCGGGAAGATCTGACAGCAAAACGTCTTTCCCGATGCGCTTGGAACGCACATCGACAGTTACGCCGTGCCAATTACCGACAGGAGCGTCCGACCGCGCGATACGGTTGAACAGAGTTGTCTTGCCGACGTTCGGATTGCCGCACAAAGCTATTTTCAACGCTTGTTTACCTCGATCTGCGCCGCGACGGACGAAGCTACTACGGCGGAAAAATCCCCGCAAAACTCGACAAGCATCGAACGTTTGCGCTTGCATCTCACGCCGTAACCGACGTCGAGCAAACCCATATCGACAAGCCGCCTATGCGTTTCGGCATCGCCGCCTATCGCGCGGATCGTTCCGCTGTCTTGAGCTTTGCAATCGAGAAGTGTCATTACCGCCTACTTGAACGCATTGATAAATTCTATAAACGACGTAACGTCGCGGAAATCGCGGTATACCGACGCGAATCGAACGTACGCTATTTGATCGAGCTCTTTGAGCCGTTCCATAACGAGCTCGCCTATCTTTTTCGTGGATATCTCCTGTTCGAGCGAGTTGTAGACCTGCTTTTCGACAGACGCTACGAGCGCGTCGATATCGCGCAGTGCGACGGGACGTTTTTCGCACGCCTTGATCAGACCGTTCTTGATCTTCAACGGGTCGAACTGCTGGCGCGTGCCGTCCTGTTTGACCACGAGCACGGGCGTGGATTCTATCACCTCGTACGTCGTAAAACGCTTGCCGCATTGCAAGCATTCGCGCCGACGCCGTATGCTGTTGCCCTCGTCGGTCGAGCGCGAGTCTACTACCTTGCTTTCCGCGTTGCCGCAATAGATACACTTCATAATACGTACTTCCTTGTTGTATTATGATAAGTATAACATAATTTTTATCGTTTGTCTACCGCGATAAACATATAAATATGCGCTTATGCGCCACAGTATCGAAAAAAACACAAAAAGCGCCGCAACGGGAAACATCGCAACGCTTTTGCATAACAACCGTTTTTAACCGATGACGTTATCAATCGGCGGCATCCCAACGACGCGAACAGTCGAACAACATGCACTTTTCGCACTTGCCGTCGCAATCGTGTTTGCCGCCCTTTTTTTGCGGCGGTGGCGGCGGTGGCGGCGGACATCCTTCCGGCAAAAGCTCGGGCGGTTTACCGGACGGAATACATTTAGGCATACCCGACGTGAGATCGCATATCTCGACTATTATAACGTCCTCGCCTATCTTTTGCACGCACTGCCAAGGCACAAACAGATCTTGCGACTTAGAAAAAACGCCGCGCTTGCCGTAAGGAAGTATTATACCCTTGATCTTTCCCGACCCCACGGAAAACACGAGATCGATGATGTGCCCCATACGCCGTCCGTCACTTCCGTTGATAACTTCTCGGCGACGCAATTCGCAATATGACATTTCGCTTTCCATAGACATTGTATATGCGTTAAACGTCGACCGTGACAATGGTTTTTTATGTTATCGGTCGTATTCGACATAAAAGAACGGATATTCGCTAAATAACGGTATTCTCAATCGCATAACGTCGCAACTGATGCGCCAAACTTAAAAGTGCTGTATTTCACACAAAAGAGAGGCTGACACATGAAAACACGCGTCGATATCTGCGGGCTCGACACATCCACTTTACCCAAGCTGAAACACGAAGAAATGATGGAGCTTATCGTCAAAGCTCAAAACGGCGACGAACAAGCGCGAGAACTGTTTATTATGGCTAACCTGAGACTGGTATTATCGGTCACACAACGCTTCGCCGCAAAAAAACAGAGCGTCGACGATATTTTTCAAGTCGGCTGTATAGGTTTGATCAAAGCTATGGAAAACTTCAACGTTTCGTACAATCTGCGATTCTCGACCTATGCAGTGCCGATGATCATCGGCGAGATACGCAGATTTTTGCGCGACTGCTCGCCGCTCCGCGTTTCGCGGTCTGTGCGCGACACCGCTTACCACGCTCTGCAAGCCCGTCAAAAAATAGAATACGAAACGGGCGACGCCGCAACGCTCGACGATATAGCCGCCGCGCTCAACCTGCCCGTAAAAGACGTCGTTTATGCGCTCGACGGCATATCCGATCCCGTATCGCTGTTCGAGCCCGTTTACCACGACGGCGACGATGCGGTACTCGTCATGGATCAGCTGACCGATACCGCCGACGATAATCGTTTGAGCATTATCGATATTGACGACGCAGTGGAAAAGCTGTCCGAACGCGAACGAAAGATCCTTATGATGCGATTCTACGACGGCAAAACACAAATGGAAGTAAGCAAAGAGATAGGTATTTCCCAAGCACAGGTTTCGCGCTTGGAAAAAACCGCCATCGCCGCCATACACAAAAAGGTAGCGGACTGACACGCTTTGCAACGATACCCGACCGAATGCTTTCATCTCGACCGCACCGCATTAACGCAGAGCGGTCTTGTTTTATCGCAAATAACGTTTCTACGCCGATAGACTACCTATCCGCTTCCGTGTAACCGCCAACCGGATCTATAACCTTATCGAATAGATCGGGATTGTTTATTATTATCAACGCAACTTTTTCACGCACGCGAGTAAGCCCTTGGAATAATAATTTATTGAATAAATAGTCAGGATTGGGGTGTTCTACGGCACATAAATATCCGTTCGCATCGTAATAGAATGAATCATCTATCGCCATAACTATGTTATCGAATTCTTGACCGATAACTTCGTGAGTGTTGATATCGTTAATCAAATTATCCATATTGCATCTGTAATATCTTGATAATGTCAATGATATATGCCGATGTCCGCGTGCTTTGTAATAGCGTATCAAACAATTGGCTTGCTCGTAATTTGCCGCATACACCACTTCTACGTTTCCGTAATATTCTTTTCGGCTCTCGTCGTTCAAATACATCAAGTGCCTGATAAACGACGCCATTTCTTTATTTGTCCTTATTTTTACTCGCAATGAAAACGACGCTAAATTTTCCAAACGATCTATATGTTCGGAAATATTTGTTTCGCACTCGTACTTGGATAAAACCTAAATGCCTGTTTTGCACGAACTGTTTCTTTAACTTGTCCGGTGTAGTCATTTGCGACTTCAACTCGATATTTATCGCCTTTGTTTCCGTAACCTTCAACAAATCGAATTCTCTGCCTATCTGCGGTATCTCGAAAGTAAACGCAAACCCGTCAAAGCCCTTACAGTCGACGTACCTCCACATGCTGCATACAAAACCTGGCAAGAGTCTTTATCTCGTATGTTTTATGTTGTTTAACACTTTCCCTCCCCGCCAAATAGCTTTCATGCTTGGAAAATTCGTCGCTACTCAAATCGGCGGAAAGCGCCAACACGTATAAATTAGTTGTTTTCATGCGTTTTTCTCCGCGAATAAATATTATTAACGGGCTTATTTTATCATATTTTTATATATAAATCAAACACATATCGACGCTTAATCATGCCACTTTTATATTTTTACATTGATCGAAAAGAAAAAGCGAGCCGTACGGGTATCTGTTATTGGGATTTCCTTGTGGACAATGAAACAGCGCACTATCTTCGCTTGCGAAGTATAGTGTGCTATACTTTTTCTTTTAACATTTGTAACGACAAATTGAAATTTAT
>CANDGE010000050.1 GCA_947384195.1 uncultured Clostridia bacterium
TACGTCTTTTCGATCTGGGCAATGGTATCGGCAAGCGCCTTTTCCTTTTCCTCCGGCGACATGTCTGTGTTGTAAACCTTGAACTTTTCTTTCTTATCCATTTTATACCTCTTTTACGGTTGCCCGTTTATTAACTTAATACTCCGCATCGCGCGCGTCGGACGCGAAAACGGGAGCCGACGATTTTTTGTATTCGAGTATGCCGCTGTATATCAACAGCAATGCGTTTTTGACGCCGCTTTGAATGTTGCATTCGCGGTCGCCGTCGAAAACATACTTGAACACGCCGATGCTTTTTTGCTTGGTTATGCCGAGCGCGATATAGCACAGCCCCACCGCGCCGCTTTGCGACGTCGGTCCCGCGTTGCCAGTAGTGGCGACGGCTATATCGCAATCGCCCGCAGACATCAGACCGAGCGCCATGTTGTACGCCGTATCGCCGCTTACCGCGCCTTTTTCGGCTATCACTTCCATAGGTACGGCCAATCGCTTATGCTTGGACGATACCGAGTACGCGATCACGTCCTCGACCAAATATTCGCTCGCGCCCGCCATGGCGGTAAACGCCGCGCCGAGCGCGCCGCCCGTAAACGATTCGGCTATTTTGAGTTTGAGCCCTTCCTCTTTGAGCATTTGCGCGACGCACTCCTGCAAGCTTATACGCTCGTAAGCATAAGTAAACGCGCCGAGTATGCCGTCCAGCCTTTGCGACAATGCGTTCATTTCCTCTTTGGCCATGCTCGTGGCGCAACGCGCGTGCACCTCGCACTCCAAAAACTCGGGAAAGAACCCTATCTGCACTCTGCTCTTTTTAGTCAAGTATTCTTTGAGCAATATCCTGAGCTCGCTTTCCGACTTTCCGTACGTTTTGAAAACGACCGTCGCAAAACGCTTTTTGCCTTTTTTGTTGAGCAACGGCAAAAACCTGTCCGATAAAAATTCGGGCGTTACGGTGCGCACCACGCTATGGAGCTTACCGTCAAGCTCGAAATGATCGGGACGCGACGACAATGTGTCCTTATACGTGTCGTAGAACGCCGCAACGTTACCGTCGATCACTATCGCGTCGCAAATACCGCGCAAATTCGTTATCGCCCAATCTATATCCGAGCTTTGCACCGTCATGAACGCATCGGCGGTATGCCCGTTATCGAACATGGCGATCTCCGCTTCGCGCCTGTCGACGGTCGAGCGCTCGACAGATAAAAATCCGACTCTCATTTAATCCTCCAGTACCGCCTTGTTGATCGATACATACCGTATGCCCGATATCACCGTCAAGACCGTAGCGAGCGCAAGCAACGCTACCCCGCCGTAAAAGAACACTTCGCCCGCGAGCGCGTTCCATGCGTAAAAATCGGTCACGGGCAACAGCGCAAACAAAGCCATCATTTGCACGACGGTTTTCAGCTTGCCCGCCATATCCGCGGCGAGCACCAAATGCTTATCCGCAGCGACCGTGCGAAAAACGCTTATCATAAGCTCGCGCGAGAGTATCAACATCGTGCAAACCGCTATCGCTATGGTGTAAGCTACCGCAGGCTCGACTATGGGCGCGGTCACGCACACGGCTATCAACGAGCATGCGATCAGCATTTTATCGGCGATCGGATCGATGAACTTTCCGAAGTTGGTCACGAGATCGTGTTTGCGCGCGAGATATCCGTCCAAAAAGTCGGTAAAACACGCCAATAGATACACCAGCGCGGCGGCAAACGTATGTCCTTCAAACGGAACGAAGTACAACACGATAAACACCGGTATCGTCAATATCCTGAAAACTGTCAGTTTGTTGGGTAAATTCATTTTCATACTTTCGTAAAATACCTCCGACGTCGTCGCGCTAACGCCCGACGCATTGTGCTTTATGTACGGTCGGCGTCGCAAACGCCGTAAAGATCGTAATCGTCGAATGCCGTGACCGTCACCGCATACGACTTGCCGACGTCGGCTTGCGCGCACTCGAAGTATACGCACCCGTCCACGCCCGGTGTCTGAAATCCCGCGCGTCCGACGAACTTGTTTTTGTCGAAGTCGACGTCCTCGTAAAGCACGTTTATCGTTTTGCCTACAAGGCTTTTATTGAACTCGCGCGTAACGTCGGTGCATATTGCGCCCAACGCTTTTACGCGCTTTATTTTATCCGATCGTTTGACCCGATCGGGCAAGCGCGCGGCGGGCGTTCCGCTCTCCTTGGAGTATGCGAACACCCCCGCATATTCGGGCTTTGCCTTTCGCACGAATTCGCAAAGCTCGTCAAACTCCTTTTGCGTTTCGCCCGGGAATCCCACCATAAGCGTGGTACGCACGACTATGCCTCGCGCATGAAGCTTGCTTATAAGCTTTTCCGCTTGCGCGCGCGTCGTTTTGCGGTTCATGAGTTTAAGTATTTTATCGGACGCGTGCTGTAACGGGATATCGATATACTTGGCTATCTTTTGCGACGATGCTATCCTTTCGATAAGCTCGTCGGTGACGCGCTCGGGATAGCAATACAACAGCCTTATGATGTCGACGGGCAATTTTTCGAGCTCGTTCAAAAGCCCGATGACAGACTCGCCGATATCCTCACCGTAGCGCGTTACGTCCTGCGCGACGAGTATGAGTTCGCGAACTCCGTCCTTCACGAGCCCCGACGCTTCCGCCGTTATATCGGATATGGGACGGGATCTGTAAACGCCGCGTATGGACGGTATGGTGCAAAACGTACACTTATTGTTACAGCCCTCGGCTATTTTCAAATACGCCACGTGCGGGAAAGTAGTCAATACCCTTCCGCAATTTTCGTCGGCGCAAAATGCGGAATATCCGCCGTCCTCCGATCGTTCGGGCTCGTCGCCGTTTATCACGCCGCATATCTTATCGTACTCGAACGCGCCCAAAAACGCATCGACTTCGGGCAAAGCTTCCTTGAGCTCCGCGCGATGCTTTTGCGGCAAACAGCCCGTAACGATCAATTTTTTGCACTTGCCATCGGTCTTTAACCGCGCGCAGTCCAAAATATTGTCTATGCTCTCTTGCCGCGCGCTCTCAATAAATGCGCAGGTATTGACGATGATAACGTCCGCGTCGGGCAAATCGACGACAGCATGACCGTCCCGCACTATGCGGTACAGCATACGTTCCGTATCGACCCTGTTTTTATCACAGCCGAGTGAGATTACTGCGATGTTCTTCATCCGTTACCGATCCTGCCCTTTTATCAACTGTCCTCTACATCGTGCCCGAATACTTCGCGGTACATTTCGGGCGTCATAATAACGTCGCGCGGCTTACTGCTGCCCGTGCTCGGACCTATATACCCGCTGTCCTCGAGCGTATCGATTATGCGCGCCGCGCGCGCGTAGCCTATGGAAAATCTGCGCTGCACGACAGACGTAGAAAGCTGTTTGGTCTTTATTCCGTGCGCCATGACGCGTGCCGCAAGCGGATCGAGCGAACCGCTCCCCTCGCCGTCGCCGCCGTTTCCGCCGCCGTTTCCGCCTGCGCCGCAAACAAATTTTTCGGCGTCCTCGTCGAAGTCGCACTCGTAATGCTCTTTGAGATAATTGACGACGGCAACCACTTCGTCGCCGTTGACAAACGAGCCCTGCACGCGCTTAGCCGTCAGATAGTCCTGCGGGAAGAACAGCATATCGCCGTCGCCGGCAAGCGCCTCAGCGCCGACCTCGTCGACTATTATACGCGAGTTAGTGGCGTCGGGAACTTTAAACGCGATCCGACTGCCGAGATTGGCTTTTATAGTACCCGTAACTACATCCGCCGACGGGCGTTGAGTCGCGACAATAAGATGTATACCCGCCGCGCGAGCAAGCGCCGCGATCGAGCTTATCTTGCTTTCTATCTCGCCCGAAACCGCCGACTGCATGAGATTTGCAAGCTCGTCGATTATGATAATGATATGCGGGAGCTTGTTGAGCTTGCCCGCCGCAACGTCGGGCAGTCCGTTATACTCGGAAATCTTACTACACGTATATTTTTGCATTATAGTGTAGCGTCTGTCCATTTCGGTCGCCGCCCATTTGAGCGCATTGAGCGCCTCGTTGGGCTCGGTGATCGTCTTTTCAAACAATAAGTGCGGCATACCGCGGAATTTACTGAACTCCACGCGCTTGGGATCGATCAGCATGAGCCGCAGATCTTCGGGGCTCGACTTGTACAAAAGACTTACTATAAGACTGTTTAAGCACGCGCTCTTGCCGCTACCCGTTTGACCCGCTATCAAAAAGTGCGGGGCTTTTTCGAGATCGCAAACAATATTCGCGCCGCCGACGTCCTTACCTACCGAAAATATAAGCGGCGATTTGTGTTTTATAAACGTGTTCGAGCCTACGACTTCGCGTAAACCGACAATGGATTTTATCTTATTGGGGATCTCGATACCGACTGCGCGCTTGCCCGGGATAGGCGCTTGCACGCGAACGCCGCCGACTGCCGCCAGCTCGTACGCAATGTCGGCGGCGCGCGTCTCTATACTGCGCACCGTCACGCCCGACGGAACTTCGAGCTCGTACCGCGTGACCTGCGGACCGGGCACTATCTCCAATACCTTGACCTGCGCTTTTAAGAACCGCGACACCACGTCTTCCAATATTTGCGCGCTCGCGTTCAATTCGTCCTGCGACGCCTCGACCTTGTCGTACACCTTTAACAGATCGATCGGCGGCGGCGTATAGTTGTATTTTTTGTATTGTTTGCCGATAGCGCCCACCACCGATTCTTCGGCTTTTTCTTTGAGCATACCGTCTATGGTGATCTGATTTTCGAGCGGCGCGTTTTTTGCGCGCTTAACCGACGGTGCAGACTTTTGCCCCGCCGCAGGCACGTCCGCAGATAAATACATACCAGAAAGATCGTCGCCGCTTATGAGATCGCTGACGTTATCGTGCGTTTCAGACATATCGATCGCGGGCTCGTCGGAAATTATGAGCGAACCGTCCAATATCTCGCCCGTAAAATCGTCAGGCACATGCGGATCGAACGCAGGCGCGTCGAAAGCGCTCGGCGGCGGATTGCTCGCGATAACTATATCTTCGAGCGGTTCGTCGTCAACGGGCAACGGCTCTTCTTCCGTCACCGAATAGCGCGAGCGCACTTCGTATGCGTCGATAATATCGTCTTGCGGCTTGAATCTTTCCGTTTCGAGCGGCGGGGTCTTGCGCACATCCTCGAACGCGCTCATAAACCTATCGTCCGCCGAAACGCCCGTGCTCGGCGCGGGAGCAGGCTCGGGCTCGGGCACATGCGGCGCGAGCGGCGCGGACGCATCGATTATTTTTTCCACGGGCTCGCGCGGCGCGTCGTACTTAGGCACGTCGAATACGGGCGCAGTCGCGCGCTCGAAACCGTATGATTCGGATGCTTTGCGCTCGCGCGCACGCATTTCGTCGACGTTTTCTATACCTTCGTCGTTGAATCGGATATCCTTTTCGGGCGGAAAATACAACGCGCTCAAACTGCCGGGCGTTCCGTCGAAATCGACCCTGCGCGGCTTGTCCGCGTTTTGCGCGTCCGTGTTGACGCGCTCGTACGGTTCGGCTATGCCGTCCGTATCGTCGGTAAACTCGTATTCGCGAACGCGTTGCGACGCTTTGGGCGTCGATGCGGGCGCGGGTCGCGACGCCTTGCTGAATTCTTCGGCAGACTGACGCTTGATCTCGTCCGCATCGCCGAATAACCGAAAGCGCGCGGTACTGCGGCTCTCGTCGGGATCGGATGCGCGTCCGCCCATGACGGGGTCTGCCGAATAGTTGCTGACATTGCGTTTTTCCGAAACGGGCGCTTCGCTCGCGACCCCTGTCTCGACGGCAAAAGCCGCCGCGGGACGCTCGATGCGTTCGACGAACAGCCCGCCGCGCGGACCGACCGCTATAACTCTGCGCGCCTCGTCGTCGGACAACATGCTATGCGGAGCGGGCTTCGGCGCGGGCGGGTTTTTAGCCGACTTCCGTCTTGCGACGGCATCCTTTATGCGCGACACCGCCGAAGTCATCACGATCACGGTAACAATGACGGCAACCGAAAACACGACGTAGCACGCAGCCTCGGTTATCGCCGCTTTAAGTCCGAACACAAGCACTCCCATGATAACGCCCCCCGCCGAATACTTGGCGGAGTAAACGCTCTCTATATATTCGTTGAACGAAAGCTTTAAAAAATGATGGGTAGACGCCAGCTGTAAAATTATCAATCCGAAAAACACCAAAAGCGCGGTGCATATCACAGTCTTTTTAGATGCGCTGACAGAACGACGCAAAAGAATAAATATGCCGAACAAAAGATTGGCTAAAAGCATCGGGTACGCCGCAATGCCGAACACGCCGAGCATTACGCCGAAAATAGCCTCGCTGAATACTCCGAGAACGGGCTTGATCGCTATGCACAACAATAAAAACGCCGAAACGACTACAAGCGTCATTCCGAGAGCGTCGTGATTTCCGCTTTTGCTTTTGTTATTCTTTTTCCTATTTCTGCTATTAGCCACAGCGCACTCCCCATAAAAAGTCACAAAAAAACTACACGCTTTTCTACGCACATATCATTATAGCATAGCGCGCCCGACTTTTCAAGGCTTTTTAACACGAATTTCGGCTATTGCGAAAATTTTTCGAGTATGCGTGCAAAACGACGGAAACGAACTGCCTACTTTATCGTACGCAGCGCCGCAGGCTATCCGCTGCCGAACGGCGCGGATAGCCGCTTACTTGTCGTTCCCGACAAGCAAGCGGCATGGTGTATCTCGTCTTTGTTTTTTTCGGAATGACAAAAAAACGGCTAAAACACTTCGGCAAGCAAAAAAAAACGATCGGGACAACTAAAAGCGCACACTGCGCACGGTTTCGTACGACATAATAAAAATGCGGGATCATCGCATATTCCGCATTCTTATTTTTATACTATTCCGACTTCGGTTGCTTTTTATCTATTTCGTACCCCGTCTTTTGCGACAGTCCGTTTTGACGGTCGTAGTTTTCCTGGTTCTTTTTGAGATAAATATCGAACAGCTCGTCGCTCGTCATGCCGCTGTCAATGCACATGCCCAAAAAGAAATGCAAAACGTCCACGATCTCTTCTTTGAGCTTGGCGTCGTCTATCTCGGTCGGGTTTTTCCACCATTTGTACTTGGCTTCGTCTACCACTTCACCGAGCTCCACCATTAGCGCGAGCGCTTTTTTGCACACCCACTCGCCCTTGGTAAAATCGAGCTCGCGTTTATCGCGTATGTAAGTGTCCAATCCCGCCTGCATACGGAACAGCACGTCGAGCTTATCCTCTTGTTTGCCGTGTTTTTCGTTCGTGTCGTTCATAGTTACTCCTTATAAAAAACCTTATCTATGCGTTCGGGCGCTTTTTTGCCCGCATACGCTATCGCCGCTTTTTGAGCGAACATGTCGCGCGCGAGCGCGTTTATCTTGTCCGCCGTAACGCTTTCGATCCGAGCGATCAGCTCGTCTATGCTCCGATCGATCCCGAGAAGTATGCGCCGACGCATGAGCGAGTGCATATACGACAATGTGTTTTCCTTGCCGAACAGCGTCGCTACCTTTAATTGCATTTTGGCTTTTTCGGTCTCTTCGACGGTCACGCCGTCACGCACGAGTATGTCTATCTCGTTCTTTATCGCATCAACTGCGGGCACTACGTTTTCGACGTTCACATTGGCGCATACCGAAAACAAGCCGTTGGTCTTGCCGAGCCACGGCGAAGTGTACACACTGTACACGAGCCCCATTTTTTCGCGCAAACGCTGAAACAGCCGCGAGCTCATGCCGCTGCCGAACAAGCAATCTATTGCCGACAGAGCTTCGGCTTTGTCGTTACCGTACTCGAACGCAGGGAACGAGATCGATATCTCGGTCTGTTCGTAATCGCGTATAAATTCGCCGTAGCCCGAAACGAACGTCTGTTTACGGAGCGCGCGCGGCGGCGTATACGGCGCGGACACAAGTTCGGGCATGTACTTTTCAACGAGCTTCACCGCCGCATCCGCAGTGATGTTTCCCGCAAACGCGACCACGGTATTGCTCGGCACATAATTGGATTTTTTATATGCTTCGATATCGTCCTTGCCGAATCTCGCGACGTTCTGTTTTGTGCCGAGTATTTCCATCCCGAGCGAGCCGCCCTTAAACGCAGTGGCGTAAAGCACGTCCGAGCAAACGCCGTCGGGATCGTCTTTGCTCATGTTTATCTCGGCGAGTATCACCTTGCGCTCGCGGTCGAGCTCCGATTTTTCGTACTCCGAATGCAAAAACAGATCGCACAAAACGTCGAAGCATGTTTCGAGCGTTTCGTCTATCGATTTAAAGTAATAGCACGTATATTCCTTGCCTGTGAACGCATTGAAAGACGCGCCCACTCGGTCGAATTCCGACACGATATCCTGTGCCGAGCGTTTTTTCGTGCCCTTAAAGTTGACATGCTCGATAAAATGCGATATCCCGTTGTTTTCCGCGTTCTCGTATGCACTGCCCGCACCCACCATTATGCCACAGCACACCGAGCGCAGAGCGGGATTTTCCTCGACCGTTACGGTCAAGCCGCTGTCGAATACTTTTGTTGCCATTTTCGTTTTTCTCCGTTTCGCTTTGCTTTACGCCGTGCCGTCGCCGAGCGTTACGCTCACGGGCGCGACGGTAAGTCCCGCGTCCTCTATTGTCGTTATTATGCGGTCGAGCGCCTTGACGGTGCTGTCGGTCGGGTGCATGAGAATAAGATCGCCGCCCTTGATATCGCGCACCGCGCGCTTGTATATGAGTTCGCTGTCGTGATCGCGCCAGTCGATCGTGTCGCGCGTCCACATGACCGTTTTATAGCCGAGCTCTTTCGCCGTGGCGAGCGCCACGTTGCCGAACGCACCCGACGGCGGCGCAAACAACGTCATTTCTATGCCCGTTATCTCTTTGACCGCGTCGTGCGTCGACGATATCTCCTTGCGGTTATACGCGGCGTCGAGCTTTTTATGATCCTTGTGATAATAGCCGTGGTTGCCGAGCTCGTGCCCCGCCGCCGCTATGGCTTTGAGCGTTTCCGTATTGCCGACCGCCCATGTGCCGCCGATAAAAAACGTAGTCTGCATACCGTGCGCGGCGAATATATCGAGCATCGGCCGAATATATTCCGTGCCCCAGTACACATTTACCATGAGCGATACACAGCTTTCGGAATTGCCCGAATAGTGCGGTTTGTCCCCGCCCTGCACAGCCGTGTTTTCCGCGTTGGGCGTGACCGTAACAAACAACAGCGCGGCTATCGTCGCGCATATTACTATGTTACCCAATATAACGCTTAAAAATTTGAGTTTACGGTTGTCTTTCATAAAAAACACCCCCGACTATCTATATTCGCAGTCGGGGTGTTATATTAATCCAACCCTTAATTCTTTTCCTTTTTATCGCCGAATTTCTTATCGCGGCGCGGACGGTCGCCGTGCGGACGGTCGCGACGGGGCGCGCGTGCGGGGCGATCTTCTTCCCACTCGCCTTCCTCCGCCTTGACCAACGGTTCGCCCGTGAGCTTTTCCAAAAGTTTGAGGTCGATCTTGCCCTGTTTGGTAAAGCTGACGACTTCAACGCGCACCATGTCGCCTTCTTTAAGCGCGGCGGACACCGAATCGAGCCGTTTGCCAACGAACTTACCGAGCTTGGCAATATGGATCATGCCGTCCTTGCCGGGCGCAAGCTCCACGAACGCGCCGAGCTCGTCGCGAACGGTAACTACGGGACCTTCGTACACGTCGCCGATCTCGGGATCTTTGACGATGTTAAGGATTATCTCTTTGGCTTTGGCGGTCATCGCTTCGTCTATGCCCGCGATAAACACTCTGCCGTCCTCTTCGATATCGATCTTGACGCCCGTATCGTCGACGATCTTGTTGATCGTTTTGCCCGACTTGCCGATAACGTCGCCGATCTTTTCGGGATCGATGTTGAACATGATGATCTTGGGCGCATACGGCGAAAGGCTTGCGCGCGGCTTGTCCAAAACCGCGAGCATTTTTCCGAGTATGTGCAATCTGCCGACGCGCGCTTGTTCGAGCGCGGTGCGAAGTATCTCTTCGCTTATGCCCTTGATCTTGATATCCATTTGTATGGCGGTTATGCCCTTTTCCGTGCCCGCGACCTTAAAGTCCATGTCGCCCAAAAAGTCTTCGAGCCCTTGGATATCCGAAAGTATGGCGAGCCTGTTTTTGGCTTCGTCCTTGATAAGCCCCATCGCGATGCCTGCGACGGGCGCTTTGATGGGAACACCCGCATCCATCAGCGAAAGAGTACTGCCGCAAACGCTCGCCTGCGACGTCGAGCCGTTGGACGAAAGTATTTCCGACACAACGCGAATGGTGTACGGGAATTCGTCCTCGCTCGGGATAACGGGTTCGAGCGCGCGTTCGGCGAGCGCGCCGTGGCCTATCTCGCGCCGACCGGGCGCGCGAAGCGGCTTGGCTTCGCCCGTCGAGTACGGCGGCATGTTGTACTGGTGCATATAACGCTTGGTCTCTTCGTCGTCGAGATTATCGAGCTTTTGCGCGTCGCGCGCCGTGCCGAGCGTACATATGGAAAGCGCCTGCGATTGCCCGCGGGTAAATACCGCCGAGCCGTGCGTGCGCGGCAGAACGCCCGCCTCGCACCAAATATCGCGGATATCGGTGGTTTTGCGTCCGTCGGGACGAACGCCCTTGCTCAATATCTTTTCGCGCACCTTCTCTTTGGTCATGTAGTAAAGCGTGTCGCCTATCTCGCGCTCTCTGCCCGCAAACTCTTCGGCAAAGTGCGCCATTACGTCCGCTTGCACCGCATCCTGATTGGCTTGACGTTCGGTGCGGTCGAACGTGTCGAGCGCTTTGTCGAGCGCTTTGTCCGCGTACTTGCGAACAGCCTTGTCCACATCCTCGCCTATATGGTACAGATCCGGTTCGAGCTTGGGCTTGCCCACTTTTTTAACGATATCGTTGATGAACTTGACTTGCTTTTTGATCTCTTTGTGCGCGAACAGTATGCCTCCGAGCATTTCCTCTTCCGACACTTCCTGCGCGCCCGCTTCGACCATCATAATGGCGTCCGCCGTACCCGATACATAAACGTGCATGGTACTCTTTGCGCGTTGTTCGTTGTCGGGGTTAATGACGTACTTACCGTCGACGCAACCGACGACGACCGAACCCGTAGGTCCCATAAACGGTATATCCGATATGGACAGCGCTATCGAGCTGCCGAGCATACCGAAAACTTCGGGCGGGATATTGGTGTCCACCGAAAGCGCCGTCGCTACGACCGACACGTCGTTGAACAAACCCTTGGGGAACAGCGGGCGTATGGGGCGATCGATAAGGCGCGACGTGAGTATCGCCTTGTCGCTGCCGCGTCCTTCGCGACGCTTGAAACTGCCGGGGATCTTGCCGATGGCGTACAGCTTTTCCTCAAAGTCCACGCCGAGCGGGAAATAGTCCATGCCGGGGCGCGGCGCGTCCGCCATGGTGACGTTTGTCATTACGACCGTGTCGCCGCAACGGATAATGCACGAGCCGTTGGCTTGTCCCGCATACTTGCCGGTTTCGACGGTAACTTCCCTGCCGCCGATCTCGGTCTTAAAAACATTGCATTCCATATATGTTTCTCCTATAATAATAACCTGTTAGTATGTGCGCATCAAGCAAAAAACCGCCGATAATGCTATATGCGGGATTGCGTCGACGTTTTCGAGCGATAAACAGGCGCTTGACCGCCGCCGATAGCATTGCCCTATCGGCAAGGACAAGCAACGCATTCGGCGCCGAAAACGATAGCAAGACCGCGTGCGGGAATTATCACGGCGGTTTTAAATTATTTGCGCAGTTCGAGCTTGGCTACAAGACTGCGGTAACGCTCGATATCTATCCCTTTGAGATAGTTGAGCTGACTGCGGCGCGAGCCGACCATTTGCAAAAGTCCGCGACGGGAATGGTGATCCTTCGGGTGCGTTTTAAGGTGATCCGTAAGGTGATTGATACGCCACGTAAGGAGCGCGATCTGCACCTCGGGGCTACCCGTATCGCCCTCGTGCGTTGCAAACTTGGAAATGATTTCCGCCTTTACCTGTTTGTCCATGATTTTACCTCCGACAAAATGAATTCGCCTTGATCGCAGAATTGCGTGGAGAGCGCAGTACCGAGAACAAGGTATGTGTGTTTACACGCTTGATATTGTAACACAACCGTTTAGTTATTGTCAACGATTTCGCAACCGATTATCACAACAAAAAGGCTCGCCGCAGCGAGCCCGTTTTGTTTTATACTTTTATGCACTTATATCATGCTGTAAACTCTCCGCCGTCAATAGGTTCGTCATCTCTATCACATACCCACAACGCTGTCCTGTCGGCTTTTATCAACAAGCCGCCGTTATATCCGCCGATAATGCCACCTATTCTAACATTATAATAATAAGCATCACTACCGTATCTTTGATCTTTCCAAGCCGCACTACTGTAATCTTGCGTTATAGTTACGCTCACAGACTCGCCGCTATCGGTATATGCGGTAATTTCCGTTGCATCTTCATTTATGGTAAATTTGACATAAGTCTTTCCGCCGACGGTAAGTCTACCCGTGACTTCTTTAATCGGCGATGTTTCATCGGCAACGAACAACGGCTCGATAGACGCATCGGCAGCCATAGCCGCCGTTACGTCGAATTCCGTTTGCGTACCCGCTAAGACCCATTTGGAAAACTTTTGTCCGTCGGGCGCCGTCGGCGTAGGCAATTTAGATGCGTCGATCGTTGAATCGGTCATTTGATTGGGCTTCCCGTTCACCGTCAGCACGAAGAATGCGCCCGTAACGAACGTCGTCACCACAGGTTCTTTTTCGGCAACGTCATAATATCCCGTAAGGTCGTTGCCGTTTTTAGATAACACATAAGAATAGTTGTAACCGTTAAACTCATAGTACATAACGATATACGAATCCGCTATTAAATAATCCACATTCGTCATATTAATGCCGAAATAAGCTTTATCGTCGGATATCAACCATTTAACGTTATTGCGCGTCCATTTACCTATAAATACATTTTTATCCGCATTGTTCACTTGCGTTTTACTATTGAACGTGATGGTTTCCGTATCGCTCGTAAGCGTCAATACCCCATTCGACAAAGATATTCCGTAATAAACATCGTTATCGTAGCTCATTAAAGCCGACATATCTGTGTCTATAAAAATAATAACAAATACATTATCGAGAATTCCGCTACCTGCGGCATATTCATTGCCCGCTTTATCGGAAGTTACTACAAACTTATTATTGCCGTCGTTTGTCCACAAGCCTTCCAGATCCTTAATGGTAAACGGTAGCACAGGCTCGGAGCTTGCCGTCCACACCGCATATAACGTCAGCTTATCGTCCGCGCTCACTATCGCATCATTGAGTTTCGTACCGTTTTCCAATACCGTACCGTCAGGCGCCGTCGCCCAACCTTGAAACTCTTTTCCCGTAGGGGGCGTAAATTTGCAATCGAATGCCACAGTAGAAAGTGCCAAACCCGTATTGTAATTACGAGTAATGCTCGCCATTTCGCCCGTCCCGCCGTTAGCATTAAAAGATATTGTTACGGCATTAGCCGTCCAAACGGCAACCAATCTTATATTCGCCGCAGGCATAGTGATTTCGGCGTCGGCACTATAATTATCCAGTGTTTCCCAATAATTTTCCGACGTGTTATAAGCCTGAACACGCCATTTATACGAATAATGCGGCAATGTAAATACGTTCGTCGGCATCGTAAACTTTTCGCCCGCCGCCTTATTTTCGATAGTAGGTATATCGCCTATAACGCTGTCTGTCAAACTGTCGTTACTTGACTTGACAACAGTCACAGTAAATTTGACCGTAGGGTCTACGCCCGACGTGTCTACTTCCCATTGCGCGGTCAAAGATACCGAACGCGCAGGCATTGCAAACGTATCTCCGACTGCGTATGTAGTTCCGCTTTCGTCGTCTTTCCAAGAAACGAATACATATCCGTCTTTGCTAAGCCCGGACGGTTGCGGCAGTGTTACGGTATCGCCCTCTTCATACTGTCCGCCCGCAGGCACTGTACCGTCGGCGCCGACACCCGCTCTATATGTAACCGTATATGTAGGAACGGCTTCCCACACAGCCGTGAACGTCACGTTGCTCGCAGGCATTGTATATTCCGCGCCCGCCGCGTACTTGGTAGTGCCGTCGCTCCACCCGTCGAACGTGTGGTTTTCTTTCGTCAGTCCGTCGCCCGACGCGAGATCGAACTTAGCGCCCGCTTCCTTGTCCGTTTCCGTCGGCACTGTTCCCGTTCCGCCGCCGAGCG